>DASXJB010000093.1:0-8735 GCA_036497645.1 Xanthobacteraceae bacterium
GAGTGCCATGTGCCTTTCCCGCCTTTCCCCAATAAAGATGCCCTCAGTGCGCCGACGGCACACGGGCCGACGTTTGAGCGGTCGCAAAAAATATGCCAGTTAAGCGGTCGTTACCTGACCAGATTTTGCCATCGGATGGCAGGGAATCGGGCGGCCGCTGACTAGAAACTTCGCAGCATGAACATAAAATGGGCAGACGTAATGGGGAGGGGTAAGGTGCTAGGACGGCCATTGGCGGTGGCCCTGGGGTGCCTTGGCTGGGCGGTCTTGTGGATGAGCGGGGGGTACAGCGTCGCGGAGGCAGCCGAAAGTGCCGTCGCCTGCACCAATCCGGCCAGCGGCGCGCACTGGCAGATCCGGATCGATTACGAGCACAGCACCGTCGACTCCTATCCGGCGCGCATCACCGAGGCTACAATTTCGTGGCACGACGTCTCTGATGGCGGCAATTACTCGCTTGACCGCAAATCCGGAAATCTCACCGTGGTCATTGCCTCGAGCACCGGCGGCTATTTCCTTTTTGATCGTTGCAAGCTCGAAAATTAAGGTCGTGTCCGCGGTGTCGACGTGACATTTTTGACTTTACTTCCGGCGTCTCAACTCTCGGAGCGCTTGCCGCCGCGCCCCTGGAGCGGCGGCCATGCCTGAAGTGACGCCCGCGATCAAAGCGAGCGTGGGCTTTGCCTCCGAGACAGGCCCGCGTGAACGCAACGAGGATTTTGCCGGCGTGGTTTTCGGCATGGAATTGCCCAAGCCTCGCCGCGACACCATTGCCGCGATTGCCGACGGCATCGGCGGCTCCAAAGGCGGCCGTGTGGCTGCGGAAACCGCCGTACGTGGATTTCTTGATGGTTTCTGCGATCTGCCTGAAACCATGGAAGTCGGTCGTGCGGGGGCGACGGTCCTCAATGCCCTCAACAGCTGGATTTTTTCGCAAGGCCGCCGCGACAACAAGCTGAGCGGGATGGGCTGCACCTTCACGGCGGTGGTGCTGCGCAGCCGCATCGCGCATATCCTGCATGTCGGCGACACGCGCGCCTATCGCTTGCGCGGCGATCGGTTCACCTGCCTGACCACGGATCACGTACGCGATGACGCCGGCGGCCGATCCAATATCCTCAATCGCGCGCTTGGCGTGGAAACCGAAGTGCGGCTCGACTATGCGGCCCATCCGGTCGCGTTACATGATCGATTTCTGCTCTGCAGCGACGGCGTGCACGGTGTCCTGAGCGCAGAAACCATAGCCGACATTCTGCGCGACCGATCCGCATCCGATGATTCCGCCCGCGCACTGATCGCCGCGGCACTTGAATCCGGCAGCACGGATAATTGCACCGCGCTCGTTCTCGACATCGTCGCGCTGCCTTCGGTGGATTCCGCGACGGTCGGCGCCGACATTATGCAATTGCCGCTGATCCCGGTGCCGATCGATGGCCAGACCGTGGACGGCTTTGTCCTGAAAGTGTTGATCTCGGACGGGCGCTACACCCGCCTGTTCGGCGCAATGGATGAAGTCGAGGGCGGCGAGGTGGCGCTCAAATTTCCAAAGCCCCAGGTCGCCGCCGCGGCGACCTACCACGCCGCATTCGTGCGCGAAGCTTGGGTCGGCGCGCGCGTCAACAGTCCGTGGATCGGCCGGATCATCGAACTGCCGCCAGGGCGGCAGACCTGCCTCTACACTGTCATGCCGCTCTACCAAGGCGAACTGTTGTCGACGCGGCTGGCGCGCCGGCCGCTGGTCGGCCTCGAGGAGGGTCGCAATATCGCGATCAAACTCGCTCGCGGTGTCGCCGCACTGCACCGCGCTGGCATCATCCATCGCGACATCAAGCCGGACAACGTCATCCTCGAAGGCGAAGGCTCACTCAAGCTGATCGATCTCGGCGTGGTGCGCGTGCCGGGCCTGGAGGATTTCCCGCCTGAGGATATTCCCGGCACGATGGCTTACATGGCGCCGGAAATGCTCGCCGGCGAGCCGGGCAACGAGGGCACTGATATTTATGCGCTCGGCGTCACGATGTTTCGGGCGTTCACCGGCGAATTTCCCTATGGCAATCTCGACGCGGTGAGCCAGCCCCGCCGCAACCGACCAACGCCGCTGGCGGACCTTCGCCCTGACTTGCCGGCTTGGCTGCAGGCTGCGCTCGGACGCGCGATCGCCCATGATCCGGCCGAGCGCTTTCGCGACGTGATGGAATTTGCGCTCGAGATGGAGGCGGGACCGTCGCGCGCGCCAGCGGCCGCACGCCGGCCGCAGACGCTCTACGAGCGTTCGCCGTTAAGATTTTGGCAGGGCGTTGCCGCACTGCTGGCGCTGGCGCTGATCCTTTCACTGTGGTGGCGCTGACGAAAATGGCAAGCCAATTCGGGAGCGCAAGATGAAACGTATCGGGGCAATTGCGCTGATGCACTTCGCGCTGTTCTCGGCACTCGCTATGGGGCGCGCGCTTGCACAGGATTATCCGACACGGCCGATCCACATCCTGTCGCCTTACGCGCCCGGGGGCATTTCAGACATTGCTGCGCGAATTGTCGCCGGCAAGCTGACTGAAGCGTGGGGGCGGCAGGTCATTGTCGAGAACCGGCCCGGCGGCAATGGCTTCATCGCCGTGACGGACGCCGCACGGGCAACGCCCGATGGCTACACCTTGGTCATGGCCACCGCCGGCGACGTCACCATTAATCCGTCGCTGTTCAAGAACGTCCCCTACGAGGTCGACCGGGATCTCGCGCCGGTCTCTGCAGTGAGCGACGCGCCGCTGGTGCTCGCGGCCAACGGCGAGGTGCCATACAAGACGCTGGCCGATGTCATCGCCGCCGCGAAAGCGCAGCCAGGTATGCTCAATATCGGCACGCCCGGATACGGCAGCATCAATCATCTGGTGCTGGAATCGATCGCGCTCAATACCGGCACAAAATTCACTCACGTACCGTACAAGGGCGGCGCGCCGGCGGTCCAGGCCTTGGTCGCCGGCGACATTCCGCTTGCCATCATCGCAAGCTCGACTGCGGCCCCCCACGTATCGAGCGGCAAGATTCGCATATTGGGAATAACCACAGGCGAACGTTCGCCGCTCAATCCGGAATGGCCGCCGCTCGCGCAAGAGGGAGCCGGCGATATCAACATTTCAAACTGGACAGCGCTACTTGGGCCTAAAGCAATTCCGCAGCCGATCATCCAGAAGTTGTCAGCCAAGGTGATCGAAATCCTCAGCATGCCGGACGTCAAAGTACGCTTTGCCGCCGGCGGGGTGTCGACCATTCCGTCGACGCCGGCTGAGCTCGATGCCAGGATCAAGCGCGAACTTGTGACCTATCGACTGGTCATCGAGAAAGCCAACGTGCACGTCGACTGAATGAAAAGAAGAGGGACGCAATGACCTTTCCAGGTCGGCGCCGCCGAACAAAGTCGCAGGATTCATAGTGGCATGTTCAAGCGAATCCTGATTGCTAATCGCGGCGAGATCGCCTGCCGCATCATCAAGACCGCGCGGCGCATGGGCATAGCGACGGTCGCGGTCTATTCGGATGCAGATCGCGATGCGCTGCATGTCGAGATGACGGATGAGGCAATCGCAATCGGGCGGCCGCCCGCCGCGCAGAGTTATCTCGACATTGAAAAGATCGTCGCCGCCTGCAAGCAAAGTGGAGCCGAGGCAGTGCATCCCGGCTATGGATTCCTCTCCGAGCGGGCCGCATTCGCCACGGCGCTGGCCCAATCCGGCATCGTCTTTATCGGCCCGAACGCCAAAGCGATCGCGGCGATGGGCGATAAGATTGAGTCAAAGAAAGCTGCGGCGCGTGCCAAAGTCTCAATAGTTCCCGGCCATCTTGGCGTGATCGAAGACGACAAGCAGGCCGTGACTATCGCCGAGCAGATTGGCTTTCCGGTGATGATCAAGGCTTCGGCCGGCGGCGGCGGCAAGGGCATGCGCATCGCCTTCAACAAAGCGGAGGTTAAGGAGAATTTTGCCCGCGCGCGCTCCGAGGCGAAATCGAGTTTCGGCGACGATCGGGTTTTTCTAGAGAAGTTCATCACCGATCCGCGACATGTCGAAATCCAGGTGCTTGGCGATAAGCACGGCAACGTGATCCATCTCGGCGAACGCGAATGCTCGATCCAGCGCCGCAATCAGAAGGTCATCGAGGAGGCGCCGAGTCCGCTCCTGGACGATAAAACGCGCAAACAGATGGGCGACCAGGCTGTCGCACTGGCCAAAGCCGTAAGTTACGACTCAGCCGGCACGGTCGAATTCGTGGCCGGACAGGATCGCAGCTTTTATTTCCTGGAGATGAACACCCGGTTGCAGGTCGAACATCCGGTGACCGAGCTTGTCACCGGCATTGACCTCGTCGAACAGATGATCCGCGTCGCCGCCGGTGAGCCGCTCAAACTCAAACAGGGCGACATAAGATGGTCGGGCTGGGCGGTGGAGTCTCGGATTTATGCCGAGGATCCATATCGCAATTTTGCGCCGTCGGTCGGTCGGCTGGTGCGCTACCGCCCGCCGCCCGAGGAGGTCCGCGGCGGAGTGACGGTACGCAACGACACCGGCGTGATCGAGGGTGGCGAAATTTCGCTCTACTACGATCCGATGATCGCCAAGCTCGTGACGCACGCAAAAACACGGCTTGAGGCGATCGACGCACAGGCGGAAGCGCTCGACGCCTTCACCATCGAGGGCATCCGCCACAATATCCCGTTCCTCGCCGCGATTATGCAGCATCCACGCTGGCGCGCCGGCAAGCTGAGTACGGCTTTCATTGCCGAGGAATTTCCTCGTGGTTTTGAACGCACACCGCCGCAAGGCGAGGTCGCGCGCGCCATCGCCGCAGTCGCCGCCGCGATCGATCATGTGCTCGGCGAACGCAAACGCAAAATATCGGGCCAGCTGAACACGGCGCTCACGCGCGAACGGCGTCGCGCGATCTGGCTCGGCCCAGACGAAATCCACGCCGACGTCGAGCGCCAAGACAACGCGATCGTCGTCACCTTTGAGGACGGCGACCTACACAGCCTGGCCTCGGACTGGGTCCCTGGCATGCCGGTCTGGGCCGGAACGATGGATGAACAGCGCATCGCCATGCATGTCCGCATGATCCCCAACGGTTTTGAGCTCGCCCACCGGGGCTTTGAAGTGAAGGCCTTCGTTTATACGGAACGCGAAGCCGCCTATGCCCGGCTGATGCCGCTGAAGAAGCTTTCCGGCAGCGAAAAGGCGGTGCGTTGCCCGATGCCTGGTCTTGTGGTCTCGCTTGCGGTGAGCGAGGGCCAGGAGGTCAAGACCGGCGAAACATTGGCCGTTATCGAGGCCATGAAGATGGAAAACGTCTTGCGTGCCGAGCGCGACGGCGTGATCAAAAAAATTCGCGTAAAACAAGGTGACAGCGTCGCGGTCGATGCCGTCGTGATGGAGTTTGCGTAAGCTCAAGCCGTCAGCCAAGGTGGCGGGAACGGGAGCATGCACGCGTTAACCCTGATCTCACCGCAAGGGCGGCTGCGGCCGCAGCCTTTCCTGGCGGCCATTGTCGCGATCTATATCGCCGGCGCGCTGTCGCATTGGCTCACGGTGCCGGACGTGACCGCGCGCGTCGGATTGTGGATGTTCGCCGCGGCGCAGGCGGCGCTGACCTGGCTGTGGTTTGTCTTGCATGCCAAGCGTCTCCACGACGCCGGCCGCGGCGAGGGCTTGGCGATTGCAGTTGCGCTGCTTTACGTGCTCTCGCTGGTTTTGCTGTTGCTCCTGGCGACGAACTTCTTTGCTGGTTCGGAAGCCGGCTCATTAGGCAATGCCAGCGCGACCGGCGCACTCGAGCTCGTTTTGTTGCTTTACGTCGTGATGACGCTCACGGGTCCGATGCAATACGACCTGACCTGGATCGTGGTTGTTATTCTGACCCTGTTCGCCTTTGTGCCGGTGCTGGTCGCCTTGTTCTTCACGCTGTGGACCGCGACGCGAACAAGCACGGCACAGCCGTGAGCGGACTGCGTTAAGATCAGTCCCAATGCTGCATTTCGCCTATGGCTCGAACATGCATCGCGCGGTGATGCGCAAGCATGCGCCGGAGGCCGTCGCGCTTGGCGTTGGCCGCCTTAAAGACTACCGCTTCCTCGTCACCGCGGATGGTTACGCCTCGGTCGCGCCGCATCCCCGCGGCTGCGTGTATGGGCTCCTCTGGCGGCTCACAGCGCGCGACCGGATCACGCTTGATTTGTGGGAGAATATCGGAGCCGGACTTTATCGGGCGGTAATGCTGCCGATTGTTGTTGCCGGCGGGCGGCGGCGCGCTCTCGTCTATGTCGCGCGAGCGCGTCCGCGCGGCGTACCGCGGCCGGGCTACATGGAAATCGTGGTGGCGGCCGCGCGCGAATGCGAATTGCCGGCAGACTATGTAGCTTCCTTGCAGCGCTGGCTGCCCAGGCAAGCGCTCAGCGCCGGGCATCGCAGCCTCGGAGAATTCGCGTGACGGTGCACCGGCATGTTGTCATTCACGGCCGCGTGCAAGGCGTTGGCTATCGCGCTTGGACGGAGGTCACCGCGCTCGAGCGCGGACTTGAAGGCTGGGTGCGTAATTGTCGCGACGGTTCGGTCGAGGCGGTGTTCAGGGGACCGGAAGATGACGTTGCCGCGATGATTGCGCAATGCCGGCGCGGTCCGCCCGGCGCTCGGGTCGACGCCATCGATCAGCGCGAGGCGACGCCCGATGAAATCGCGTTGCGCCGCGGGGACGAATTGTTCTCGGTGCTGCGCAGCGCCTGACCCTGCGCGACTGCGCCGAACAGCGGCGTGAATTCTGCGCGGAGCGCCGCGTCCACGTCGGAAAGTGAAGCCGCACAGCCGAGCTCCGCGAGCGAGGTGACGCCGTAGCGGGCGTCGGACACGCCGCACGGCACGATGCCGGCGAAGTGCGACAGATCGGGTGCGACATTGAGTGCAAAACCGTGCAGGGTCACCCAGCGCTGCACGCGGACCCCGATCGCGGCGATCTTGTCCTCAAAGCCTTGCCCTTTATCGGGGCGGCGCACCCAGACCCCGACGCGGTCGCCGTGCCGCTCGCCGCGCACGTTGAACCGGGCGAGCGCGCGAATGATCCATTCTTCCAGCGTGGCAACGAAACGGCGCACGTCTGGCGCACGCCGTTTGAGATCGAGCATGACATAGCCGACGCGCTGGCCCGGGCCATGATAAGTGAATTGGCCGCCGCGGCCGACGCTGTGCACCGGGAAACGCGCCTCGATTAGCTCTTCAGGCTGTGCCGAGGTGCCGGCGGTGTAGAGGGCAGGGTGCTCCAACAGCCAAACGAGCTCCGGAGCCGCGCCATCCGCGATCGCCGCCACGCGCGCCGCCATAACCGCGAGCGCATGATCGTAGCCGACAGCCTCAGCGCTGATGCGCCACTCGACCGGCGCTGAGCGGGGCGCAGGCGGGAGGCCGATGGTCATGTCGCCGCGCGTGTTCGCCGTCTGGTCCATGATCGCCTAAACTTAGTCGCGCTCTATTTACATCGCTATATGCGGAGAATAGCGCAGGATAGGGCCGCCGCGCGCCGCCGAAATCGCGGGCGCGACAGGGGCTTGGCTCCATGAGCGGGGTGCCAAGCGCGGCCTTGTCCGGCCGCAGCCTAGCTGTTACATCCGCAGCCTGCGCGTTCGGCTCCCTCCGGGCGAGCCACCCCACATGCGGTCGTGGCGGAATTGGTAGACGCACTAGCTTGAGGTGCTAGCGGGGCAACCCGTGGAGGTTCGAGTCCTCTCGACCGCACCACCAAAAAATTAATCACCTGATTTGCTTATTCTTTCTGAGTTTTCCGCCGCACCTTTTCACGAGGTGCGGCGATAGAAGTTCGATAATTGTTCGCCAGCATATGCATTCCTTCCAGCGCTAGCCGCTGCCGATCAGCGGCGCGGGTATAGAGCGTCGCCATCGTGCCGCCTTGCCAGCCGAAAATCGCTTCGAGCTGCGCAACCGTAGCCCCAGCGTTGGCTGCGCGTGTGGCGGCGATTTTGCGAACACCATGCGCTGATCCCGGCACGCCTGCTGCTCGGCAAGCTTCTCTAAACTCATTGCCGAATGATTCCTTGGTGAACGGCCGACCGCTTGCGCCCGCGATAAAAGTTAGATCGCCGCACGGCCCAGCAGCCAGTGTTTTGGCGAGAACTGGCAGAATTGGCAGCGTGACCGGCATTCCGGTCTTTTCGGTCTTGATCATGGCTACGCCATCGCGAACGTGCTGGCGGCCAAGGCGTACGGCATCGCCCCGGCGCAGGCCAGTATAGAGCAGCACATCGAGCCACACCCGCTGTCGCGCGCCACTGTGGGAGCCAGAAGCAGAGGCAGCAAAACCGGAGAAAAATAATAAGCCGATAATACTGGCGCCCCTAAGCAGAACTCGAGTGGAGGCAAGGACAGGCTCGGCAATACAGCAAACGAGGCGATCGTTATCTGCGCAGTCTGTTCACGACAGGCGCCTTGGCGGTGATCCGCTATGCCAAAATCCATGGCACCAGGCATCGGCCTTGGCTCACCGCGTTGCTGACGCGCAGACCAACGAAGATCGCGGCCATCGCGCTCGCTAACAAGATCGCCAGGATGGCGTGGGCGATGATGGCTAGGGGCGAACGCTACAAAGAACCCGCTGCGCTTGCGGCGTGAACGAGATCGCATCGGACATTCGATGTGATGTGAATGTTGGGAGGGCGAACAGCACGTAATGCAGAGCCGGTCGATCCGGCG
>DASXJB010000094.1:0-6091 GCA_036497645.1 Xanthobacteraceae bacterium
GCCGGGATTCGTGCTGATGACGCACCAATTGCTCAAGCACAATCCCGATCCAAGCGACGAGGACATTCGCCACTATCTGTCGGGGAATCTCTGCCGCTGCGCCGCCTATCCGGAGATTGTCGCGGCGGTCAAACAGGCGGCGAAAGCAGCGGGAACAAGCGCGGGGCAATGAAATGAGATTTTGGCAAGTTGCGTTGACGGCCATTCTGATCATCGCCGCGCCGCTGGCGCGTGCCGAAACGATCGAAGTCGGCGGCGACCATGGCGGTCTCGTCTTTCTCTACCAGCAGAAATGGGAGAAGCTCGCCGCGCAAAAAGTCAACGTTCGCGTCGTCGGCCTCTGCGCTTCCGCCTGCACCTTGTTGACCGGTTACTTTCCACGCAAAGACATTTGCGTTACGCCGGATGCGGCGTTCGGCTTTCACGCCGGGACCTTTCCGTTCGTCACCGAGCAGTTGCTGCGGATTTATCCGCAAGACATCCGCAAATGGATCGACGCGCACGGCGGCTTGACGTTTCAGCTGATCTGGATGCAGCGTCCGGAGATCTACAAGTTCTTTCGCAAATGCTAAAGCACGTGGCGACCGCGATCAGGCAACGTTCAATGCCGCGATGAAGCGCTGCTTTATGGCGTGTCCGTCCCGCAGCGGCAGCACCCGCGGCACGTCTTCCGGCTTGATCTTGGCGTTGACGAGAATTGGCCCTTCGCCGGTGTGCAGCAATTTCCGCGCCTCCGCGACCTCTTCGATGCGCGTCAAAGTGCGAGCCTGACGGAAGCGGCAGGCGAGCGCCATCGCTACGAAATCGACGCCGGCATCGGTATGACTCGGCTGCATGCCGGTCTCGCCGTAGTGCGCATTATCGAGTACCACAACGACAAGATTTTTCGGTTGCTTGACGCCGATCGTGGCGAGGCTGCCAAGGCCCATCAGCATGTCGCCGTCGCCGGGAATAGCGACTACGCGGCGGTCGGGCCGCGCCAGCGCCAGACCGAGCGCGATCATGGCGGTGCCGCCCATCGCGCCCCAGAGATAGAAATTCAGCGGGTGATCGCCGGCCGCGGCAACATCGTAAGTCGCCGAACCGAGGCCGGGCACGACCAACAGATCGCCGCGATCGACCAAGAGCCGCTGCACGAATTCGCGCCGGTCCAGCATCATCGCATCCTTATCGCGTCCATTGCTTCGGGCCGATCAACCGCTGCGACAACAGGATCGCGACCGCAAGATTGCCGCTGAACGCCATGTCGCAGCCGGCGCCGACGATCTCATCGACGGCATCTGCGCTCTCGACCCGGTAGGTGAGAAAACCGCAAAGCCGTAAGACCTCTTCGGTGATGGCGCCCATCGGCACCTGCCATGGATTGAATTCGCCGAACTCGCCGCGCATGGTAACGAGCGCGATGCAGGGAAAACCGCAATTGCGCAGCAGCGAAAACATATTGACGCAGTTGCCGACGCCGCTTGATTGCATCAGCAGCGCCGCGTGCTGCCCGCCGAGCGCGGCGCCGGCGACCAGCCCGACGCCTTCTTCCTCGGTCGTCAGCACCACGTCGATGATTTGCGGATCTTTTTGGCACAGCGCGATCAGGCGGCTGTGCCCGGCATCGGGCACATAACCCACTTGGCGGATGCCGACGCGCCGAAAATGCGCATAGATCGCGTCGGGCCAGGATGTCGCGATGTCTGCCGGGCTATGCAAGGGCGGTCTCGATGTTGCGCGCCGCAAATATTGCATGCTTGGCGCAAAAGCCAAATTGTGGAGAGCGCACGCTCAGCGCCGCCACGGCAGATCTTCGGGCGCTTCGACGAAGAACCAGGCGCCCTCGCCCAATTCCGCCGGGAAAGTCGCGACAATGCCGTTTTCGAATGCGCGCCATTCCAGATCGGCGCCGTCGACAGCCGCTTCGGCGGCGGCCAGCGATTCGACGCCGAGCGCGTAGCCGATCATCAACGGCAATGAGGTGACCGGAACCTCCGGCAGTTTTTCGGTGGCCCTGTCGTGACTGACGAGGTAGACGCCGCCGCGGTCGAGCCGGATCAGCGCGCCGCCCGGCGTGAGCGTTGCCGATCGGCCGGTAAAGCGCGCGAACCGCTGCGCCGCCTCTTCGACGTCGCCGACCGCAATCACCACGTCGATGAGATCGCAAACGCTGTTCGGATGTGAAAGCCAGCGCGGCTGCCACACGGTGTCTTCGGTGTGATGCGTCAATATCTGGATGCGCCCTTCCGGCATCGTCATCGGCTTGACGCGCGAGATCGTAAAAGCGGCAATGCCGGGGCCGCTCGCGGTCTCAACCGGACGCTGCATGCGCACCAAATCCCGCACCAGAAATCCGGCGGTGGCCAAGCGCTCGCGCGCTGCAGTCGCATCGATCACCGAAAAGGCAGCGAGGTACAGTCCGGCGCGCCGGGCGAGCGCCGCATCGAGTTCGCCGGCAAGGGGCGTGTCGGAGCTTTTGAACAGCACTTCCAGATAGCCGCGCGCAAACATTGCAGTGATGTTGCCGAGTCCGGTAGGGACGAGGCGTCCCGTGGCGGGGTCCTTATCCGCTTGGATCGAGACCGGTGTCGGCGCAAAACCAGCGCGCTGCAGCGCGCGGCTTGCGGCCTGCGCATCGCGCACGAAGTGTCCAACATGATCGAGAAAAATGTCGTCGCCGCGGGGAAGCTGGCGGCGGCTCGCGGCCGGCATCGTCGCGCCCGGCACCACGATCACTCCGACCGCGCAATGCCGGCGTCCTCAACGACCTTGCCCCAGCGTGCGATTTCAGACTGCAGGAACTCGGCGAGCTCCCCGGGTGAGCCGGCGCCGACCGGGATCATGCCGATGTCGCGCATTCGCGCGCGCACGTCGTTCATCGCCACAGCGTCATTAAGCTCAGCGTTGAGCTTGGCGACGATCGCCGGCGGCGTGGGGGCCGGCGCGATCACGCCCTGCCACGCCGCGGCATCGAAACCGGGAACGCCGGCCTCAGCCAACGGCGGCACCTCCGGCAAAACCGTGAACGGTTGTTTGGTGGTGACCGCAAGCGCGCGCACTTTACCGCTGCTGATGAACGGGGCGGCCGGGCCATAGTCGGTAAACATCACTTGCACATAGCCGGCCATCAGGTCGTTGAGCGCCGGCGCGGTGCCGCGATACGGCACATGCGTCATCTTGATTCCGGTCATGGTCGAGAACATCGCCGCGGCCAGATGATGAAACGCGCCGACCCCGCCGGTGCCGTAGCTGAGCGTGCGCTGCTTAGCGAGGCTGATGAGATCCTCGACGCTGCTCACCGGCAGCGAGGGATTGACGACCAGCACGAACGGCACCCTGGCGATCAGCGCGACCAGCACGAAGTCCTTGGCCGCATCGTAAGGCAAGCTTTTGTACAGCGTCACGTCGGCGGCGAGCGACGACACCGTCATCGAAATCGTGTAGCCATCGGGCGGCGATTTGGCGACGTAGTTGGTGGCGAGGATGGTGCCGGCGCCCGGGCGGTTCTCGACGACGAAGGCTTTACCCAACCGCTGCTCGAGCTTCTGCGCCAGAAGCCGCGCAAGAATGTCGGTGCCGCCGGCCGGCGCAAACGGCACGATAAAGGAGACTTGGCGCTCCGGGTAAGTTTCGGCGCCATTTTGCGCGCGGGCGGTCGCGACCGCCATTGCCGGCAGGCTGGCGGCGAGCAAGGCGCGACGCGAAAGGGTCATTCTCCTTTCTGCCGTCATTGCCGTTTTCTCCCGGTCGCCCGGCGTGGCCGGATTTTTATAATTGGCTTGCGCTTTACCATGATCGACGCACCAACGTCACCCCGGCGTGGCTGCGGCACAAACTCCGGCGCCGGCAGAGAAGAGCCTGGTTCGCATTTCTTGACAGCCAGTTAGGAGCCGGTCATAACGGCGCCGGTCTGCGCATTCGATGCCGCCGTTGCGCCACGAGGCCGCGGACCGTCAGCAGAAGAGACTGGCAGCAGAATAGACTGGAAGGATCCGGTCCGGGCAATGCCCCGAGCATCGGGCGCCGAACGAGGCTTGAACGGGCTGGGAAGAGGAAGACAGATGTTCGCGGTCTTTAAAACGGGCGGCAAGCAATACCGGGTCGCCGCCGAAGATGTGATCAAGGTCGGTAAAGTGAAAGGCGAGCCCGGCGAGATCGTCGAGTTTGGCGAGGTTTTGGTCGTGGGCGGCGACAGCCTGTCGCTTGGCGCGCCGACCGTTGCCGGCGCCACGGTGGC
The DNA here is from genome assembly GCA_036497645.1 of Xanthobacteraceae bacterium. Lineage (GTDB taxonomy): Bacteria > Pseudomonadota > Alphaproteobacteria > Rhizobiales > Xanthobacteraceae > BOG-931. Next base: position 4,220 of record DASXJB010000094.1, read on the forward strand.
GGCCGAAGTTCTTGACCAAGCGCGCGGACCCAAGATCATCGCTTTCAAAAAGCGCCGCCGCAAAAACTCGCGCCGCAAGATCGGGCATCGCCAGGAATTTACGGTTCTGCGCATCACCGAAATTTTGACCGACGGCAAGAAGCCGAGCAAACAGGCGCAACCGAGGCCCAAGCGGGCGGCTGCGGCGCCCCAAGCGGCCGCCGGTGCAGAGACGGCTGAGACCACCGCGCCGACGCGTAAAGCTTCGGCGCAGAAGCCTCAGAGGCCGAAAGCCAAACCAGCGGCGAAAGAAAAGAAGCCTAAAGGGCCGTCAAAGGGTAAGAAAAAGTGAAGAAATGACATTGGCAGGTGATGCTTTTGTCACGAATGCGGTATACATAGCGAAGCAATGAGTTTCGGAGCCGGTAATGGCACACAAAAAAGCAGGCGGATCGTCGCGTAACGGCCGCGATTCTGCCGGACAGCGCCTCGGGTTGAAGATTTTCGGCGGCGAACAGGTGCTGGCCGGAAACATCATCGCGCGCCAGCGCGGCACCAAATGGCATGCCGGCGTTAATGTCGGCGTCGGCAAAGATCATACGCTCTTTGCCCTGATTAACGGCAAAATCGAGTTTCGTACCAAAACCAAAGGCCGCGTATTTGTGTCTGTACGTCCGATGAATGAGGCCGCAGCCCAGTAACACGGTGGATCATAGGAGGTCCGCCGGCGTGCAGTCGAACCGGCGGGCCCGAAATGGGCTCCAAAAGGGGAGACCGGCATGCCGGTCTCCCCTTTCGGTTTTCTTGTGGGTTTTTGCAGGAGCCCAGGCGATGACATTCGCACCTGAAGTCCCAACGTCCGACTTGACGCCCGTCCTGGCGCGAGACGCCAGCGCGCGCCGCATTCCCGCGCTCAAAACCGCGCGGCTCTCGCTGCGCGCGCCGGTCCGCAGTGACGTGGGCAATATCGTGGCGCTCGCTGGTGATCGCCGCGTTGCCGAGAACACCGCGCGCATTCCGCATCCCTACAGTGCCGCGGACGCTGAAGGATTCATCGCCCTCACCAATCAAAAGGGCGGCGAGACGGTATTCGCGATCGAGCTTGCCGGCGCATTGATCGGAATGTGCGGCGTCGATTTGCGGCCGGACGGCGCCGAGCTCGGCTATTGGCTGGGCGTGCCCTTTTGGGGTCGCGGCTACGCGACCGAGGCGGCGCGGGCGCTGATCGATTACGCCTTCGCCGAACTCGGCCATGACACGCTTCAGTCCGGAGCTCGCGTCAGCAATCCGGCGTCGCGCCGCGTGCTGGAGAAATGCGGCTTCCAATGGGCCGGCGTTCAGCTTTGCCGCATCCGCGCCATCAATTCCGCGGCGCCGATCGATCGCTTTCGTCTTGATCGCGGCCTGTGGGCCTCGCTCAAGGCCTGGGGCCAAACGCGCCAGGTGGCTTAGAGCATGATCCGGAAAAGTGGAAACCGGTTTTCCGAAAAGATCATGCTCCAGCAAAGATCTAGTCGACGATGCTGTCGCTCTGGTGCGACCTGACCGCCACCTGCGATCACGGCCGCGGATTGGTGGCGAAGAACGGCATCAGTTTTGCCACCAGCGCCGGGCCGAACGAGCCTTGCGGATTTGACGGCGTGGCTTGGTCCATCATTTCCCAGCCGTGGATCAGGACGCGAGCGTGCTCGAAGGCATTTTCGAAGTCCGCGCCCGGATGCAGGCTTTGGTGGAAGAAGGCGTCGCCGAAATAGGTCCAGTCGCGCTCCGGGGCGCAGCCGAACGACGTGTGCTTGGCGTCCGCCGCGGTGATGACGATCGAGTTGTCGTTCGCCAACGGCGGCACGAAGATTCCGGAAAAGCAGGCCGAAACGATCACGACTCGATTCTTGA
>DASXJB010000095.1:0-6981 GCA_036497645.1 Xanthobacteraceae bacterium
GGGAGACGACGACAATATAGGTCTTGCTCAGACCGGTGGGCTTGCGGCCGCCAATATCGGCCTCCGCCACCATGGCCTCGAGCGCCTCGCGCGTCGGCGCGGCGCTGGTGTTTTCCCCCATCGATCCTCCCGCGCTGCGTCCGAAGAAAGAGTAATCCTCTTCGGACGGCGCCGCGTTAGATCACATCCAGCCTTTTTCTTTGTAGAACTTGACCGCTCCCGGATGCAGCGGCGCGGACAGTCCATTCGTAATCATGGCTTGGGGATCAAGCGTGGCGAAGGCCGGGTGCAGTTTCTTGAATTCATCAAAATTGTCGAAGACCGATTTGACCAACGCGTAGACCGTGTCGTCCGAAACCTTAGCCGATGTCACGACAGTGGCGAGCACACCGTAGGTTTCCGTCGAATCGGGATTGTTGGCGTACATACCACCTGGAATCGTCGCTTTGGCGTAGTAGGGATGCTCCTTTACCAGCGCGTCCACTTTCGGACCCCTTAGCGATATCAGCTTGGCGCCGCAAGCAATGGTCGGATCTTGAATCGCCGCCGATGGATGGCCGACGCCGTAAAAGAAACCGTCGATCTTATTATCGCAGAGCGCCGTCCCTTGCTCGTCGGCTTTGAGCTCGGCCGCGAGCGAGAAGTCGGCCTTGGTCCAGCCCAGCTGCTTTAAGAGCTCTTCCATCGAGGCGAGCGTGCCGGAGCCAGGATTGCCGATATTAAAGCGCTTGCCCCTAAAGTCAGCGAATTCCTTCACGCCCGCATCCCTGCGCGCCAGAACCGTAAACGGCTCAGAATGTGCGGAGAAGACGGCGCGCAAATCGGAATCGGCATTACCCTTAAACTGCGTTTCGCCTTTGGCGGCATTGAACTGCACGTCGGACTGCGCGAGTCCGAAATCGAGCTCGCCGGCTTTAATCGCATTGACGTTAAACACTGACCCCCCGGTCGACTCGACCGAGCAGCGCAGACCGGTTTCCGCACGATTCTTATTCATCAAGCGGCAGATGGCACCACCGACGGCGTAATACACGCCAGTGACGCCGCCGGTCCCGATGGTGACGAATTTCTGTTGCGCCAGGGCTGGTGTCACAAACGATGCGAACGCGACTACCACCGCCGCTACTCGAACGCTTCGTATCCCTTGTATCATCTGGTCCTCCATTCTCGCTTAGGCCGCTGCGGCGGCATCGATTGCATCTCCCAATCGCTCGACGATCGCGTCGATCGCGGCGCTGTCGATGATAAAGGGTGGCGCCAGCAGGACATGGTCTCCCCGTGTGCCGTCGACCGTTCCGCCCATCGGATAAACCATCAATCCGCGCGCCATGGCTTCGTGCTTGATGCGCGCATGCAGCTTGTACGATGGATCAAACGGCTCTTTGGTGCCGCGGTCGGATACGATCTCGATCCCTTGAAACAGACCGCGGCCGCGCAGGTCGCCGACAAAAGGATGATTGCCAAACCGTTCATTGAGGCGGCGCGAAAGATAGTCGCCCTGCCGGCGCACGTTCTCTAACAGATTATCGCTCCGTATCACGCGCTGCGCGGCCAAAGCTGCGGCGCAGGCCAGCGGATGACCCATATAGGTGTGGCTGTGCAGGAAAGCACCCGAGCCCTCGGCAATTGTGTTGAAAATCCTCTCCTGGATCAGCAGCGCGCCGATTGGCGCGTAACCGCCGCCGACACCCTTGGCGATAGCCATCAAGTCCGGGTTGATTCCCTCTTGCTCGCAGGCGTGCAGCGTTCCGGTGCGACCCATGCCGCACATCACCTCATCCAGAATGAGCAAGATGCCGTGGCGGTTGCAGATCTCGCGCACGCGCCTAAAATAGCCGGGCACTGCGGGGACCGCGCCCAGAGTGGCTCCGACCACCGTTTCGGCAACAAAGGCGATGACGTTTTCGCCGCCGAGTTCATCGATCTTGCTTTCGAGTTCTTCGGCTAAGCGTACGCCATAGGCCTCCGCCGTCTCGCCGGCACGCTTGTCGCGATATTCGTAAGCCGGTGATACATGATGCGTTTCGATCATTAGCGGACCGAACTGTTTGCGCTGCCATTCCCGCCCACCCACCGCGAGCGCGCCGAGCGTAACACCATGATAGCTCTGCCGGCGTCCGATGATGAAACGCCGCTGCAGTTCCCCCCGTTCGACGAAATATTGGCGCGCGAGTTTCAGCGCGGCCTCGACGGCTTCTGAGCCGCCGCTGACGTAGAATACGCGACTAATGCCTTCTGGCGCATGGGCAATGAGATCATCAGCCAGCTCCTCTGCGACCTGCGACGTGAAAAAGCTCGTGTGCGCGTAAGCGAGCCGGTCGAGCTGCTTGTGCATCGCTGCCAGCACGTCCGGATGCGAATGGCCGAGACAGGACACTGCCGCGCCACCGGATGCATCGATATATTCCTTGCCGGCACTGTCGTGGATTATGACGCCGCGGGCAGTGGCGGCGACTGGGTAGGAATGGCTAATTTGGCGATGAAGAATGCGGGTCATGATTGCTGTTCTTGATGAGCGCTCTCAATATACCGTCCAAGCAACTGCGTGAGCCAATTTGAGCGTCAGTCTACAATAATTCCGCCGCAAGGGAGAACATGTTGCATGGTCTGGCGGATCGGGGTCGATATCGGCGGGACCTTCACTGACGTTGCCGTTGTCGAAGAGGCCAGCGGACGCATCGGTGTGGCGAAAGTGCCGACGACACCCGGTGATCTCGCCGAAGGCGTACTGCACGCGCTCGCGTCGGCAATGAGCCGCTACGATGTGGTCGACACCGAGGTGGGTCTGCTCTCGCACGCGACCACTGTCGTGACCAATGCCATTCTTGAGCAAAAGGGGGCGCGTGCGGCGTTGATTACGACGCGCGGCTTCCGCGATGTCCTGGAGCTTCGGCGCTCGGCGCGTGCGAACCTCTACGATTTGTTCCAGGACGCACCAGCCACGCTGATCCCACGTCGTCGCAGATTTGAAATCAGTGAACGTATCGGTGCGGACGGCAAAATCGTCACATCGCTTGCCGAAAGCGAAGTCGATGAACTGATCGCAGCCCTGAAAACGACTGGGGTCGATGCAATTGCCGTCTCGCTCGTGTTCAGTTTCCTCAATCCCGTGCACGAACATCGACTCGGCGCACGGCTACGAGCGGCATTGCCAGACGTACCCGTCTACCTGTCATCGGATGTATTGCCCGAGCTTAGAGAGTTCGAGCGCACGAGCACGACCGCGGTTTGTGCCTATGTCGGGCCAATTCTCGCCTCCTACCTGGCGCGACTGGAACAGGTTACGCGCAGCCGCAAGCTGCCGCCGCTCTACCTGATGGGATCGAATGGCGGCATTCTTGAAGCGGACGAAGCCATTGCCATCCCGGCCATGGCGGTCGAATCGGGTCCGGCCGCTGGCGTTGTCGCGGCCGCACTCGTCGCCCGGCAAACCGGGCGGCAAAACCTGCTGTCGTTTGACATGGGCGGCACGACGGCCAAGGCAAGCCTCATTCGCGATGGCCGGTACGACACCACGCCGGAATACGAAGTCGGCAGCGGATCGAGCATGACGCGGTGGACCAGCGGCACCGGTCATCCGGTTCGCCTACCGATCATCGATCTAGCCGAAGTATCGGCCGGAGGCGGATCGATCGCATGGATCGACCGGGCTGGGGCGTTGCGCGTCGGTCCCAAGAGCGCCGGTGCCGATCCCGGCCCCGCTTGCTACCCGCGCGGCGGCACTGAGCCGACCGTCACCGACTGCAACCTCTTGCTCGGCTACCTTGATAAAGAATCGCTGCTTTGGGGCGATCTTCCGATCGATCATGCGGCAGCCACAGATGCCGTTCACGTCCGGCTCGCCAAACTCCTTGGTGTCGATTCCCGCACCGCCGCGGCTGCTGTCATCGATATTGTCAATCATGCCATGGCCGAGGCTCTGAAAATTGTTTCCGTCCAACGCGGCCATGATCCGCGCGATTTTGTGCTCGCCGCTTTTGGCGGAGCGGGGCCTCTGCATGCCGCAGCGCTCGCCAGTGAGCTCGGCATTGTCGAAGTGATTTGCCCGCCGATCCCCGGAGCTTTTTCGGCGCTCGGTCTCATCGCCACCGACTTAAAGCGTGATTATGTACAGACGCTGTTCATCACGACCGATACCGCCGATCCCGCGGCGGTAGAGGCTGCCTTCTTGGCCCTGGAGAATAAGGGATGTGCAATGCTCGATCGTGCCGGTATCGCCGCCGAACGTCGGCGCTTCGAGCGCGCGGTTGATGCACGTTACGAGCGTCAATCCTATGAGCTCACAATACCGGTTCCACCTCACCCGATTGATCAAACGACCTTGCAGCAAATCGCCGAAGCGTTTCACTCTCGCCATCGGCAAACTTATGGCCATGACAATTGCAGCGAGCCGGTAAAAATCGTCAATGTTCGTGTCGCCGCGATTGGCACGATCCCGCCGCTGGTTATCCGGGATATACCCGCGCATGCCGGCACCGAAGCGATCAAGTCGCGACGCCAAGTCTGGTTCCATGAAACTGGCGAGGTCGACGCGCCGATCTACGATCGTCGGCTGATCTCATTAGGCCTTAAGCTGGTGGGCCCGGCTGTGATCGAATCTCTTGAGTCCACCATTCTTGTGCCACCGCGATGGCAGGCAAACGTCAACGAGGATGGATTTGTGGTGCTAACACGATTGATGCACGGGTAATGCAACAATGACAGACATGCAGCAAAAGTCTGATCCCGCTACTTTCGAGATTGTCAAAAACAGTCTTTATAAAATCGCCGAGGAGATGCGGGTTGTTCTGGCAAAGACTGCGTATTCGCCGCTATTGAAATCAGCCGGCGATTATTCCTGCGGCGTCTTCGACGTTCGGGGCGAGATGGTCGCACAGGGACCTGACCTACCCATTCACCTCGGCTCGATGCCCGATGCAGTCCGCGCTGTTGTCGCCGTTTTCGCATCGGACGTGCACGACAGCGACGTTTTTGTCCACAACGACCCCTACTTCGGGGGCAGCCACTTACCGGACGTGAACGTGATCCGGCCGGCATTTCACGGTGGCGAACTCCTCGGATACACCTGCCTGCGCGCACATTGGCCGGATATTGGCTCTGCCACGCCCGGAAGCTACGGCGCGGTGACGCAAATCTTTGGCGAAGGGCTCCGGATCCCGCCATTACGGCTCGTCAGCGGTGGCGTCCTCAATGTGGATCTTGAGAAGCTCATTTTTGCGAATGTCCGCACGCCCGACGAGCGCAAAGGCGATCTCGGCGCCCAGCTCGCTGCAACGCTGCGTGCAACCGAGCGTCTGAAAGCGCTCGCTCAGCGTTATGGGAGCGCCGGGCTGATCGCCTACATGACGCAGGTCATGGATTACTCGGAACGGCTGATGCGCGCGGCATTGATGGATCTGCCTGACGGCGAAGGTCGTTTCGAAGATTTCTGCGATGGTGACGGCATCGCCGATGACGCCTCCGGCACGGATGCGCGATTCCGCATCCGGCTCTCGGTCCAGAAGACCGCCGACCGGGTGATTGTCGATTTTGCCGGTACCGACCCGCAGGTCAAAGGTCCAATGAACGCGCCACTCTCGGTCACGGCATCGGGCGTCTATTGCGGGCTGAAAACCGCGATCGACCCAAATAATCTCATTCCTCCGAATTCCGGCTGCTGGCGCACGATCGAAATCAGGGCTCCAAAAGGCTCCGTCGTGAATGCGGAATTTCCGGCTCCCGTTGTCTATGCGAACCATGAGATATCGCATCGGGTGGCCGACATGGTCATGGGCGCGCTCGTCAACTTCATGCCAGAGCAGGTGATGGCCTGCAGTCAGGGTACATCGGCGATCTTGACTCTCGGCGGTGTAGATCCGCGCAATGGTCGGCACTACGTTTCCTATGAAACGATCAAAGGCGGGTTCGGGGCACGACCGAACAAGGACGGCATAAACTGCATTGCCAGTGGCATCTCCAATACAATGAATACACCAGTCGAAGTGCTGGAGATGGCCTTTCCAGTACGCGTTGAATGCTATGCGGTGAACCCGGATTCCGGCGGTGCTGGCCGTTACCGCGGTGGATGCGGCGCAAAGCGCGTTTGGCGCATGTTGCAGGACGCCGATGCGACCGCGGCGCTATGCATGGAGCGGATGACCTCGCCGCCGTTTGGTCTGCGCGGCGGCGGCGCCGGTGCCGCGGCCGTCGTGACGCTCACGACTCCGGACGGCGTCACGCGGTCTCTCCCGAGCAAGGGTGCATTTGCCGCGCCGGCTGGTGCCATCATTGATATGTTAACACCCGGCTCCGGCGGTTTTGGCCCGGCAACCGATCGCGATCCGGCGGCGATCGGTCGCGACCTACTCGATGGTTATGTGAGCGCTTCGGCAGCAACACGCGATTACGGTGTTACAGACCCAACCGGTTTGCGCAAGATTGCTGCAGCCGAGGATAAACCGTGACCTATATTCCAAACTCGATCGAAGCGCGCGACGTCGCGAGCCTCGTGCATATGCAGACCAATCTGCGCAAGCACCAGCAAGAAGGCCCGCTGGTCATCGCGCGCGGCGATGGTTGCCGCGTATACGACAATTCCGGCTGCGAATACATTGAATCGATCGCAGGGCTGTGGTGTGCCTCGCTCGGCTTTGCTTCCGAACGGCTTGCTAAGGTCGCCTACGAGCAGATGCGAAGTCTCGGCTACTATCACCTTTATCGCCATCGCTCGAGCGAACCGGCGATCGCGCTGGCGGAGGAGCTACTCAAAATCGCGCCGGTGCCAATGGCCCGCGTGCTATTTCAATGTTCGGGTTCGGAGGCGAACGACACCGCCATTAAGCTTGCATGGTATTATTGGAACGCGGTCGGTCAGCCGCAGCGCACGAAGATCATCGCGCGCCAGATGGCCTACCACGGCAACACCTGCGCAGCGGTGAGTCTTTCAGGAAAAGCCGACATGCACGCCGGGTTCGGCTTGCCGTTCGCAAACTTTAAGCACAC
>DASXJB010000096.1:0-11026 GCA_036497645.1 Xanthobacteraceae bacterium
TAGGCGTAGGACCGTTCCTGGATCACGCTCGCGCCTTCGCCGTAGTCCTCGCCGAGCACGATCAAGGCGCCGCCAATGACGCCCGGCGAAGCGAGGTTCGACAGCGCATCGGCCGCGACATTGGTGCCGACGATCGATTTCCAGGTTACCGCGCCGCGCAGCGGATAATTGATCGAGGCGCCGAGCATGGCCGCGGCGGCGGCCTCGTTGGTGCAAGTCTCGACGTGCACGCCAAGCTCGCCGAGCAAGTCCTTGGCTTCAACCATGACATCCAACAGATGCGAGACCGGCGCGCCCTGATAGCCGCCGACATAGCTCACGCCGGATTGCAGCAGCGCCTTGGTGACGGCGAGGATGCCTTCGCCGCGAAAGGTCTCGCCGGCGCCAAGCCAGAACGCCTCGACTTCTTTGCTGAACGAGCGTTCCATGAGTGACCGCAATGGGCGACCAGGACGTGTCTTTGCGGCAAATATTGCCTTCGCGGCAGGTATAGCTGTTTTTGCCAAACCGCAGCAAACGGGCGCAGCGTGCGGCGGCGGCTTGTGTCCGCTATGGCTCCGGCTAGGGTGCCGCCTGCGGCGCGCTTAAAGCGCGGGATGGGCGTAAGGCGGCAGAGGTGAACGGGCGCAGGAATGGACGGGCAAAGCCAGATCGTCATCGAGCGGGTGAACCACACCTATCGGCCGTCGCGCGGCCGGACCGTACTGGCGCTGTCCGACGTTTCGCTCGAGGTGCGACCGCGCGAATTTTTGGCGCTGCTCGGCCCCTCCGGCTGCGGCAAATCCACCCTGCTCTATCTCGTCGGCGGGTTTCTGCCGATCGAAGCCGGGCGCATCGCAGTGAAAGGCAAAACGGTCACGGCGCCAGGGCCGGACCGCGGCATCGTGTTTCAGCATTTTGCACTGTTCCCGTGGAAAACGGTGCGCGCCAACATTCTCTACGGCCTCGAGCGGCAGGGCATGCCGCGCGCCGAGCGCGAACGGCGCGCGCAAGCGTTTATCGATCTGGTCGGCTTGGGCGGATTTGAGGACAGCTATCCGTCGCAGCTTTCCGGCGGCATGAAACAGCGCACCGCGATCGCGCGCACGCTGGCCTTCGATCCCGACATTCTCCTGATGGATGAGCCGTTTGGCGCGCTGGACGCACAGACCCGCGCGCTGATGCAAACCGAACTCCTCAGCATCTGGAATCGCACGCCCAAGACCGTGATCTTCGTGACCCATGACGTGCAGGAAGCGGTGTATCTGGCGCAACGAATCGCGGTCATGTCGGCACGGCCCGGACGTATCAAGGCGGTGATCGAAACCAAGATCGACCATCGCGACCCGGGCGTCACCCGCAGCAAGGAATTTGTGGAAAAGGTCGACGAAATTTGGAACTTAGTGCGCGAGGAAGCGATCAAGGCCGAAGCAAAAAAGCCGAGCGCCTGAGCGCATCGAGCAGGCGAAGCGCAACGAGCAGGACGCATCATGCAAGCCGTAATGCGAGCAGGCCTCCGCTATCTGCCGCTGGTGCTGCTGGCGCTGGCCTGGGAAGCGGTCGCGCGGCTCAACCTGGTCGATACGTCCGCGCTGCCGCCCTTAAGCAAGGTAGCGTTCGCCTGGATTGATCTGATCCGGGGCGGCGAACTCATCGATAACGGGAAGGCTTCGCTCTATCGCGGATCGGTCGGGCTTCTCCTCGCTGTTTTTGGCGGCGGCGGGCTCGGGCTTCTGATGGCGCGCTGGCGGCTATTCGATAACTTCGTCAATCCGCTGGTGGAACTATTCTATCCGCTACCAAAGTCGGCGCTCATTCCGGTCACCGTGCTGTGGCTCGGCTTTGGCGACGGCTCGAAGATCCTCCTCATTTTTCTCGGCTGCATGATCCCGGTCACGATCGGCGCCTATAACGGCGCGCGCGGCAGCGATCATGCATTGGTATGGTCCGCGCGCAGCATGGGGGCGAACCGGCTGCGCATGATGTGGGACGTGATCGTGCCGAGCGCGCTGCCGGAACTGCTTAACGGCATCCGCACCGCGCTCGCACTTGCGTTCATTCTGCTGGTGAGTTCGGAGCTGATCGTGTCGCAGCAGGGCTTCGGTTATTTGATCGGCTATCTGGGATCGACGGGGTCCTATGAGGGCATGTATGCCGTGGTGCTGACCGTCGCGTTCCTCGGCTTTGCCGCCGACCGGATTTATCAGCTCTTCATTCAATGGCTGCTGGCATGGCGCGAATAGACGATACCGCTTCGCTTGCCGCCGCCGAAGCCGAGATTTCCCGGGATGCGGCGCGGCGTCTGGATATCGCCTTCCGCAGCGGCGCCGGGATTTTTTCGATTCTCGTGCTGCTGATCGCCTGGGAAGTGTTTGCCCGCAGCGGCAAGGTCACCGCCTTCATGCTGCCGCCGTTCTCGGAGGTCGCACAGCGCATTTACGCCGACGCCATCGTCGGCGAGCTCTGGCGCAATCTCGGCGTCACCATGTTTCGCGCCTTGACCGGCTTTGCGATCGCCGCCGTCGGCGGCGTCGCGCTCGGCGCGATGATGGCTCGCAACAGATTGGTGCGCTGGTTCTTCGATCCGATCATATCGGTCGGATTTCCGATGCCGAAGATCGCGTTCCTGCCGATCATCATCCTATGGCTTGGCCTCTACGACGTTTCGAAAATCTCCGTCGTCGTATTCGATGCCATTTTCCCCGTGGTGACGGCGACGCTTGCCGGATTGGCCGGCGTGGAAAAGGAGCTGATCTGGTCGGGACGAAACATGGGCGCGAGCGAACGCGAATTGATGTGGCAAGTCGCTCTCCCGGCGGCGTTGCCGCAAATTCTGACCGGGCTGCAGGTCGCGCTGCCGATCGCGCTGATCGTCGCCATCATCGCGGAGATGGCGATGGGCGGCTACGGGCTTGGGGGCGCCATGATGAGCGCCTCGCGTTTTGCCGATTCACGCGGCGTTTTTGCCGGCATCGTCGAGATCGCAATCGTTGGCTACGCGCTGATCAAAGCCATGGCGCTGATCCGCCGCCGGCTCCTGGTCTGGCATCAGGAGAGCGCCGAGCAGCACTAGCCGCGATCCCCGAAAGCCTTGCCTCGCACCGCCGTTTCCGCCCACAATCGCGCCAAATCCGCCGTGCCAATCCGCGTTCGACGCGCAAATAGAAATGCATCCTGGAGGACGACCATGCGTGGGAAAATCATCTCAGCCGTTATCGCGCTTCTCGCCTTGGGCGCGGGATTGGGCGTCGGCGGAGGGGGCGTGGGCGCACAGGCAGAGCCGCTGAAAATCCGCGGCGCCTGGGTGGCGCCGCTCGCCAATCTAAGTTCGGTCTGGCTGCAAAAGAAGGACTTGGCCGTCCATTTCGGCCAGTCCTACGTGTTTGAGCCGGTGCGCTATGCCGGCACCCCGCCGATGATCCCGGCGATCGCCAATAACGAGCTTGAGATCGGCAATCTTGCGTTTTCGACCTTGCCGATTGCGATCGAAAACGCCGGCATGGACGATATTCGCGTCATCAGCGACGATTTCCAGGATGGCGTGAGCGGCTATGTGTCGAACGATTTTGAGGTACTTGCCGATGGTCCGATCAAAAAGGCCGAAGATCTCAAGGGCAAGGTGGTGGCAACCAACGCCGCCGGCGCCGGCGTCGACATTGCCATGCGCGCCATGCTGCGCAAGCACGGGCTTGAACCCAATCGCGACTACACGATCATCGAGGCGCCGTTCCCGGGCATGAAGTCGATGCTGATCGAAAAGAAGGTCGATCTCATACCGGCGGTGCTGCCGTTCATGCTCGATCCTGAACTGAAGAAAAACGCGCGCTCGCTCTTCGACATGAAAGCCGCAATCGGCCGATCGCAATTTGTGATGTGGTCCGCCCGCAAACCGTTCATTGACGCGCATCGCGCGGCGCTGGTCGACTTTCTGGAAGATTCGCTGCGCATCCTGCACTGGTATCTCGATCCCAAGAACCACGATGCGGCGGCCGAAATCGCTGCCCAGCTCACCAAGCAGCCGGCCGAGCGCTTCGGCTGGATCTTCAGTAAAAACGATTATTACCGCGATCCCAAACTGATGCCGGACCTCGATGCGCTGCAGAGAAACGTCGACATGACGCACGAACTCGGCTTCGCAAAGGCGAGCTTCGACGTCAAAGCCCATTCCGATCTGAGTTTGATCCAGGAAGCGGCAAAGCGGCTGAAGTGATTTGCAGTGGGTGCGCGCGGCGAATGCCGCGCGCAACAGTGCTGGCTCTCAGCTCACGAGCACGTTGCTGAACTGCCAGGGATCGTCCCGGTCCAGGCTCTCCGGAAACAGCCGCCCGCGGTTCGAAAGCGGCGTCCAATCCGTGTATTGCCCGATGACCGGGCCCAGATACGGCCGCTGGATGCCGAGGCAGCGGCGGAAATCCATCTCGTCAGCCTCGACGATCCCGCAGTCCGGATTTTCCAGCATCCATACGATGCCGGCGAGCACCGCCGAAGTGACCTGCAGGCCGGTCGCGTTCTGATAGGGCGCAAGCTTACGGGTCTCTTCAATCGAGAGCTGGGAGCCGTACCAGTAGGCGTTCTTGGCGTGCCCGTAGAGCAATACGCCAAGCTCGTCGATGCCGTCGACGATGTCGTCCTCGGTCAAGATGTGCCAGGTCTTTTGCGGCACCCAGCCGAGACCGGCCATTTCGTGCAGCGACAGTACCGCGTCGTCGCAAGGATGATAGGCGTAGTGACAGGTCGGCCGGTAAATGACCTTGCCGTTCTCGCGCAGGGTGAAATAGTCAGCGATCGAGATCGATTCATTGTGCGTTACCAGAAAACCGTGCTGGGCTTGCGCGGTCGGCGTCCACGAGCGAACCCGCGTGCCGGCGCCGGGACGGGTCAGATAGATCGCCGCGTCGCAGCCGAATTTATGATGGTGGGCGCCGGGCGGCATGGTCTTTTCATGCGTGCCCCAGCCGAGCTCCGACGGCTGCAAGCCTTCCGAGATGAAGCCTTCGACCGACCACGTGTTGATGAACTTGCCGCGCGGCCTTGGCGTATTCGCCCGTTGCGTATCGCGTTCAGCGATGTGGATGCCTTTGACGCCGACGCGCTGCATCATGCGGCCCCATTCCTCCCGCGTCCCTGGCTCGACGAAATCGAGCTTTAGGTCCTTGGCGATGTCGACCAGCGCCTGCTTGACCATCCACGACACCATGCCTGGATTGGCGCCGCAGCAGCTCACGGCGGTAATACCGCCGGGCCGCCGTCGCCGCAGGTCAAGCACGCCTTCGCGCAGCGCGTAATTCGACCGTTCCGACAGCGAGCGCGTGCCGTCGAAATAAAGCCCCGGCCAGGGCTCGACGACGGTGTCGATGTAGAAGGCGTCGGTGTCCTTGCAGAACTCCATCAGGTCAACCGAGGACGTATCGACCGACAGATTGACGACCATGCCCCGACCCGGACCGCAGGTCAGGAGCGGCTTAAGCACGTCGCGATAATTGTCGGGCGTGATCGCCAAGTGCAGAAACCTGATCTGGCGCACGTCAAGCAGTTCGCGATCGGCATCATCCGGCGCGATGACGACGAATTTTTCATGGTCGAATGCAAGGTGCCGCTCGATCAGCGGCAGGGTGCCCTTGCCGATCGAGCCGAAGCCGATCATGACGATGGGGCCGTCGAAGCGGGCGAGCAATGCTGAATCTGTCATCGTTCTATCCAAAGTGAATTGGATCAATATGAGCCGTCAAGCGGACACCGCCGCTGGCGCTGTGTAATAGTACGAAACCAAATTCGCAAATCCCGCGGAGTGCCACGGATGCCTGCCCTGCCAATCACGTTTGCCTGCGGTCTCTACGACCGAATGCTGGCGCTCCATACCGGCGACGTCAAACCGGACGGCATCGATCTAAATTTTGTCGTCCTTGATAATCCGCGGGAGATCTTCGATCGGATGACCAACCGGCTGGAATTCGATGTCTGCGAGATGTCGAGCTCGGAATATATCAGCCGCTTCGCCGCTCAGAAGTTGCCCTTCGTGGCGCTGCCGGTATTCGCGTCCCGGGTCTTTCGTCATGGCTTTATTGTCGTGAACCGCCGCCGCGCGAATGTAGCCAAGGAACTGGCCGGCAAGCGTATCGGCGTTCCGCTTTACACCCAGACCGCCGCAATCTTCGTCCGCGGCCTGATGCAGCATGATCTCGGGATTGATCTGTCCGGAATCGAGTGGGTGCAGGGCGCCGTCAACGAAGCTGGAAGCTACGGACATCCTTCGCTGATGCCGCTGCTCAAACCCGTCAAAATCACGCCGAACACGGCCGGCAGATCATTGAGCGATCTCCTCGAAGCCGGCGAGATTGACGCCATTATCGGCTCCAATCTGCCGCGCGCGCTCGGCCGCCATTCCGATCTGGTGCGGCTGTTTCCGGATTTTCGGACGCGCGAGTACGATTACTTTCGGCGCACGCGGATTTTCCCGATCATGCATCTGATCGTCATCCGCAAGGACCTATACGAGCGGCATCCGTTCGTAGCGACGAGCCTCTATGACGCTTTCTGCGCTGCCAAGGACTGGGCATGGCAGAAGATGCGCTACCCCGGCACGCTCCGTTACATGCTGCCCTGGCTCGCGGCCGATATTGAAGAAGTCGACACGCTGTTTGGCGGCGATTGCTGGCCCTATGGCGTCGAGCCCAATCGCCCGACACTTGAGGCGCTGGTCGCGTACATGGCCGAACAGGGACTCATCGCCGCACCGATTCCGATCGAGGAGCTTTTTGTGTCGACCTACGGCTAATCCTTTTCGGCGACGCGCCCTAGACGGCTTTGAGGTGAGCATCCTTGCGCTTGTAAAGCTCATCGTCGGCATAACCCATCGTGTCCGGCTTGCCGCGGCCGAGCATGACTTGAAAATAAACCGGTTCAAGCGAGTCGTTCTGATAACCGTGGATGACCCCGGCCGGACAGGAAATGCATTCCCACGGCCCAAGCCGCGTCGTGACACGCCGGCCGCTGTCGTCCTCGACGAAGACATCGAGCAACCCTTGGAGTACGAAGAAACATTCCTCGACCTCGTGGGTGTGCGCGGCATTGCCTTGCCCCGGCTCGACATACATGATCGACAGCGTGAAATTGCCCGCCGGGATAACGGTCGGATCGCCGTGCTTGCCGGAACCGCCGGCGCCGATGAAGCGATGCTGCGCGCGTTTGTAGCCCTCGATCTTGGCATCCTCGAACGCGGCCCAGTCCGGCTTCTTGTCTTTGAACCGGCCGACATATTTTTTCATGATCTCTTCGGGCGGAACGCCCTCAAGCTCTTTGGGGCGCGGATGGCGTGCAACGGTCATGGCGGATACTCCCTGCTCGCGATCTGAAGCGAACGTCGTAGATACCCAAGTCTCGGCCAAGTCTAGACAATGGGCCTGCCAGCCGCGTCGCGCAATGCGCGTTCGACCATCACCCCGATCAACGTCTTCCGGTAGGCCGCGCTGGCGTGAATATCATCGGCCGGAGCGACCGCGGCGGACGCCGCGGCGGCGCAGCCGGCGATAGCGGCTTCGCCAATCGCGCCGCCTTCGAGCGCGCGTTCGGCCGCGTTAAGGCGCATTGGCCGGTCGCCAATGCCAATGGCGCCGACACGAACATTGCGAGATTTTTTCTCCATCTCGTCGAACGTCACCGCGGCCGCCGCCAAGGCAAAATCGCCGCGGCGGCGGGCGAATTCGCGAAAGCCGTAACGGCGCTGGCGCGGCCAAGCCGGGAAACGGATTTCAATGATGATCTCGTCGGGCCGCAATGCGGTCATGAGCGCGCCGCGGAAGAAATCCGCCGCGGCAATCACGCGCGGCCCTGCGCTGCCGTGTGCAACGATGTCCGTGTCGCAGGTGACGGCGATGCCGGGCAGCTCTGCGGCGGGATCGGCGTGGGCCAGACTACCGCCGACCGTACCGCGATTGCGGATCTGATAATGGGCGATGTGTTCGACCGCCGCGACCAGAAGCGGATGCGCCTGCCGCAGCCGCGGCTCATTGAGAATATCACGCCAGCGCACCATGGCGCCGAGAGTGACGCCTGCATCGGTGATCTTGATTTGGCGCAATTCGGAAAGCTTGCGCAAATCGACGAGCAGCGTCGGCGCTGTGAGCCGAAACGCCAGCATCGGCACCAGACTTTGGCCGCCAGCGATCGGCTTGGCCTCGCCGCCATGCGCGGCCAGAAGCGCGATGGCCTCGGCGATCGTGGCCGGACAGGCGTAGTCGAAGGATGGAAGCTTCATGGGCGTTCGAGGGCCTGGACTACGGCGTAGACCATGGCCTCGCCCATGGTGGGGTCGATGGCGCGGTCCAATCCGCCGAAACGGCGGAAATTCGGTGATTTCCGTAGCTCTCGCGCCGGGGCCGGTCAATGACGGCCGACGCGATGGCAAAGCCTTCGGGTTCTGCTAGTTTTGGCGCAATAGCGAGGGCTTCAACACGCCCGCTCCGCTCCCGTGGAGGAAACCGATGCTCAAGCGCATGCCGCCCAATGGCAAGAACGGCAAGAACCACAATGGCAGCGGCGGCAAAAACGGAAAAAAGGCGGCGCGCGTCAGAGAGCTGCCGAAAATCAGCATCCAGACCGACACGCGCGAGATCTTGGCTCATGCCGCCAAAGAGAAGCGCGACGACTACTTTATCGTGGACGTCGATGCGCATGTCACCGAGACCGCGTTCTGGTCGGAAATCATCGACCGCATGGACAGCGACGTCTATCGGCAGATGGCGCGCGCGTTCAAGGATCGTGGCGGCTCGCCGCCCGGCCTGATCAACGCCACACCGGGCTTTCTGCATCAGGACGTGTTCGGGCGCATCCCGCACCAGCAACGGCTCGCTGAGAGCGTGCCGGGCGGACGGACCCACGCTCAAGTGACGCTGGTGCAGCGTGCGATGGATTCGATGGGCATCGACTATATGGTCGTGTTCCCAACACCGATGCTGGTGCTCGGCATGCACCCGCAAGTCGAAACCGAGGTTGTCGTCGGCAACGCCTTCAACAAATGGCTGGCGGAAGAAATCCTGCCGCAGGACCATCGCATCAAGGCGATGCTGTACCTGCCGTTCAACCATCCCGAAGCCTGCGTGAAGGCGGTCGAGATGTACGCCGACAATCCCGGCATCATCGGCTATTCGGTGACTTCAACGCGTTTCCGCGCGGTCAATCACGACAGTTACATGCCGCTTTACTCGGCGATCCAGGCAAGCGGGAAGCCGCTCGGATTCCATTCCGGATTCCACTGGGGCGATCAGTCGATGCAGCAATGCAACCGCTTCATCTCCATGCACTCGATCTCGTTCGTTTATTACAATCTCATTCATCTCACCAATTGGATCATCAACGGGCTGCCGGAGCGCTTTCCCAAGCTCAAGGTGCTGTGGATCGAAAGCGGACTCGCGTGGGTGCCGTTCCTGATGCAGCGCCTTGATTCCGAATACATGATGCGATCGTCCGAAGCGCCGCTGCTTAAGCGCCGGCCGAGCGAATACATCGCCGAGATGTATTTCACCAGCCAGCCGCTCGAACGTTCGAACCTCAAGCTCACGGAGGCGGCGTTCGATGCGATCCACGCCGAGACGCAGCTATTGTTTGCTTCCGATTGGCCGCACTGGGATTTCGACCTGCCGAATTCAATCACCCGCCTGCCGTTCCTGAACGAACGAGCCAAGCGCAACATTCTGGGATTCAATGCTGCTCGGCTGTTCAACCTGGAAGTCCCCAAGCACAAGCTCGCCAAGGCGAAACCGGCGCCGGCAGGCCGCTTGCCGGTTACCGCCTGACTCGGCAATGCCTGCACCAACAAAGCGAAGAACCGCCAAACGCGCGATCAAGCGCCCGGCAAAAACGGCCACGCCCGCAACGGCAGCCGGCTTCTGCGCCCGCGCGCGCGAGGCGCTCAAGCGCGGCGCGCCGGATACCATTACGGACAAGGCCCTGCAGCAGGTGTTGACCGCCGCGGTCAAAATCTATGCCGCCAAGGTGGAACGGCGCGGACACGATGTGGCGCCGTTTACGCCCGGTACGGTGACCGCAACCGAAACGGTCGTGACCGCGTGCGGTATGATTCGCGCCGCGGATCTCAACATGTTCGACGTGGCGATCTGGTTTCATCGACCGCCGGGGATCGAGTAGCAGCGAGCCGAAGCGTGATTGGCTGCGGCGCGGCGAAAACTTGAGACGGAGATTCGGATGCAAGAGGTGGAAATTGGCAAACTGGCTGATATCGCCGATGGCGATTACCGAGTCTTCGCTGTCGACAAGCTCGAGGTCGGCATCTTTCGCATCGGCAGCAAGGTGCTCGCCTATGAGAACGTTTGCCCGCATGCCGGCGGGCCGGTCTGTCAGGGCAAGATCTTCAACCAGGTCGAGGAAGTGATCACGCCGGACAAGAAAAGTGCCGGCCTGCGGTTCGGCAAGCAGCGCCACATCGTTTGCCCTTGGCACGGCTATGAATTCGATCTCGCCACCGGGTGCCATCCGGGCGATCCGTCGATCAGCCTCACCCCAGTTCCGGTCGCGGTCCGCAACGGGCACATTTATGTCAGCATCGGCTGATCGCGCTTGATCGCCGTACTATGCGACCAGAGCTTGATGGCGCGCCCCGCTGCGCCGAGCTCACGTTTGTTCGCGTAACATTTCGGCGGCAAGCTTTTCGGCGACCATGATGGTCGGAATATTGGTGTTGCCGCGCGGGATTGTCGGCATAATCGAAGTATCGATCACGCGCAGGCCGGCGACGACGCGAACCCGGCCCGCGGCATCGGTCACCGCTGCACGATCGTCGGATTTCCCCATGCGGCACGTGCCGGTCGGATGAAATGTGCCGGCGACATTTTGCTGGATGTGCTCTGCCAGAGCGTCATCGTCGGCTGCCAGCGCGGCAAGATCCACTTTGCGATCGGCCAGCGTGGCAAAGATCGGCGAAGCAAGCGCCGGCATGGCATCAATGAGCGCGGCGATGGCCGCGCTTTTGAGCTTGTTTGCCGGCGTGATGCGGTTGAGTGCCCGCAATCGATCGTCGAATTTTACCGGGAAC
>DASXJB010000097.1:0-28119 GCA_036497645.1 Xanthobacteraceae bacterium
ACCCGCGCCTCCGGTTCGCCCTCGGCCGATGAGCCGGGACCAAGCTTGATGTCGACCCGCCGTCCGGCCGCCCCGTATTTGAGCGCGTTTTCGACCAGATTTTCGAAAACGCGGACCAGTTCGTCATGGTCGCCGAGCACCGTCAACGCGCCGGCATTTTCGACGTTGACGGCGACGCCGCGGTCGCGCGCCAGACTCTCAAGCCCGTCGGATACTTGGCGAATGATCGGCACCAGATCGACCGGCGTGTCGGGACGGCGGTGCGCATTGAGCTCGATGCGCGACAACGACAACAGATCATCGATTAGACGCGCCATGCGCCGCGCCTGTTCCTGCATGATCGAGAGAAACCGTGCGCGCGCCTTGGGATCTTCCCGCGCCGAGCCCTGCAGCGTTTCGATGAATCCTAACAGGGCGGCAAGCGGAGTACGCAATTCATGGCTGGCATTGGCGACGAAGTCGGCACGCATTTCTTCGACGCGGCGCAGCGGCGTGAGATCATGAAACGTCATCAACACGAGATCAGGACTTCGCGCATTGGCTTGGCGCTTCACCGGCGTCACGACGGTCTCGTACCAGCGGTCCAGCGGCACGCGTTCGGAATAGACGACGCGCTGTTCCTCGCCGTCTCTGCCGGCCCGGCCGATCGCCTCGATGAGTTCGGGCGTCCGCAGCGCAAACGACACGGGCTCGCCCTGCCGCAGCGCCGGCGCCAGAGCGCGGGCGCGATCGTTGAGCGCGATGACACGGCCGTCGCGATCAAGGGCGAGAACCGGATCCGGCAGACCGGCGACAAATGTGCGCAGCAAATCGTCGCCGGCCTGCACATTGACGACGGGCAGCGCGAAGCGATCCTGCTCGCGCACCGAGCGCAGTCCAACAACAGCGGCAGCCGCGATGACGGCAAAGCCGGCCAGGGCATAAACAACGGGCAGCGTTCCCATCGCGGCCAAAACCGCAAAAACGAGCGCCGCCGCCGCAAGCACAACGCCGCCACGCCAGAGCTTGGCGTTTTGGAGGGCGCGGTCGTCGGCCAGGCTCATCGAGGCACGTCGGTCGTCCGGCGAACGCGCGGATCGCCATCGACGAGCGGCGGCGATGCCGCGGGAGAGAGACGCCGCATGCCACGGCTGAGCAGAATTTCGCGGGTGCCCAGCACGGCCAATGAAAGCACGAACGGGACGATGTAATAGAGCAGCCGGAACAACAGCAGCCCGGCGAGCAGGTCTTCTTTATCGAATTGCCACAGCGCGACCAGCATGGCCGCATCGAACACGCCGAGACCGCCGGGCGCGTGGCTGGCAAATCCCAGCAGCGTTGCGGCAACGAAAATCACCGCAACCGTAACGAACCCGAGATTCGGCTCGTCCGGCACCAGCATGTACATGGCAGCGGCGCAGCAGGCGAGATCGACAATGCCGATTGCAATCTGCAATAGCGTGAGCGGACCGCCGGGCAGCGTTACCTGCCAGCCCTCGCGGCCGATGATACGCGGTTTGACCCAGACCCAAGCCACATAAGCGGCGAGCATGGCGAGAATCACAACCGCGAGCAGGCGATTGCTCCACAACGGCAACTGATCCAACGCGCGGGCGGCCTGCGGGTTGTACAGCACGCCGAGACCAAGCACGGTGGCATTGCCAAGCCAAAAGGTCAGACCGGCAATGAAGCAGATTTTGGTGACGTCGATGACGCTCAACCCCCAGGCGGAGTAGATGCGATAGCGCACGGCGCCGCCGGAGAATACGCTGGCGCCGACATTGTGACCAATGGCGTAGCTGCTAAAACCTGAGAGCGCGGCGACGCGATAGGGTACGTCCGGCCGGCCGATCGTGCGTAGTGCGAACAGGTCATAAAAGGTGAGCGTGAGATAACCGCCAGCGACGAAAAGCGCAGCAATAAACAGCGTGCGCCAGTCGGTGGCCTCGATAGCGTCGATGAGTTCATCGGGATCGATGTCGCGCAGGATTCGATACAGCACCACGACTGCGACCGCGATGATGGTGACGCTTAGCACCACCCCGAGCCGGCTCAGCCCGACCTTGGTGTCGAAAAATCGCGCGGTCCAACGCAGGCGTCTCAACATGCTGCGCTCCGGATCGGCTGCTTGCGCATCCATCGTGAGTTCCGTTCCGTCTCCTACAGCATGATCCCGAAACTGCCTGCCATGAATCTCATGAATAGCTCACTTTCGTGAGAGGATCGTGGTTTACGAAGAACATTCCCAAACAACGCCCTAACGGGTCGTCACAGCATCGGGGCGGTTCGCGCCCTAACCTACCTTGTCTACCTTGATTTGTAGTTTCGTACTGCGCGGCAAGCTGGCACAACGGCGTAACAGATGGTTCCTGCGTTAAGGTTCCTGCGCCGAGATGACTAGACGAGCGTAGCGAGAGCATAATGTTGCGGGCGCGGCCCGTTTGGGAAAATTCATAACCATGAAGGGGTTACGAACTTCATAGTGGCACGCCTCGCGGCGCTCACCTAGCAGATGTCGGCGGCCGATGCGAGGCCAGCCAGTGGTTTGGGCTCGGGCGGCACCAGCGCTCGGCTTTGGACTTGCCACAGCGCCGCGGCGACCGCAGAACTTCAGATCATGCTTTTAAATTCGATCGAGAGGCCGACTCAATGACCGATCTCCCAATTGCACGACGAACGCTGCTCGCTCAGTCCGGATTGGGCGTTGCCACCGCATTTGGCACCGGATTTGGTCCCAGCCTCGCCGAGGCCAAAGCTGGGCCCGGCGGCGACATTTGGAGCCAAGGTTACCGGGCCGATAAAGGCGGCGTGAAGCTTGCCATGTATCGCAAGTGGCCCGGCAATTTGGGGGGCTGGCCCGACAAGCCGCTCCCGGTGCTGTTCCTGGTGCATGGCTCCTCGCTGTCGGCGCAGGCGAGCTTCGATCTCAGCGTGCCGGGAAGCGAATATTCAATGATGAATATATTCGCACGTTCTGGTTTCGACGTGTGGACGATGGACCATGAAAATTACGGCCGCTCCTCGCAGACGTCGAGCAATTCCGACATTGCCAGCGGGGTCGAGGATCTCGCCGCGGGGCTGGACGTCGTTCAACGCGAAACCGGGCGCGCCAAGGTTCACATGTTCGGCGAGTCTTCCGGCGCCATTCGCGCCGGCGCTTTTGCGCAAAAGGCGCCGGAGCGGGTCGATCGGCTGATCCTGACCGCCTTCACTTATAAAGGCGAAGGCGCCGCTGAGATCGGCCGGCGCAGAGCACGCATTGACGAGCTGCGCGCAAATCCGAAACGCAAGCGCGATGCCACCATGATCCGCTCGATCTTCACCCGCGATGGCCATCCCAGTCTGTACGATCCGGTCATGATTGACGCGCTCGTCGCCGCTGAACTGCCCTATGGCGAAACCGTGCCGAGCGGCACCTATGTCGATATGGCGGTGAACCTGCCGCTGGTCGATCCTGCCAAATTGCTCTCGCCGGTCCTGATGACGCGGGGCGAATGGGACGGCAATTCCACCGATGACGATCTGCTTGAGTTTTTCCGCAAGCTGCCAAACGGCGATCGTCAATACGTCATCCTGCCGAACACCGCGCACAGCCAGGGGTTCAGCAAAAATCGACAGCTGTTGTGGTACGCAGTGAAGAATTTCCTCGATACGCCGACGCCGGTGGCGAGTTGAGTAAAGGCGAATAGTGATTGGCGAATGGCGAGTAGGGTCGATTGATTTAGTCTATTCGCTACTCGCGGTTAATTTAGCTCTCCCGCCGTGAAGAAATCGCGCAGCTCGCGATAAGTCTCCTCCGGCGCCTCTTCGGAGAGGTAATGCCCGCAAGGCATCGCCTTGGCGCCGCGAACGTCGCTGGCGTAGCGGCGCCAGATTTGTTCGGCGTCGTGGTTGCGGCCGACGCCGCCGGTCGCACCCCACAGCAGCAGCACTGGGCAGGCGATTTGGCGTCCCGCCTCGAAATCCTTGGTGTCCATGTCGAGATCGACGCCGTGGGTGGCGCGATAATCCTCGCACATCGCATGGACGGTCGCCGGGTCGCGGAAATAGCGCTTGTATTCCGCGAGCGCGCGCGGATCGAAGAAGCTCAGGCCCTGCGCGGTCTTGGCGAGCTTCTTTTCGATGAAATAATCCGGATCGGCGCTCATCAGGCGTTCGGGAAAATCGTAGGGCTGGATCATGAAGAACCAGTGCCAGGAGAACGTGCCCCACGCGCGCGTGACGTTATTGAGCAGATGATGCTGCGGGATGATGTCGAGAATGGCGGCGCGCGCCACCTTGCGCGGATGATCGAGGCACATGCGATGCAGGACGCGCGCGCCGCGATCGTGCCCGGCGGCGTAGAAGCGCTCATGGCCGAGCGCCGCCATGACTTCGACCTGATCCTGCGCCATGGCGCGGAAGGAATAGTTCGAATGATTGGCGCCGCCCGGCGGCTTCTCGGAATCGCCGTAACCGCGCAGATCGGTCGCCACCACGGTGAACTGTTCGGCAAGCCGCGGCGCAAATTTGTGCCAGGATAAATGACTGAACGGATTGCCGTGCATCAGGAGAAGCGGCGGTCCCTTGCCGCCGCAGACGATGAAGATGCGCGCGCCGCTAGTCTTGATCTCGGTGCGGGTGAAATTCTCGAACATCGCGCGCGCGGTCATTTTCGCCGCGGCTTATCGAGCCCGAGTTCACTCCAGCGCGCTTTGACCGCGGCGATGTCTTCCGGCGCCGGCCACACCAGCGGCGGAAAACGCGCGCCGTCGAACTCCGGATCGGGATCGTAATCGAGATTCATGGTGGCATCGATCAGCATGCGATTCCATTTGCCGGTGCCGTAGAGCGAAGTATTGCGGTCGCGCTTGCGCGTCGACGGATCCAGACCGAGTCCGAAGGTCGCCGGCATGATGACGACGTCATCCTCGCCGGCGTTGACCCGATAGGCGATCGCCCAATCGACCGCGCCGTAGTCGTGAATGTCGATATCGTCGTCGACCACGGTGACGTGCTTGTAGCGCACGTGGCCGGCCGAACTGCCCCACAGCGCGTTGGCGACCTGTTTGGCCTGGCCGCGATAGCTTTGTTTGATCTGCACCAGGATGTTGACGCCGGCTTGCACCGGCGGACACCACACGTCGGTGACGCCGGGGACGCCGGCGCGGTCGAGCACGTTCCACGCCGTCGCCGCGCGCATGATCGAGGAGCACATGCCGTTCTCGGAAAAACAGCCGGGCAACGAGCCTTCGATGGTGCCGCGCAGGATCGGATCCTTGCGATGGGTGATGCAGGTGACGCGGATGGTCGGCTTCGGCGAGCGATCGCCGGCGATATAGCCGGTGACTTCGGCGAACGGTCCTTCCATCAGGAAGGTCGACGGATCGAGTTGGAGATAGCCTTCGATCACGATCTCGGCGCTGGCCGGCACCATCAGATCGACGGTTTCGCATTTGACGAGATCGACCGGCGCGCCGCGAATGGCGCCGATCACGTCGTATTCGCACAGGCCCTTCGGCACCGGCGAGCCGGCGACGAAGCCGAGCGACGGCTCCCAGCCGATCGCGACCGCGATCGGCATCTCATTATGCCCCGCCTGCTGCCAGGCGGTGACGTGGTGGCCAATATGCTGCGCGCGCCACATCAGGATCGGGATCTTGTCCTTGCCGCCAATCATCCCGCGATAGATGCCGACATTCATCACGCCGGTGCCCGGATCCTTGGTCACCACGCCGCCGTACGTGAGTATGTAGCGGCCGCCGTCGGCTCTGTTCCATTGCGGCACCGGAAATTCGTAGAGATCGATGTCGCCGCCCTTGACGATGTTTTCCTTCACCGGCCCGGTCTTGACCACCTGCGGCGGCAGGCTTTGGGAGAGGACATTGCGCCCGAGCCGCACAAGCTCGCGCGGATGCGTCTCGGGCGGCAGCCCGAACATCATGGCGACGCGCCGCGCGCTGGAAAGCCCGCCGGTAAAGACTTGCCGGCAGCGGGCATTGGCGCCGTAATCGCGAATGTTGCCGAACAGCAGCGCCGGCCCGGTGCCGGCGCCCTGCGCCAAGCGCGCGATTGTA
This sequence comes from Xanthobacteraceae bacterium, assembly GCA_036497645.1. GTDB lineage: Bacteria > Pseudomonadota > Alphaproteobacteria > Rhizobiales > Xanthobacteraceae > BOG-931. The sequence goes on from DASXJB010000097.1 coordinate 6,036, forward strand.
CCAAGCTCGACGTTCCAATCGACCTCGGCATTGATGCGCTGCAATTCGCCGGCGCCATCGAGCGCAGTAATCCAACCGCGCAGATCGCCGAACGCAACCGGCTTTCGTTCGCTCGTCATTCCGTTGAACCATCCCTGGCGCCGGTTTCTTCGCTTTCCCTGCCTCTCCTGTCAAGAAAGCTGCCCGTCATTGCGAGCGGAGCGAAGCAATCCAGACGCCGGCGCCAGACGACCTGGATTGCTTCGTCGCCTCGCTCCTCGCAGTGACGAACTTGGCCATCTCGCGATGCCATGCGGCATCTGCTAATTGAGCATCCATGACCGATGACCAGCGTAGAATCCTGATCGCGGGCGGCGGACCGGTCGGGCTGCTTTGCGCCTGGCTCATTGGCCGTCGTGGGCTGCCGGTGCGCCTGTTCGACAACAACAGCGCGGTGCAAATGGACCTGCGCGCCGCGACCACGCATCCGGCGACGCTCGATCTGTTGGACGACGAGCTGGTCGGCGACATGGCGCGGGTCGGTCTAGTCGCGCCGATCTTCCAGTTCTGGGACCGGCCAAGCCAAGAGCTCGTCGCGCAGTTCGATCATGCCGTTCTCAAAAACGACGCGCGGCATCCCTTCGTCGTGCAATGCGAGCAGTTCAAGACTGCAAAGCTGGTCCTGGACCGGCTGCAGCTTTATCCGAATGTCGAAGTGCTGTTCGATCATGAAGTCGTCGACGTGGCGCAGAGCGCCGACGCCGTGAGCGTGCTGGTGCGCGGGCCGTCGGTTGCGGCCTCGCAACAACTAGTTTCACAGCACATGGGCGCCTATCTGATCGGCGCCGACGGCGGCCGCAGCACGGTGCGGCGGCGTTCCGGCATTCAATTCGAAGGCTTCACCTGGCCGGAGCGCTTCATTGTTCTCACCACGCCGTTCGATTTCGAAAGCAAGCGCGGCTATTGCTACCGCAGCTATTTCGCCGATCCGGGCGCGTGGTGCAATTGCTTCAAGGTCTCGGCCGACGGTCCGCCCGGGCTTTGGCGCACGGTCTACCCGACCGAGCCGGCGCAGAGCGAGGAGGACATATTGAGCGACGCCGGCGTGCAGGCGCGGATGCAATCGTTTTTTCCGTCACCGCAGCCCTATGAGACCATCCACCGCAATCTCTATGTGACGCATCAGCGCGTCGCCGAGACGTTCCGCAAGGGCCGCGTGCTGCTCGCCGGCGACGCGGCGCATGTCAACAATCCGATCGGCGGCATGGGATTAAACGGCGGCATTCAGGACGCCGTGAACCTCTCGGATAAGCTTCTTCGCACCATGCGCGACGGCGCGTCCGAGCGACTGCTCGATCTCTATGATCTGCAGCGCCGCACCGTCGCGATCGAATTCGTCCAGGAGCAATCGATCGCCAACAAAAAGCGGCTGGAAGCGCGCGACCCGGCGGTGCGGGCGCGCAATCTCGAGGAACTTCGTGCGAGTGCGGCCGATCCCGAGCGCGCCCGGCAATTCCTGTTACGCACGTCGATGATCGCGAGCCAGCGCCGGGCAGAGGCGATGGCATTGGCGGGCTGAGGCCTTATACTGCGGCACACTAAAACCTACCCCAAACTCCTCCAATCCGATTTCGCGATCGTACAATTGCACCAAAGGCCACTGGTTTTCTATGAAAGGGATCAACCACCTGGTGCTCGCCGGCCATGATCTCGAGGCCATGCGTTCGCATTATGCGGGTTTGGGATTTACCGTCACGCCGCGCGGCCAGCATCCCTTCGGCACCGGCAATTCGCTCATTCAGTTGCACGGCACTTACCTCGAACCGCTTGCCGTCACGGTTCCACAAGATGTCCCCGAACATCGCGCCGGACATTTTTCCTTCGCCGCGTTCAATCGCGATTATCTCGCCCGTCACCAAGGCTTCTCGATGCTGGTGCTCGACACGTCGGATGCGCGCGCCGACATCGAGGCGTGGCGGGCGGCGGGACTGCAAACCTACGAGCCGTTCGATTTCTCAAGAACGGCAAAGATGCCGGACGGCGAAGAGATTACGGTCGGCTTTTCACTCGCCTTTGTCAGCCATCCGGCGGCGCCATGGCTCGGCTTGTTCGCCTGCCAGCACTACAGCCCGCAATATTTCGAACAGCCGCGTTATTTGCAGCATGCCAATAGCGCGATGCTGGTGCAGGATGTCTGGATCGTCGGCGAAACGGCGCTCGATCTTGCCGGCTTCATGCAGACCGTCACCGGAGCCGGAGCCAAACCCGTCAAGGGTGATTCATCCGCCACGACCTTGCAGACGCGAACCGGCGCCATTGTGCTGGCTCGCCCGCAAGCGTTTGAGCGAGATTTCGGTGTGTCCGTACCGCATCCAGAAGATGGTCCGCATCTCGCTGCCTTGACGGTTGCATGTGAAGCTCTGGGTCAGCTTTCGGATTTGCCGCGAGCCGGCAATCGGCACGTCCTTGCACCGGCGAAGAATTTTGGTACCGCAATCGGGTTCGTCGAAACTCCCAAAAGGTGATCCATGCGCATGTTTCAGCTCTGCGTCTGCGGCGAGCCGCTGCAATTCAAGGAGCAGCCGACGCCAAAGCCGGCCGGCAGCGAGGTGCTGCTCAAAGTGCTCGCGGCGGGCGTCTGCCATAGCGACTTGCATCTCGCCGACGGCTGGTTCGACCTCGGCGGCGGCAAGCGACTCAGCCTCGCCGACCGCGGTATGAAGCTGCCGGTGACGCTCGGGCACGAGAATGTCGGCGAGGTGGTCGCGACCGGCCCGGACGCGAAGGACGTGCGAATCGGCGCGCGCATGCTGGCGGATCCGTGGATCGGCTGCGGCGCCTGCGGCCCGTGCCGGCGCGGCGAGGAGAACCTCTGCCGCGCCATGAAAAGCCTCGGCGTGTTCGCCAATGGCGGCTACGCCGATCACATCATGGTGCCGCATCCGCGCTATCTTTTTGACATCGGCGATCTGCCGCCCGAACGCGTGGCGCCGCTCGCCTGCTCGGGCGTGACGACGTTTGGCGCTCTCAAAAAAGTGCCGACGCTCGCGACCGAGCCGACCGTGATCATCGGCGCCGGCGGGCTTGGCCTGATGTGTCTCGCCTTGCACCAGAAGATGGGCGGGCATTCGGCCATCGTCGTCGATGTCGATCCGGCCAAGCGCAAGGCGGCGAAAGACGCTGGCGCCGCGCATGTCGTGGATGGCGGAGCGTCGGACGCCGCGCAGCAGATCATCGATCTCACCCAAGGCGGCGCCTGGGCGGTCATCGATCTGGTCGGCTCGTCGCAAAGTGCGCGCGTCGGCTATGACAGCCTGATCAAGGGCGGGAAATACGTCATCGTCGGCCTGTTCGGCGGCGATCTCACGGTGTCATTGCCGCCCATTCCGATGCGCGCGCTGACGATCCAGGGCTCTTATGTCGGCAGCGTTCCGGAAATGGCGGATTTGATGGCGCTCGTGCGCCGCACCGGGCTGCCGGAGGTTCCGGTTGCGACCAAACCGCTCGAAGTCGTGAACGCGGTGATGGACGATTTGCGCGCGGGCAAGATCATTGGCCGCGTGGTGCTGACGCCGTAGGCTCTGGCCGCGCAAATATGCATTTGAAAGATTTGGTGGAGACCATGCAGCGTAAAGTGATCATTTCATGCGCCGTCACCGGCTCGGCCGACACGCCGGGCCGCAACCCGGCGGTGCCGGTGACGCCCGAGCAGATCGCGACTTCGGCGATCGACGCCGCCAAGGCCGGCGCGGCGATCGTGCACATTCACGTGCGCGATCCGAAGACCACCAAGCCGAGCATGGACACCGCGCTCTACCGCGAGGTCGTCGAGCGCATCAGGGGAAGCGGCACCGACGTGCTCATCAATCTCACCACCGGGCCGGGCGCACGTTTCACCCACGACGAGGGCGATCCGTCGAAACCCGGGCCGGAAAGCGTGCTGAAATCGCCGGAACAGCGCGTGCGTCACGTCGTCGAGCTCAAGCCCGACATTTGCAGCCTCGACATGGGCAGCCTCAACATGGGCGACCGGGTGTTCATCAATACGCCAAAACACCTCCAAGCCATGGCGGTTGCGATCAAGGATGCCGGCGTCATGCCCGAGCTCGAAGTGTTCGAGACCGGGCATCTATTGCTCGCCAAGCGCTTCATCGAGAACGGTTACCTTAAGCCGCCCGGCATGTTTCAGATTTGCCTGGGCATTTCCTGGGGCCAGCCGGCAACGCCCGAGGCCATGACCTATATGCGCAATCTGTTGCCATCGGAGGCACCGTGGTTCGCCTTCGGTATTTCGCTGCATCAATTCCCGATGGTGGCGCAAACCGTGCTGCTCGGCGGCCATCCGCGCGTCGGGCTCGAGGACAACATCTATCTGGAAAAGGGCAAGCTCGCGCCGAGCAACGCGGCGCTGGTCGAAAAGGCGGCGAACATTATCGCAATCCTTGGCGACCAGGTGGCGACGCCGGCGGAAGCGCGGCAAATCCTCGGTCTGACTCCGAGCAACGCCTGAACCACGCAATCCAAGGGGCAAGTATCATGGATCTGGGCATCAAGGGTTTGCGCGTGATCGTCACCGCCGGCGCCGCCGGCATCGGCCGCGAAGTTGCCCGCGCTTTCCTGCGCGAAGGAGCGCTGGTGCACATCTGCGACGTCGATCGCACCGCGCTCGCCGAGCTTGCAAGCAGCGACCCCAAAGTGAAGGCATCGCTCTGCGACGTGTCCGACCGCGACGCCGTTACCCGCTTCATCGATGCCACGGCGGATGCGCTCGGCGGGCTCGACTGCCTCATCAACAATGCCGGCATCGCCGGCCCGACCGGCCGGGTCGACGAAATTCCGCCGGAAGAGTGGGATCGCACGCTCGCCGTGAACATCACCGGGCAGTTCAATTGCGTACGCGCCGCGCTGCGTCATCTGGCAAAAAGCGGCAATCCCTCGATCATCAATCTGTCGTCGACCGCCGGCCGGCTCGGCTTTCCCTTGCGCACCCCCTATGCCGCCTCGAAATGGGCGGTCGTCGGCTTTACCAAATCGCTCGCGATCGAGCTTGGGCCGCTCAAGATTCGCGTCAACGCGATCCAGCCTGGAGCGGTGGAAGGCGATCGGATTCGGCGGGTGTTTGGCGCCAAGGCTCAAGTCCGCGGCGTGTCGATGCAAGCGATCCAGGAGGAAGCGCTGTCCCACGCGTCGATCAAGGAAATGATCGCGCCGCAACAGCTCGCCGACATGATGGTATTTCTGGCGTCGCCGCGCGGGCGCACGATCTCCGGCCAAGCCATCAGCATTTGCGGCGACGTGCAATCGCTGTTCTGAGCTGAGGGAGACCGGCCCCCGCCTTACCTGACCCGATACAGCGCATGACGCCGATTCCGGGTGAACGGCCGCACCTGCGTGGGCCAGCGGCCGGCCTCGACCGCTTTGGCCCATTCCGGACTGACCAGCACATGCGGGCCGTCGATCTCGTAGACCGCTGAGTGGCGCGCGCCGTCGTGCGCGACCTTTTTTTCTTGGCCGCCGATGCTCACCGCGAACGGTTCGCCTTCAAGACGCGTCACCGCATGCACGCCCGGCACTTTCAGGAGATTGGGGACGTGCTCGGTATCGTAGACTTCGTGGAATAGCGCCTCCTTGTCGGGATCGACATCCATGCTGGCGATGAACAAATATTTGGATTTGATCGGCATTGAGTCCTTCGCTTGTTCGAGGTCTGAGAGCTGAGTGAGAATGAATGAACTACTTAAACCGCTCCGATGGCGGGGCGATTTCGGTGACGAGATCGCGGATGAGTGTCTTGTTCGGCAGCGGCGTAAGCGTCATTTCGCGCGGCTCGAGCCGCGCGGTGCAGGCATAGACGGTTTCGCCGTCAAGCTGGATCATGCATTCCTTGCAGGCATTGGCGTTGATGCAGGAAAACCGCATCGCCAGCGTGGGGTCCTTGTTGATGCGCAGCCAGCGCAGGCCGTCGAGCACGGACTGCCCCGGCTCGAACGGCACGTCGAAGGTCTGCCAGCGCGTCGGCTCGCCGCGGCTGCCGCGGCGGATTTTGAGCTTGGCGACGGCGGTCACGACACCAGCGCCTGCTCCGGCGCGCCGGAGAGTTGCAGCGCGCCCCCGACGAGCCGCATGCGCTGATGCCGCCGCCCGGCCAGCAATACTTTCGGATAATCCTCACGCTGATGAGCGCCGCGGCTTTCGGTCCGCGCCACCGCGGATTGCGCAACGGCGCGCGCCACGATGAGCATGTTGCGCAGATCGAACCATTCGAGCCGCTGCAGATCGAAGCCGGCATCTGTTGCGCCGGCAAGGCGCGACGGACGCTCACCAAGCTCTTCGGCAAGCGCGGCAATCCCGGCGAGCGCGCGGTTGAGCTTGGCGGCGGTGCGGAACGGCCCGACCTCGTCGGCCATGATCGCCTGCAAGCGCGCGATCATCGATGCTGTGTTCAGGTTCCGGCCGGCGCCACTACCGTCGCTCAGGAGATCAAGCGCGGCGCGCGCATCTGCTGCACGCAAATTCCGGCGCGCAATCGTCTTGGCACGGGCAGCGGCGCTGCGGCCGGCGCGGCGGCCGAACACCAGAGCTTCGGTGATGGCATTGCCGGACAGGCGATTGGCGCCGTTGGCGCCGCCAACCACTTCGCCGGCGGCGAACAAGCCGGGTAGTTCAGTCTGCATCTGCGGGTCGGCAACGACGCCGCCCATATGATAATGCGCGATCGGCGCAACTTCGACCGGCATGCGGGTGAGATCGATTGCGTTGGCGGCGAGTCGGTCGATCACCGGCCCGAACGCCGCGCGCAAGGCCGCCGCCGAGCAATGTTCGAACGACAGATAGGCGCCGCCATGCGGCGAGCCGCGGCCGGACTCGACTTCCTTGAAGATCGCATAGGTCGCGAGATCGCGCGGCAGCACGTATTTGCCGTCCTCGTCCGAACCGTAGCGCGACGTAAATTCTTCCATGCGGCCGTTCAGAAGCCGCCCGCCGAGCTTGTAGCGGAACGGATCCCACATGATCGGATCCATGCCGACCAACCGCGGCGCCAGATGGCCGATCGGAAAGAACTGCACGAATTCCATGTCGATCAGTGAGGCGCCGGCGCGCAGCGCCAGCGCATAACCATCGCCGCCCATATTGAGCGAGGCGCTGTTGCGCCGGTAAAGCCGCGTCAGCCCGCCGGTCGCGAGCACCGTCGCTTTGGCCGCGATGGTCACCGGCGCACCGCTGCCGACATGCCAGCCGATCGCACCGGCAATTTCACCGTCGGAACCAGCGACCAGATCGATGATGCAGATGTCGCCCGCTTTGCGGATGTCCTTGTTGCGCGCCATCACGGTGCGCAGCGTCTTCGACACCGCCGGCCCGGTATTGATGAAATCGACATAGACGCAGCGCGGCCGGTCATGGCCCGGCGCGGTGGTCGCGGTGATGTGATTGTCCTTGCGCGCCCAGCCGACGCCCCAAGCGTCGAGCTCGCGGATGCAGGCGGGCGCGTCCTCGCACAACAGCTGCGCCAGTCTTTCGTCGCACAGGCCGCGCCCGGCAGCGATGGTGTCGTCGTAATGGTGGCGCGGCGCGTCCGGCACCTCCTCGCCCAGCGCCACCGCCACCGTCATCTGCGCCATTACGGTCGCGCCGCCGCGGCCGATCAGGCTGCGATCGGCGAGGAAGACGCGCGCACCGCCGCGCGAGGCTTCGATGGCGGCATACATGCCGGCGGCGCCGGAGCCGACTACCAGCACGTCGGTTTCGATGGCGAGGGGTTCAGAAGTCATGCAGCGAAGATAGAGGGCCAGTAGGCGCTGCGGAAGCTATCCTTATCCGCCCCCGCGAAAGCGGGGGCGGACGAACGGTACATTAGGCCGGCAACGGCTTGCCCCTGGTCTCCGGCAAGAACGGCGCGACGCAGAAGCCGAGCACGTAGATGCAGGAAATGATCATCGCGGCATGGCTGTAGCCGCCGAACTGCACGATCAATGCGCCGGCGAACAACGGGCCGAGAAAGGCGATGAAGCGCGGCGCGTTGAACGAAAACGCAATGCCGGTGGCGCGCGAGCGGGTCGGAAACAATTCCGGCAGCCACACCGGCATCCACGAATATTGCCCGAGCGTGAAGAACGCATTCACCGCCGCCGCGACCAGCAACAGGTTCAGATCGGTCGTCCACAGAAACAGGACCGGCGTCACCAACAGCGCCGCCGCGAAGTAAAGCATCACGACCGGCTTGCGGCCGAAGCGGTCGGCGAGAAAGCCGAGGCTGATATAGCCGAGGATGGCGCCGAAATTGTAGGCCATGCCGGCATAGCTCGCCCATTGCGCGCCGGGCAGGTTCGCCTTAGCCGCAACCGAAGCGATATAGGGCGGGACCCAGGACGAGATGCCCCACCAGGCGAGCGTCGTCGTCAGCGACATCAGGAAGGCGAGCACGATGCGCCGGCGGGTTTCCGGCTCGGCGAACAGGTCGGCGATGGTGAAGCGCGTCAGCGCCTGCTCGTGCGCCGAGAGCGCGGCGCCGCTGTCCTTGCGCGCTCGGGCTTCGCGGCGCTGCGCGTCAACGCGTTGCCAAGCCGCCGACTCGTCGATCGAGGTCCTGATCCAGACCGTCAACAATGCCGGCAGGATCCCAATCACGAACATATAACGCCAGGCCTCCGGCCCAGCCGCGCCGACGAACAGCCAGACGAACGAAGCAAGAAAGAAACCGATGCCGAGCCCGCATTGCATCAGCCCGGCGCCCCTGCCGCGCGCCTCGTTGGGCCACAGTTCGGCGATCATCGAGGAGCCGGTGGCCCATTCCGATCCGATGGCGATGCCGACCAGGAAACGAAGAAGTGCAAACGAAATCCAGTTGAACGATATTGCCGTCAATCCGGTCAATATCGAATAGGCCAGGATGGCATAGATCATCGTCCGCTTGCGGCCGATATAGTCGGCGAGAATCCCGCCGCAGAACCCGCCGATGCCCCAGCCCAGCAGTGTGATTGCCACCACCGTGCCCGCATACGCGGGAATCTGCGAATATTGCGACGGATCGAGCAGCGAGCGCATCGCCGGGGCGACGGTGAGGAACAGCGCGTAGGCCTCATAGCCGTCGAACAGCCAGCCGAGATTGGTCGCGATCAACGTGCGCCACTGCGAGGCAGTCAGCGAGCGATACCACGGCAGCGTGCCTGCGGTGACTTCCGTCATGTCTTCCTCCCCCGGCCCTGCGCTCTTGTCCCGGCGCCTCAATTATCGAAGCGGGGCGCATCGCGGCAAACTTAGCGGAAAGTTTTGGTGCGGTCATGGCGCATCGTTATTCTGCGCATGATCTTATCCGAAAACCGGCACCCACTCTTCGGGATCAGGCTTTATCAGCCGGCGCGGCAAAGGCCGCGGCCAGGCGCGCGGCAAATTGTCGTTCCATCTCCTTCGCCTTGGCGCGAAGCACCGGCTGGCCGAGGCTGCCGAGTTTGCCGGTGAGCGCGGTTTCGACGTCGTAGTCGATGCGCGTGGCGCCGGCCGTCTCGGTGAGCCTGGTGACTGAGGCTGCGGCCAGCCGCCCGACAATGCCGACCGGCGCGCCCTCGATCCTGGCTTCGATCTCGCGCGGCTCGTCGGCGCGGACAACCTGCACCGTGACCTTGAACGCAAATTTCATGTAGGCCACTTTGGTCTCGAACATCGCGCTGTAAGCGTCCGGACCGGTTTCGGCAAGATCGCGCACACCCTCGACGCAGGACGCAAACAGCCGCGCATCGCGCAGCGCCTGGTAGACTTGGGCGCGTGGCGCTTGAACTATAATTGTTCCGGTTATTTTCATGGCTCTCGAATTCGGCTCCCGAATTCGCCGCTCAGGCGCGTAATGCGGTGAGCATGTCCTTGATGTACTCGTCGGCGCTGGAAATCACCAGCATCATCGCATGCGGCCGCAATTGCGCCAGCATCTTGGATAGCGCCTCGTCGCTGGAGGACACGGTGCCGAGGATCAGCGCTGTCGTCATCACATGACGGACGGCGCAGGCTTCGCCGATAAGGGCCGCGGCCCCGGCACTCTCGCCGGCGCTCGCCACCATCACCACCAGATCGGCGGACGCAATCTCCTCGACCAGATTTTTGGTGCGCCCGGCGAGGTCATTGAGCCAGCCGCCGAGCGAAAAACGCGCCGGCGCGTCGCCGGAAGCCGCGCCGGCGAAGGCCGAAGCGGTGAGAAAAGTCGCACCCAGCCAAGATTCGCGCGCCAGTTCCTTCACCACGCGTTCGCTCGCGGCATCGAGCGCGATGACTTTGACGGTGCGCGCACGCGAATTCGGCGCTTCAATGCGAAACTTGGCCTCCGCCGCCGAACTCATGCGGGCCGACTCGCTTTGCATTCTCTAATCTCCCGAGGCGTATGGCCGCGCCACTATAGCGAAGCAGGCGCGCTATTTCATTATCGGCACACTCTTGTATAACGGCCGGCTTTCACTTTTGTAAGCGGTCATTTGGCGGATTCCTTGCCGAGGCAGATGTCCTCTACAGCAAAGCGTCTTGATCTGTGCGCCACGAGCGAGGTCGCACCCCGCACCGCGCTCAAGGTCGAGATCGAGGATCTGGCGCTGGCGGTGTTCAACGTCGACGGCGAATTCTTCGTCACCGACGACATGTGCACGCATGGGCCCGGCTCGCTGTCGGAGGGCTATATCGATGGCGACGTCGTCGAATGCAATTTTCACAATGGCCAGTTCAATATCCGCACCGGCGAAGTGGTGTCGCCGCCATGCATGGTGCCGGTGAAGACCTATGCGGTGACCGTGATCGAGGGGCGCGTCACCATCGAGGCCTGAACCGCCCCGTTGGGAAGCGGCCCATCAAGCGCCGACCCCTGTCTTCCAATTTCGCGCTTTTCAGTTGACGGCAACGCACCGGGCCGGCTTCTTTCTGCAAGCCCGCGCGCCAGATCGCCGGGCAAGCCGGAGTGGAGGATCGCCCAATGACCAGAAGCAAGCCGCCGTTTCGCGCCGACATCGTCGGCAGCCTGTTGCGCGCCGCGCCATTGAAGGAGGCGCGGGCAAAGCGGGAGAAAGGCGCGATCAGCGCCGCGCAGCTCGCCGAGGTCGAAGACCGCGAGATCGAGAAAATCATAAAAAAACAGGAGGAAGTCGGGCTGAAAGTCGCCACCGACGGCGAATTCCGGCGGTCATGGTGGCATTTCGATTTTTACGGGATGCTCGCCGGCGTCGAGATCTACGAGCTCGATCACGGCATCCAATTCCAGGGCGTGCAGACCAAGCCGCGCAGCATTCGCATTCACGGCAAACTCGGTTTCTCACATCATCCGATGCTCGACCATTTCAAGTTTCTCAAGGCCCATGCGCGGGTGACGCCAAAAATGTGCATACCGAGTCCGGCGACAATGCATTTCCGCCTCGAGCCGAATGCAGTGACAACCAAGGAATACAAGGATCGCGACGCCATATTCGACGATCTCGCCAAGACCTACCGGCAGGCGATCCGCGGCTTCTACGACGCGGGTTGCCGTTATCTGCAATTCGACGACACAGCCTGGGCCTATTTGTGCTCGCAGGCCGAGCTGAAAAAGGCGCGCGAGCGCGGGCTTAACGCCGATCGCCTGCAGCAGGACTATGCCCACGTCATCAACATGGCGCTCGAAGGCAAACCCGCTGACATGGTGATCACCACGCATGTCTGCCGCGGCAATTTCCGCTCCACCTGGATTTCCGAGGGCGGCTATGAGCCCGTGGCCGAAACATTGCTCGCAAAACTGAATTACGACGGTTATTTCCTCGAATACGATACCGCCCGCGCCGGCGGCTTTGAGCCGTTGCGGTTTCTGCCGAAGGGCAACAAGATCGTCGTGCTTGGCCTTGTCACCACCAAGACCGGCACGCTCGAGAAAAAGGACGCCGTCAAGCGCCGCATCGAGGAGGCCACCAAGTTCGCGCCGTTCGATCAGCTCTGCCTGTCGCCGCAATGCGGTTTCGCCTCAACCGAGGAAGGCAACGTGCTGGCCGAGGACGAGGAATGGGCAAAGCTGCGGATGATCGTCGAACTGGCCAATGAGGTCTGGGGGTGAGCTATCTCAGCCAATCTTGCGACTGAGCCGCTTATGCAAATGCACCATGAACGCCATGGCGAATAGCGGCGTCGCCAGGTTGACGATCGGAATCGAAACGAAAGCGGCAATGAACAGGCCGCCGACATAGACCATGGCGGCATTGCGCCGGCGCAGCGCTTTGGCCTCGGCGCGCGAGCGCAAGCGCATGGCCGCGAGCTCGAAATATTCACGGCCGAGCACATAGGCGGTGGCGAGGAAGAACACGACCGCGCCAAGGCCGGCGAACAACAAAAGCGGCGCCGCGCACAGGTAAACGATCAGAGCGAGCAAGGCGGTCTTGACGCCTTCCCACAGCGCAAGCCACAGCGGCACGGCCTTGCCGGGAGGATCGGCAGGATAATGTTCGCGCTCGACCTCGTCCGCGATCTGATCGGCAAAGAAGCTGCCGACTATCGCCGTGACCGCGGGCATCAGCATGATGCTGCCGACGATGATGCCGAGCCCGGCGGCGATGGAAAGCAGCCAGGCCACGGCGCTGACCGGCCAATGCGCCGAAGCGCCGAAAGTCGCCTCGGCCGAGGCGCTGCCGGCATCGACGAAATGCACGATCAGGCGTTCGAGCACGATCCCGACCACCACAATCAGCGCGAGTGCGAGGCCGATGGTCTTCCACAGCACCGCGCGCAGCGGCGGCGAAAATAATTGGGTTATCGCTTTAATGGCATCGTCGAGCATGTCTGCGCGTCATTGCCGCCGGCTTGCATTCAGATCAAGCCGAAACATTTGCCCTGCGGCGGCGGTTGAGGCAATGTGCGCGGGCGTTGGGGCGAACCGACCACATCGAGACACCGGCCGCAAGTGTAGTGGAGAGTATGCCGTCTCTGAGCCGCCGTTCGCTGCTTGCAGCCTCGGCCGCACTCGCCGCGGGTCCGGCATTTGCCGCGATCACGCCGTCCGGCGGCCCGCTTGATGTGATCATTATCGGCGCCGGCGCCGCGGGAATCGCGGCGGCGCGGCGGCTGGCCGCAGCCGGGCGGCGCTATCTCGTGATCGAAGCGACCGATCACGTCGGCGGCCGCTGCATCACCGACACGACAAGCTTCGGCGTGCCGTTCGATCGCGGCGCGCATTGGATTTATCTGCCCGACTCAAATCCGCTGATCAAAGCGGCGCCGCGGCGAGCCGACATTTATCCGGCCTCGCTCAGCCAGAAAATACGGATCGGCCGGCGCTACGCGCGCGAGGGCGAGCTTGAGGATTTTCTGTCGGCGCAAGTCCGCGCGACGCGTGCCATCGATGACGCGGCGCGCAGGGCGGACCTCGCTTGCGCGCAAGCGATGCCAGGCGATCTCGGCGACTGGCGCGCGACAATTGAATTTGTGCTGGGGCCCTACAATTGCGGCAAGGATCTCGCGCAGGTCTCGTCGTTCGACTTCGCCAAAGCCGCGGAACGCCGCAGCGCAGCGTTCTACAAACCAGGCTTCGGCGCGCTGCTTGCCTCCCTGGCCCAGGGGCTGGCGATCCAGCTGTCAACGCCGGCGATTTCGATCGAGAGCAGGCGCGGCGTGCCCACGGTTGAAACCGCGAGCGGCGCGATTTCGGCCACGGCCGCCATCGTCACCGTTCCGACCAATGTCGTCGCCTCGGGCGGCTTCAAATTCAGCCCCGATCGTCGCGACCTGTTCGCGCGGCTGCCGCTCGGCAGCTACGACCGCATCGCGCTCGAGCTTCTCGGCAATCCGCTCGGGCTCGAAAGCGACGATTTGGTGTTCGAGAAATCGAGCAATACCCACACCGCTGCGATCCTCGCCAACGTCGGCGGCACGCCGCTATGTTTCGTCGACGTCGCCGGCGGATTCGGCCGCGATCTTGCGGCGCAAGGCGAAGCCGCGATGTTCGATTTCGCCGTCGAATGGCTCGGCGGGCTGTACGGCACCGAAATCAAAAGAGCGATCGGCCGCAAGCAGGCGACACGCTGGAACGCGGCGCCCTATGCGCTTGGCGCCTGGTCGGCCGCGCTACCGGGCGCCCAATCGGCGCGGCGGTTGCTCATGGATCGCGTCGCCGACGATGTCTGGTACGCCGGCGAGGCTGCCCACGAGACTCTGTGGGGTACGTTGGGCGGCGCTTGGGAATCTGGCGAGCGCGCCGCCGACGCCGTGTTGCGTCGGCTCGGCGGCGTGAAAGCGGCCGCACCCGCGGCGGAAACCCAGGTCAAGCCAAAACGCAAATCGAAACCGGCGCAGGCTGAGCGCCATGCGCCGCGCGACGAAGGCCCGCGCGCCTACGAGGGTACGCCGCGCATCATGCGCGACGTGCGGTAGTAGAATCGGGAACCGCCAGCGCGATCCCGTCATCCTGAGGTGCGAGCGACGCGAGCCTCGAAGGATGGACGGCCCGGGCCGTCGCCCTTCGAGGGCCCCTTCGCGGCCACCTCAGGGTGACGGGAATGACGATAACACCCTCACCCCCGCAGCACACCGCCGGTGCGTTTGCCAACCTCGGCGACGATCTTGGCGGCGAGCGCTTCGATTTCGGCATCGGTCATGGTTTGCTCGCGTGGCTGCAGCGTCACCGCGATCGCGATCGACTTCTTTCCCGGCGCGATACCTTGGCCTTCGTAAACGTCGAACACGGCGATGCCGGTAATGAGCTTGCGGTCGGCCGATTGCGCCGCGCGCACGATATCGGCGGCCTTGACCTCCCGATCGACCACGAAAGCGAAATCGCGCTGCACCGGCTGGAACGGCGACAATTCGAGCACCGGCTTGGCGCGCGTACCGCGCGTTCTCGGCTCGGGAATGCGTTCTAAAACGACTTCGAACGCGACCAGCGGTCCTTCGGCGTCAAGCGCTTCCAGCGCACGCGGATGCAATTCGCCAAAATGACCGAGCACGTTCTGGGGCCCAATCTGAATCGTTCCGGAGCGCCCGGGATGAAACCAGGCCGGCCCGCCCGGCACCGTCTGCAGCGCGGACGATGGCGCGCCGGCGGCGGCGAGGACGGCCAACGCATCCGCCTTGGCGTCAAATGCATCGACCTCGCCATCGCGCCTGGTCCAATGCCGGCCGATGCCGGACGGTTTCGCCAGCGCGCGGCGTATACCGGCCGCCGCGGTGAATTGATCCTCGGGCCGGTCGCCGCGGAATATTTGCCCCACTTCGAACAAAGCAGCGTCCGGAAAACCGCGGTCGGCGTTCTTTTGCGCGGCGGCGACAAGCCCGGGAATAAGGCTCGGCCGCATGTCGGAAAGATCCGCAGCAATCGGATTGGCGAGCGCCAGCTCGGGCTTGCCCCCGCCGAACAGTTCGGCGTGTTTTTTGCTGATGAACGACCACGTCACCGCCTCGACCAGGTTGCGCGCCGCGAGCGCGCGCTTGGCTTTGCGGGTGCGAAGCTGGATCGGCGTGAGTACCGGCTTGCGCGGGGCCTCGCCGCGATCGAATGGCATCGAGGCGACACGGTCGACGCCGCTGATGCGCACCACTTCTTCGACGAGGTCAGCTTTGTCTTGCACGTCGCCGCGCCATGACGGCGCTGTGACTTTCACGCGCGCACCCTGCCCCGCAACTTTAAAGCCGAGGCTGTCGAGGACGCGGCGCGCGTCCGCAAGCGGTACCGCAAGTCCGGTCAGCCGCTCGGTTTCCGCAACCGGAAAGTCAATGACACGTTCGGGTATCGCGGCATTGCCCGCGATTGTGACCTCCGACGGCGTGCCGCCGCACAGATCCATGACCATGCGCGTCGCCAATTCGAGACCCGGCACCATGAAAGCCGGATCGACGCCGCGCTCGAAGCGATAGCGGGCGTCGGAATTGATGCCGAGCTTGCGGCCGGTTTGCCCAATATTCATCGGCAGCCAGAGCGCCGATTCGATGAGCACGTCGCTGGTGGTTTCCGAACAGCCGGTTTTTTCGCCGCCCATGATACCGGCGAGCGATTCGACGCCGTAATTGTCGGCAATGACGCACATGGTTTCATCAAGCGCGTAGGTTTTGCCGTCGAGCGCTGGCAAGGTCTCGCCCGTGTGCGCGCGCCGCACCGTGAGATTGCCGCGCACTTTCGCTGCATCGAACACATGCAGCGGCCGGCCGCGGTCATAGGTGACGAAATTGGTAATATCCACCAGCGTATTGATCGGGCGCAGCCCGATGGCGGTGAGGCGGCGCGCCAGCCAATCCGGCGACGGTCCGTTTTTGACGCCGCGCACGAGGCGCAGCGCGAAAGCGGGACACAGTGATGGTGTCGCGCCGAAATCGAGCGTCACCTTCACCGGACAAGGAAATTGGCCTTTGACGGTTTTGATCGACCCGTCTTTGAGTTTGCCGATGCCGGCGGCGACAAGGTCGCGCGCAATGCCGTGCACGCCGGTGGCGTCGCCGCGGTTCGGCGTCAGATTGATCTCGATCATCGGGTCGTCGAGACCGGCATATTTGGCGTAAGGCGCGCCGACCGGCGTGTCGTCCGGCAGTTCGATAATGCCTTCGTGATCGTCGGAGATTTGCAGCTCGAATGCCGACACCAGCATGCCGCGGCTTTCGACGTCGCGGATCTTGCCGACGCCGAGCGTGAGGTTCTTGCCGGGAATGAATGCGCCGGGCGGCGCGAACACGCCTTTCATCCCGGTGCGCGCATTGGGCGCGCCGCACACCACCTGGATCGGCTTACCATCGCCGGTATCGACCATGCAGACGCGCAGCCGGTCGGCATTGGGATGTGGCTTGGCTTCGACGACGCGGGCAATGACAAAAGGCGCGAACAGCTTCGCCTTGTCCTCGATGCGCTCGACTTCGAGCCCGATCTTCGTGAGCTTGTCGGCAATCTCATCGAGCGAACGAGCGGTGTCGAGATGCTCCTTGAGCCAGCCGAAGGTGAGCTTCATCATGGGCGCGGTTCTCCGCGCATCACTTCCCCTCCCCCGTGATTGATCGCGCTCACGAGCTCAATCCTCCGGCCAGTGTCGGCCAGTCGAGCGGGCGGAAGCCATAATGCGACAGCCAGCGCATATCGGCCTCGAAGAAGGCGCGCAGATCGGGCATGCCGTATTTGAGCATCGCGATGCGGTCGATGCCCATGCCCCAGGCGAAGCCCTGATACTCGTCCGGATCGAGGCCGCAATTACGCATCACGTTCGGATGCACCATGCCGCAGCCGAGAATCTCCATCCAATCCTCGCCTTCGCCGAAGCGGATCTCCCCCTTATCGCGCCGGTATTGGATGTCGACTTCGAGCGAGGGCTCGGTGAACGGGAAGAATGACGGCCGGAAGCGCATGCCGACGCGGTCCACCTCGAAGAAGGCTTTGAAGAACTCCTCGAGGATCCATTTCATGTGGCCGAGATGCGAACCTTTGTCGATGACCAGGCCCTCGACCTGATGAAACATCGGCGTATGCGTCTGGTCGCTGTCGCAGCGATAGGTGCGCCCGGGGATGATGACGCGGATCGGCGGCTTTTGCGCGAGCATGGTGCGCACCTGCACCGGCGAAGTATGCGTGCGCAATAGTAGCCGGGTGCCGTCCGGCTTCGGATTGAAGAAAAACGTGTCGTGCATCGCCCGCGCCGGATGCTCTTCCGGGAAATTGAGCTTGGTGAAATTGTAGTCATCGGTCTCGATGTCAGGACCTTCGGCGACGGCGAATCCCATATCGGCGAAGATCGCTGTGAGTTCGTCGATGACTTGGGTGATCGGATGAACGCGTCCGATCTCCGCCGGCGCTTCCCGCACCGGCAGCGTCACGTCGACGCTCTCGGTATTGAGCCGTGCCTCCAGCGCCGCGGCCTTGAACGCCTCGCGCCGCTCGGCGAGCGCGGCGTTGACCCGATCCTTCATGCCGTTGACGAGCGGGCCTTGGCTTTTGCGTTGCTCGGGCGGCAAAGTTCCGAGCGTTTTCAAGAGCGCGGTGATCGTGCCGTTTTTGCCGAGAGCCGCAACGCGCACGGCTTCGAGCGCGGCGTCGTCGCCGGCCGCGGCGATGTCGGCAAGAATTTCATTTTCGAGCTGCGTCAAATCGGTCATCGCTCACTCCGGCATGAACGGAAGATCAGTATCGGATGGCCTGCCGCCGGCTTGGGTCAGCATGCAATGAACCTGGCCGCGATGGTGAGTCTGATGGTTGAACATGTGGGTGACCAGGACCCAACGCGGCTCGGTCACTTCGCGGCCGATGGCGCCAGAGAAATAGGTCTGCTCGGCGGTAAGCCAATCCGGCTCGATACGATCGGCCCAGGCGATGATGCGCTGGTCGAAGTCCGTGCGCTTCGACTTTAAATCCTCCCAGTCCGCGTAAAGCGCGACGGACCCCGCAATGTTGCCTTCCGGCTTGGGCGCGGCGGCGAACCGGCTCATCCAGGTCTGGTCGCCCCACAACAGATGGCTGAGCGTCTTATGGATGGAGCCGAAAAAGGCGCCGCGCTCGCGCTGGCGCTCCTCCACGGTGAGCCGATCGGCAACACCATAGAGGTTTTCGTTCTGCCAGCGGTTGTAGCGCGCCATGCGCTGTACATAGGCACGGTCGATCATGGGTCTCGGACGACGGACGATTGTCGTCCGTCCTCCGTTAAGCGAGCGCCGATTTTGCCTGGCCCACGATCGCCTCGAACGCCGCCGGCTCGCGGATCGCGAGATCGGACAGCACTTTGCGGTCGACCGCAATACCGGCTTTGGCGAGACCGGCGATGAAGCGGCTGTAGTTGAGGCCGAACGGGCGGACCGCGGCGTTGAGGCGCTGAATCCACAAAGCGCGAAAGCTGCGCTTGCGCCGCTTGCGGTCGCGATAGGCGTATTGATTTGCCTTCTCGACTGCCTGCTTGGCGATCCGAATCGTGTTCTTGCGGCGGCCGTAAAAACCCTTGGCGGCTTTGAGCACTTTCTTGTGCTTGGCATGGGCGGTGACGCCGCGCTTGACGCGAGCCATGAAAGATCTCCTTTCGCGAGATTAAAGATGCCCCTTATCCCTCCCCGGCTTGCGGCGGAGGGCGGGATGGGGGTCAGCCGTTCGGCAAGAAATATTTTTTGACGTTATCGCCGTCGGTCTTGAACAGCACGTTGGTGCCGCGCAGCTGACGAATCTGTTTTTTGGTCCGCTTGATCATGCCGTGGCGCTTGCGCGACTGCTGATAGAGGACCTTGCCTGAGCCGGTCACCTTGAAGCGCTTTTTGGCGCCCGATTTGGTCTTCATCTTGGGCATTTTGCTCTCCTGGTCTGGGCCGCCGGCAAAGCGGCGGCGGCGATCGTTAAGACGATCGCGCCCGTGATTTGCGTGCTATTTGCATTTGAGCATGATCTCTTCCGAAAGCCGGTATCCACTTCGGGATCATGCTCTTGAGCACTTCGCCGCCGCCACGGCAGCCCTTGATCAGCCGGGCGGCGGGCGCGCGGGTTATGGCAGAGGCGACCCGAATTTGCAAATTTTCGGCGCGGTCATACGGGCCGGCGGCCGCGCGGAAGGCCCGCGCCGCGGCCAGGCCCCGCAGATCCTAGAACTGACGCTTACGACAGTTCGGAAATAAGCTTGTGATATTCGGTCTCGGGCCAGGCCCGCGCGGTGCTGGTGCGCACGTTGCCGAGCGCGCCGATCTGCATGCAGAACTTGGCGATGTTGTCGCCGCTGGCCGACTCTACGATGCTGACCAGATCGAATTGGCCATTGGTCAGGTAGGTCTGTTTGATTTCGACGCCGAGCTTCTTGGCCATTTCCTTCGCGGCGGCGGCGCGCTTGGGCGAATCTTTGACGTTACGGATTCCCTGTTCGGTCCAGTTCATCATGATAATGAATGTCGGCATGATCGACTCCTACCGTTGGACAAAGACGAGACTAAGGTCGAACGCGATGAAGCGAGCGCGCAGGCGCCGCTGCATCGAACTCAAGTCCATCGAAATTCCAGTGTCGCCGTTAGAGCATGATCCGGAAAAGTGGGAACCGGTTTTCCGAAAGATCCTGCTCCACTAAAACCTAGAGCGACAATCTCTTCGACCTGACGTGATGACGCTCTAGCGCGGCGCGAGCACCATGACCACTTGCCGCCCTTCGAAGCGCGGCTCCTGCTCGATCTTGGCGATCTTGGAGGTGTCGTCCTTGACGCGGTCGAGTAGTTTATAGCCTAGCTCCTGATGCGCCATTTCCCGGCCGCGGAACCGCAATGTCACTTTGACTTTGTCGCCTTCCTCGAAGAACCGCTGGATCGAGCGCATTTTCACGTCGTAATCGTGATCGTCGATCATCGGCCGCAGCTTGATCTCTTTGATCTCGACGACCTTCTGCTTTTTGCGGGCTTCGGCGGCCTTCTTTTGCGCCTGATATTTATACTTGCCGTAATCGAGAATTTTGCAAACCGGCGGAACCGAATTGGGCGCGATCTCTACCAGGTCGAGCCCCGCCTCCTGCGCCATGGCAAGCGCTGCGTTGATCTCGGTGACGCCTTTGTTGGAACCGTCCTTGTCGATGAGCTGGACCTCGCGGACGCGGATCTCCTCGTTGATGCGCGGCCCCTCCTTGGCGGCGGGCTGCGGCGTTCTGATCGGGCGACGAATGGGTGCGATCTCCTTGTGCTGTTGCTACACCGCCGCTCGGTGCCGCGACCTGATCGTGGTCGCGTACCCGAAGGGCGAACCCTCAAGATCGGGAGTTTTTCGATTCAAGTCAACGCCAATAGGGTACGTGGCATAGTCGATTGGCCGCGCATGATTTATTTTCCGCGACCGCGGCACGAGACCCCGGTGCGGAGCGTCCAGGGTCGACAAGATGGCTGACAACCTGGCTGACAACATGACCGATAATGGCCTGAAATTCCTTGCCGTTGGCGAGGGCGCGGACCAGCGCGCGATCGCGGTGCGCCGGTATGACGGCGGCGCGCCGGGCCTGTTCTGGCTTGGCGGCTACAAATCCGACATGCAGGGCACGAAGGCGCTGGCGCTGGCGGATTGGGCGGCGCGGCGCGGCCGCGCCTGCGTGCGGTTCGATTATTCCGGACACGGCGAATCGGGCGGTGCGTTCACCGACGGCACGATCGGCCGCTGGCTCGCCGAGACGCTTGCCGTGTTCGACGCCTGCTGCCGCGGACCGCAAGTCGTGATCGGCTCGTCGATGGGCGGCTGGCTGGCGCTGCTGCTGGCGCGCGCGTTGCGGGCGCGCAAAGACCCCGGCACCGCGAGCATCGCCGGACTGATTTTGGTGGCGCCGGCAGTCGATTTCACCGAGGAGCTGATGTGGAAACGCTTCACCCCCGAGATCAAGCGCGAGCTTGCGGACAAGGGCGTGTGGGCACGGCCGTCGCAATATTCGACCGAGCCCTATCTCGTCACCCGGCAATTGATCGAAGAAGGGCGGAACCATCTAGTGCTGGGCGCGATGATCGAGACCGGCTGCCCGGTGCGCATCCTGCAAGGCGTGCAGGATCCCGACGTCCCGTGGCAGCATGCGAAAGCGCTGATCGCCCGCTTCGCTTGCGATGACGTGGTGCTCACGCTGATCAAGGACGGCGATCATCGGCTGTCCCGGCCGGAAGATATCGACCGGCTTATTCGGGTGGTAGCGGAGTTTTAGATTTTTGGGATCGTCACTGCGAGCGGAGCGAAGCACCTCGCAATGACTGCGATTGAACGTTTGCACCTGATGCGTCAGCTCTTGTCGAACGCGAACGCGCCCGGGCCAAAAGCAATCACGTAGAGAAAGCCGCCAGCCATCACCAGGTTTTTGTAGAAATGGGTCATGTTCTCCATGTCCCCGGCGGGCAGATGCACGCCGAACGCGGTGCCGAGACAGAGCAAGACCAACAAAGCCGCGGCCCAGCGCGTCATAAAGCCGACGAGGATCGCCGTACCGCCAAGGAGGTGGACGGCGATCGAAACCCACACCGCGATATTTGGCGACGGAATATTGAGGCTGGTGAAATAATTCACCGTGCCTGCCGGATCGCGCAGCTGCAGCACGCCATCCCAGATGAATAGGCCGCACAGCAAAAGCCGCGCCAGCGCGGGCAGGTAGTCTTTGGCGGCGTGTGCCATCGTGGATGTGGTCGAATGCGTCGTCGAGGCCATGGCGCGTCTCCGGCATTTTACCGCCCGATGGCG
>DASXJB010000098.1:0-6039 GCA_036497645.1 Xanthobacteraceae bacterium
CACGCATATGGCCATCCTCCGCGCTGTCAAACGCGCCGCCGCGATGATGGGTTGAGGAGGGCGGCTCATGACAACGATTGAGAAGCTGAACCGTCCGTCGCGCCGCGCGCTCCTGAAAAGCGGTGGCGCGCTTGTCGTGTCAATCGGCGCGCCGATGCCGTTGGCGCGCGCGGCCGAGGAGGCGCGTCTTGTGGGCGCGCAGCGGCCGCTCACGCCCGACCAGCTGTCGTCCTACATCGTAGTCAACGCCGACGGCACGGTTTCGGCGTTCTACGGAAAGATCGACGGTGGACAAGGGCTTCACGTTGCAATCGCGCAAATGGTGGCCGAGGAACTCGACGTGCCGTTCAAGGCGGTCAAGGTCGTGATGGGCGACACCGCCAGCAGCGTGAATCAAGGCGGTGCTTCCGGCGCGACTGGCGTCCAGAACGGCGGCAAGCAGCTCCGCGCCGCCGCGGCCGAAGCGCGCCGGGTTCTCGTCGAACTCGCGGCGGAGAAACTCGGCGTCCCCGCCGAACGGCTGTCGGTCGATGGCGGCGTCGTTCATACCGGCACCGAGATGGCCCAGAGCGTGAGCTATGCCGACCTGGTCCGCGGGCGTTATTTCAACGGCGCGCTCGCCTGGAACGGCAAGATCGGCAATCCGCTTTACGCGCCGGGCAAGGCCAAGCCCAAAGATCCGAAGGACTACAAGATTGTCGGCCAACCGATCAAACGCGAAGACATCGCGCCGCTCGTCTTTGCGCAGCAGGATTTCTGCACCGACGTCAAAGTGCCGGGCATGGTCCACGGCCGCATGATCCGACCCGCCGTCGCCGGCGCCGTGCCGGTCAATGTCGACGAAAACTCGATCAAGGACATTCCTGGCGCCCGTGTCGTGTGGAGGGAAGGGTTTCTTGGCGTCGTCGGCGAAAAAGAATGGGATGCGATCAAGGCCGCCCAGCAGCTCGAAGTGACGTGGTCGAATGCGACGCCGCCGTTCCCGGATCAAGCATCGCTCTACAATCACATCCGCAAGGCGCCGGTGCGCAAGCGCGAAGTCGCCGAGCAGACCGGCAATGTCGACGAGGCCTTCAAGAACGCCGCGCGCATCATCGAAGCGGAATACGAATGGCCGTTCCAGTCGCATGCCAGTTTGGGACCGGCCTGTGCTGTCGTCGATATCAAGGGTGACGAAGTCACGTTGTGGACCGGTTCGCAGAAGCCGCATTTCACCCGCGACGGCGTCGCCGCCATTCTCGGCCTGCCGGCGGAAAAAGTGCGCGCCATCTGGGTGCCGGGGCCCGGCTCATACGGCCGCAACGATGCCGGCGACGCGGCGATGGACGCCGCGCTGTTGGCCAAAGCGGTAGGGCGCCCGGTCCGCCTGCAGTATACGCGCGATCAAGGAACCGGATGGGATCCCAAGGGTCCAGCTTCGATCCACCACGCCCGCGCCGCTATCGATCCAGCGGGCAAGGTCATCGCCTATGAATTTGGCAGTAAGGCATTCCCCCGCGTCGACGTGAATTCGAACGAAAGCGAGCCGCACGATACGCTCGCCGGCCAGCTCACCGGCGTCACCTTGCAGTCCGGCGATGGTTTCGGCGTGCCCGAGGATTCCTACGGCTTTGGCAACAAGCGCGCCTACTGGGAAACGGTGGCCCCGCTGTTGGACCGCGGCTCGCCGTTGCGTACATCGCATTTGCGCGATCCGATTGGGCCGCAAGTCCATTTCGCCAGCGAATCGTTCATGGACGAAGTGGCTGCGGCCCTCAACCTCGATCCCGTCGGGTTCCGGCTGCAATATGTCACCGACGCGCGCGACATTGCCGTGATCAAGGCTGCGGCGGAGAAGTCCGACTGGCAATCACGTGTTTCGCCGCGCAAAGACCAAAGCGGCGCCAAGGTTTCCGGACGCGGCATCGCCTATGTGCAGCGGCATCCGACGCGCGTCGCCATGGTCGCCGAGGTCGAGGTCGATCGCTCGACCGGCAAAGTCTGGGTCCGCAAGCTCACCGTGGCGCACGATTGCGGCCAGATCATCAATCCCGATGGCTTGCGGCAGGTCATCGAAGGTAACGTCGTGCAATCCACCAGCCGCACCTTGTGGGAGGAGGTCAGGTTCAACAACAAGAACGTCACCAGCGTCGACTGGCTGTCCTATCCCATTCTCGACATCACCGATGCGCCGGAAACGATCGACGTTGTTCTGATCGACCGGCCAGAGATCGCACCGACCGGCGCCGGCGAGCCGGCGACTAGGCCGGTCGCGGCGGCGATCGCCAATGCCGTGTTCGATGCGACGGGCGTGCGCATTCGCCGCGTGCCGTTCTCGCCGGACAACGTGAAATCGGCGCTGTCCTAAGCGTGATGCCAACCAAAGCGATGCGCGATGCTGCCGCGTCGGCTGGATTTCATTTAGTCACGCGACCGGGGCGCATCATCTCATCTCCGCAGCGTGATATTCTGCCGCTACACTCGATCTCGCCTGACTGATACTTCGAGCACGTCAGCCCAAACACGGCGCCGACGGATTTAGATTTGCGGAAGCGAGCTGGCACATCGACAGTAGCGCGATAGGTCAGCGCTACCACCTCAAACTCTCAGAGAGGCGGCTCAACGCCGCCTTCCTCTTTGGACGCAATGCTGGCCTCTTCGAGGTCGAGTTCGCGCTCGATGCGCCGGCGCGCTTCGTCGGTGATCTGACCGTCGCGCAAGAGCTGGTAGATGTATTCGCGTTCCAGGGCGATCAAATCGGAGCGCACGTTCGCCGCTGCCGAAGCCGCATCGTCCTCGCTTAATTCGGCTTTTGGTAATCCTCCAAACCTGTAATCGTGACGGGCGCGCAGGATCGCCAAGGCCTCTGACGGAATTCGATTATCCGCTGCGAGTTCTTCAAGCCGCGTTTGCGCGAGCTTTAAGGCATCGGAGCGCGCAGCAAGCTCGGCTTTCTGCTCGCGGTCACGCTCGTCTGCGGCGTGACGTCCGAGGCCGAGCCAACGGACAACGCTTGGCAACAGCAAGCCCTGGCCGACAAGCGTGATGACGATGATGCCAAATGTAATGAACAGAACGAGATCGCGACCCGGGAATGGCGCGCCGGAAGTGGTGGTCAGAGGGATCGCCAGTGCTGCCGCGAGCGACACCACCCCGCGCACGCCCACAAACGCAAGAAAGAAGAGCCATTGCCAAGATGGCAGCGGATCCCGGCGTGCAACTGCTGCGCTGAGCCAACGCGGTAGATAGGCCGCCGGATAGATCCAAATGAATCGAGCAGCGACAATCACGACAAGGGTTAGCAGCACGGCCAACAACGAAGCATCGAGCGGGTAAATCTCCGGCCGATCGAGCAGCGTGCGGATCTGAAAACCCGTGACCAGGAAAATCAAACCTTCAAACAGATAGACCAGCAGGTCCCAAAAGAAGATCCCTTGCAATCGCGTCGCGGCGGGGATGAGCAGCGGCCCGTTCCAACTAACATATAAGCCGGTCACGACCGTCGCTAACACGCCCGATCCTCCCAAATGAGCGGGCACGAGAAAGGCCACATAGGGCGTCATCAAAGACAGCGTGATTTCGACGCGAGGATCCCGCGCCCAGCGTCGCAGCCGCAGGCTGAGCCAGCCAATGGCAATGCCATAAGCAATTTCACCCACAATAATGAGAACAAACGTTCCGGCAGCCTGGCCGAGCGAGAAGAAGCCGGTGCCGACTGCGGCAACCGCAAAGCGGTAGAGGATCAAAGCCGTGGCGTCATTGGCAGTACCTTCTCCGTTGAGCACAACAACGAGCCGGCGCGGAATGCCGAGTCGCCGTATGATCGCTAACGGTGCGACGACATCGGGCGGCGCCACGATGGCGCCGAGAACAAAGCCGACGCCCAGTGGCATGCCGAGCACCCAGTGCGCCAGAGCCGCTACGGCGCAGGCCGTGAAGACGACGCATCCCACGGCCAGAAGCGCGATCGGGCGCAGGTTGAAGCAAAACTCCCGCCAGCTCATGGCGACGCCCGCCGAATAAATCAGCGGCGGCAGGATTCCGAGCAGGACGAGTTCCGGCGCAAGCGTGATCCTCGGCACGCCTGGGACCAGCGCCAGTGCGATGCCGGCAATGACGAGAAGAATTGAGGGAGCGGTATTAAGGCGCCGTGCGACAACGGCCACGATCACCATGACCGCCAGCAAGAGCAGCAGAGTTTGTAGCGTCTGTTCCACGATACGACTTACGCTGTCCTCTTCCCCAAGGGCGGCATGGTAGCGGGTTCAAGCCGCCGGCCAAACGGGAAGCTGCCCCCGAACGCGGTCCTATCCCCGAATCACCTCTCCCCGCTGAGCGGGGGAAGGAAAAGAGGCGCATCGCGAGAACCGATCTAATAGCCTCTCCCCGCCGACACTCCGACGGAGTACCTTCACGACATGGCTCGGATCAGCTGCTCGCTCGACGAAGCGCTTGCGCCGATCGCCGACGGCTGCATGCTGGCGGTGCCGCGCGAGACGTCCGGGGTCGCCATGGCGGCGACGCGGGCGCTCATTCGCCGAGGCCTCAAGCGCCTGCATCTGGTCGCGCTGCCGACCTCAACCCTGCAGGTTGATCTGTTGATCGGCGCCGGCTGCGTCGAGACACTTGAGACATCCGCGGTGAGCTTGGGCGAGTTCGGTCCGGCGCCACGCTTCACCGCCGCGATCCTCGCCGGCGCCATCCACATGCGCGACGCCACCTGTCCTGCTTTGCACGCGCAATTCCAGGCCGCCGAAAAAGGCGTGCCGTTCATGCCGTTGCGCGGCTTGATCGGCTCGGATCTGATGGCGCATCGTGCCGATTGGAAAGTTATCGACAATCCGTTCGGCAACGACGACCCGGTCGTGCTGTTACCGGCGCTCAAGCCGGACGTCGCGCTGTTTCATGCGCCGCTCGCCGATCGCGACGGCAATGTTTACATCGGCACCCAGCGCGAGCTCGTCACCATGGCGCATGCGGCGGCGCGAACGATCGTGACGGTGGAAGACATTCACGAGACGGATTTGCTGCGCGACCCGCTATTCGCCGCCGGCACTTTGGCGGGCTTCTATGTCGATGCCGTCGCGGTCGAACCGCGCGGCGCCTGGCCGCTGCCGCTGCCGGATCGCTACGGCATCGACGCGGCGCATATGAGCGAATATGCGCGGCTCGCCGCGACGCCGGAAGGTTTTGCGCAATATCTCGACTGTTATGTCTATGAAAAGCGCGCGGCGTGATTCGAAATTGCCCCCTCCCTTCCTTCTCCCGCTTGCGGGGGAGGGTCAGGGTGGGGGATGGCCGGGACACGACCGGCCATGATAGGACAAGCATTCCGCGAAGAGGAATTGCTCGCCGACGTCATCTGCCGTCTGATCGGCGACGCGCGCCATATCGCAGTCGGCGCGGCTTCGCCGATCCCGGCGACCGCCGCGCTGTTGGCGCGTGAGCGCGCCAATCTTCACAACTTGGACAGTCCCTACGTGTCGCTGCTCGGCAGCCGGGCGCACACCTTCTTCACCGACGGCTCGCGCGAATTGTTCGACTGCGCCGGCCAAGGCCGCATCGACGTGTTCTTTCTCTCCGGCGGCCAGATCGACGGCGCGGGCAATATTAACCTCGTCAGCGTCGGCGACTATGACCACCCGAAGGCGCGTTTCCCCGGCTCGTTCGGCTCGGCCTATCTCTATTACGTGGTGCCGAAGGTGATCCTGTTCCGCGTCGAGCATTCGCGCCGCACGCTGGTGCCCAAGGTCGATTTCATCAGCGCGCCCGGCGGCAGCGCCGACAACGTGTTTCGTCCCGGCGGTCCGATTGCTCTGGTCACCAACCGCTGCCTGTTCGATTTCGACCGCGTTCACCGGCGGTTTCGCCTGGCCAGCGTGCATCCCGGCCACAGCGTCGCCGAAGTGGTCGAGAATACCGGCTTCGCCTTCGACCGTCCGGCGCAGGTGTCACCCACGCCGGCGCCGAGCGCCGAAGCGCTCCGCCTGATGCGCAGTGTGGTCGCGCCTATGCTGGCGGAGGTCTATCCGCAATTCGCTCAGAAAGTCTTTGTGGTCG
>DASXJB010000099.1:0-13120 GCA_036497645.1 Xanthobacteraceae bacterium
GGTCACAGACGCGCGTGCGGCATTGCAGCCGCATGCGCCGGCGGTTCACGACGCCGGAAATGTCGTGGTCGACGCCCAATTCAAAAGCGCCGATTTCGACAAAGCATCGACCAAGGCTCACCGGCGGGTTCATCTTACCGCACAATCTTTCCGGCAAAACGCGACGCCGCTTGAAGCGCGCGCTGCTCACGCGGCCTTCGATCCCAGTTCAGGGCGCACGACGCTGACCTGCACGACGCAAATGCCGCACCTGACGCGCACCGCTATCGCGGACATCCTCGGCTTTCCTGAATCCGATCTGCGCGTGGTGGCCCCGGACGTCGGCGGCGGCTTCGGCCAGAAAATGTCGCTCGCGGCCGAATACGTGGTTCTGGTCTGGCTGGCGCGCAAGCTTGGCAGCAGCGTCGCCTGGATCGAGGACCGCCGCGAAAATCTGATCGCGGCTTTTCACAGCCGCGACCAGCGGGTCGAACTGGACGGCGCCTTCGATGCCGACGGCAAGCTCATTGCGCTCTCCGCGGATGTCGTTGCCAATGTCGGCGCTTATTCGTGTTTTCCGACGACTTGCGGCGTCGAACCGCTGATGGCCATGGCGGAGTTGCCCGGCCCTTATGATCTTCGCGCTTATTCCTGCCGCGCCCGCGCGATCGCAACCCACACCTGCACCATGGCGCCCTATCGCGGCGTGTCACGGCCGGTCATTACCTTTGCGATCGAACGGCTGATGGACAAGGCGGCGGCGGCATTCGGCATCAGTCCGGTCGAGATCCGCAAACGCAACCTCGTTCGCTCTTTTCCCTACACCTCAGCCACGGGATTGGTGTTCGACGAGGGCAGCTATGTCGAGACTTTGGACATAGCCGCCGCGCAAATCGATATGCCGAGATTCCGCGCACGGCAGCATGCTGCCCGCGCCCAGGGCCGCTTTCTCGGAATTGGCTTTGCGAGCTTCTCCGAGCGCACCGGCTACGGCAGCCCGGCTTTTGCCGCGCGCGGCATGGAGATCACGCCCGGTTGGGAAACCGTGGAGATCGTGATGGACCCGTCCGGCCAGGTCGAGGCGCGGATCGGCGCGAGCCCGCACGGCCAGGGTCTGGCAACAACGCTGGCGCAGCTTGTCGCCGATACGATCGGCGTGCTGCCCGCGAACGTTCGCGTCATCCACGGCGATACCGATCGCACGCCCTATGGGTGGGGGACATTTGCCAGCCGGTCGCTCGTCATCAGCGGTGGCGCCGCGACGCTCGCGGCACGCAAGATGCGCGAAAAACTGCTCACCATTGCCGGCGATCTGTTGGAGGCCTCGCGTGAGGACATCGTGCTCGAAGACGGCAAGGCTCGCGTCACCGGGACGGATCGGAGCGTATCAATCGCTGTGCTGGCGCGCGCAGCCTACCATCAGTCATACCGCTTCAAAGATCTCAGTCCGGGTCTTGCCGAGAGCGCGCATTACGATCCGCCCGGCACCTTTTCCAATGCCTGTCATGTCGCCATCGTCGACGTCGACGTGGAAACCGGAGGCGTCCGGCTTGAGCGTTTTCTTGCGGTCGAGGATGCCGGCCGCATCATCAATCCACTGATCGCGGACGGCCAGGTGCACGGCGGCATCGTCCAGGGCATCGGCAACGCGCTGCTTGAAGAAATCGTCTATGACGCGCTCGGCAATGTATTGACCGCGACGCTTGCCGATTACTTGCCGCCGACCGTGCGTGAAGTTCCGCCGATCGAGTTGCAGCATATCGAAACGCCAGCGGCGAGCTCGGTCACCGGCGCCAAAGGCCTCGGCGAGGGCGGCGCGATCGGCGCGCCGGCGGCGATTCTCAACGCCGTGAACGATGCGCTTTCCCCCTTCGCGGTCTCAATCGACCAGATGCCGGCGACCCCGCAGCGGATCAGAGCCGCCCTGCGGGCGGCAGGGATCGGTGATCGGGGATCAGGTAATAGAATGCTGATTCCTGATACCTGATTACTGACTCCTGGTTACGCTGCCGCGCGCCGAAACAATGGCAAGAAACAGATAAGCGCAGAGCAGCGTCGTCTCGACAAAAACCACGAAGATGCTGCCGCCGTAGACCTGCGGAAAAAACACCTCCACGGCCGCCATCGAGACCACCGAGGCGAGCCAGAGGACCGCACCCCATGCCGCGGCGAGCCAGAGCCCGACCGCCGCGACCAAATCCAGCACCGCGAAAAACACCGTCGTGGTTTGCCAGGCGATCGTATGCGCCTCAAAACCTTGCCCGGGCGCCGCCCCGATGCCGCAGACCTCAACCCAATGATAAAGCCCCTTGATGAGCGACACCCCCGCCATGAGGCGGAGAAACAGGACCAGATAGTCGGTCCAAGTCCCCCGCACGACCTTGGCCAGCCGCACCGGTTCGAGCAGATCGCTGGGCCTCGTCGGGCGGCGCTGCGGTTGATCGGTCATGATCCTTGCCTTCAAGGGACCAACGGGCGGATTGATGGCGAACGGGCCTGCACGATCGATACGGGCACTTTGGGAGCCCGTCAAAGCCCGGGAATTGGGCTGAAAAGGAGCGCTTTCCACTCAGTGGCAGAGCGGCCTCCAACGGGATAAA
The DNA here is from genome assembly GCA_036497645.1 of Xanthobacteraceae bacterium. Taxonomy (GTDB): domain Bacteria; phylum Pseudomonadota; class Alphaproteobacteria; order Rhizobiales; family Xanthobacteraceae; genus BOG-931. Next base: position 2,580 of record DASXJB010000099.1, read on the forward strand.
AGAGGCGCAAGGAGACCTCTCATGGCGATCAAATTCGGCCGTCCGCTCGAAAGGAGTCGATTTGCCCCGGCGCCGGCCGAAGCCAAGGCCGATCGGCTCGATCTGACGGTACGTCCGCGCCGCAATCGGCGGAGCGAGTGGTCGCGCCGCATGGTGCGCGAGAACGTTCTGACGACCGATGACCTGATCTGGCCATTGTTCATCGTCGACGGAACGAATATCCGCGCAGCGGTCGATTCGATGCCGGACGTGGAACGCCTTTCGGTTGACCAAGCCATTCGGGCCGCCGAACGAGCGGCCAAACTTGCGATCCCCTGCATTGCGCTGTTTCCCTATACCGATCCAGGCCGACGCGACGAGGCCGGTTCGGAAGCGCTCAATCCCGACAATCTCGTCTGCCGCGCCATTCGCGCCATCAAAAAACAGGTGCCGGAAATCGGCGTGTTGTGCGATGTGGCGCTCGATCCCTATACCAGCCATGGCCACGACGGGCTCCTGCGCGACGGCGTAATCCTCAATGACGAGACCGTCAGCGTTCTGGTCCAGCAAGCCCTGGTGGAGGCGCAAGCGGGCTGCGACATCATCGCGCCGTCCGACATGATGGACGGCCGCGTCGGCGCCATTCGCAGCGGGCTCGATGCCGCCGGCTTTGCCGATGTTGCGATCATGGCCTACGCAGCGAAATATGCCTCCGCGTTTTATGGCCCGTTTCGCGATGCGATCGGTTCGAACGCGACACTGATGGGCGATAAACGAACCTACCAGATGGATCCGGCCAATACCGACGAGGCCTTACGCGAGGTGGAACTCGATATCGGCGAGGGCGCCGATATGGTGATGGTGAAGCCGGGCCTGCCCTATCTCGACGTTTTGCAGCGAGTTAAAGATGCGTTCGGGATGCCGACCTTCACCTATCAAGTCTCCGGGGAATATGCGATGATTATGGCTGCTGCTGGAAACGGCTGGCTCGATGGCGATAAGGCGATGATGGAGAGCCTGATTGCCTTCAAGCGGGCCGGGGCGGATGGGGTGCTGACGTACTTTGCTGCAAGAGTTGCCGAGAAATTGAACAAGACCGGCGCGTAGAACGCCGCGAGAGGCGCAAAGGGCATGTCCGTCGCCGGATGGCGAAGCTGCCGGATAAGCGCGCCCGAAAGCTAGACCACCCCGTCCGCTGCGAGAATTTGGGGCGGATGTGATGCGCGAGCACGACGATTACGACGACGAGAACATCCGGCTTTACACGCCCGTCTTTCAGCGCGTGATTATTCTCGCCGCCGTCATTATCGCCGTTCCCGTGTTGATGTGGACGATCACCACCTTCGTCCGCAGCTACGTGGCGCGGCCGAAACTGCCGGCGCTCGAGCACGTCGCGTCCACCAATACGCCCGCGCGCATCACGGCGAACGCACCGGCGCCACCCGGTTCGGCTCCATCTCCGGCGGATCAATCGGCACCGCAGCCCGTCGGGGCGTCCTCGGCGAGCGATGCGCCGAAACCAGCGAGCCCGGCGCCTGACACGGCGAACAGCCCACCGGCCGCGTCTCTCCAAACTGCGCTGGCGCAGACCCCCTCGCCTGCAATCGCCGCCCCGGCCGCAACCGCGACGAGCGATGCGTCAACGGCATCAGTCGGCTCGGTGCCAAGGCCGGCGTTGCGATCGACCGACAATACGGCTTCGACCGGCGCCCCGAGTTCCTCGGATCGCGGTCTCGCATGGCCCAATCCAAACACGACCAGCCCGCCGGACTTCGCCGCGACGCGGCTGCCGCCTCCCCCACCCCCAGCACGTACGGCGGCGGCCGAGGTCCTCCCCCCGGATGAGCCTATTCGTGGACCGGTACCCTTGCCGCGGCAGCGGCCGGGTATTTTTGCCGTGGCAGCGGCCGCCACCGGTCCGGTGCCGCTGCCCCGCGCGCGTCCGGCGGATGCACCCGCCGAAGCGGCCAATACGGTGATTGAGCCCCCCTACAGCTATCGGCCTGGACTTGATCGCTAATGCATGATTCCGAAAAGTGGACGCCGGTTTTCTGAAAAGATCATGCTCAAACAACAAGCTAAAGCGAAATACCGAATCAACCTAAAATCATTTCGCTTTAGCCCCTAAGCCGCCGATCACTGCAACACGGCGCCGCTTTCCATGCGCACCGGCTCGTAGCCGTCCGCCGCAAGCGCACGGAAGATCTGCTCGGCGTGGGCGGCATCGCGGGTCTCCATGGTGACATCGAGCTTGGCGCCCTTGGCGGGCACGTCGAGGAACAGCCGGTGGTGATCGACAGCCAGAATATTGGCGCCAAACTCACCCAGCCGGCTTGCGATCTGGCCCAAAATTCCCGGCCGATCCGGAATCGTAAGGCGAAACGAGACGATCCGGGCTTCGCGCTCCAATTGCCGCACCATGATCGAAGCCAGAATGCGGGGATCGATATTACCGCCGCAGAGGATCAAGCCGACTTTGCGCCCAGCGAAACGCTCCGGTTTGGCCAGCATGGCGGCAAGTCCGGCCGCGCCGGCGCCCTCCGCCATTGCCTTCTGCAAGGTCAGAAAATCGTTGACGGCGCGCTCGATCAACGGCTCGTCGACCAGAATGATCTCGCGGACGAGTTCGCGCACCACCGGCAAGGCGAGTTTGCCGGCCCGGCTCACCGCAATGCCTTCGGCAAGCGTGGCGCCGCCGCACGGCCGCTTCTCGCCGTGAACGGCATTCCACATCGACGGATAAAGCGAACATTCGACGCCGAATATTTCGATGGCCGGCCGTATCGCATGTGCGGCAATCGCGTTGCCCGCGATCAGCCCGCCGCCGCCGATCGGCACGATCAGCACATCGAGGTCAGGCACCTCTTCGAGCATTTCCAGCGCGATGGTGCCTTGCCCGGCAATGATGCGACCGTCGTCGTAAGGATGAACCCAGACCAGCTTGCGCTCGGCGGCAAGCGTCTCCGCCCGCAATTGCGCCTCTAGAAGCGTCTCGCCGGAGAGCACCACTTCGGCGCCGAGCATCTGCGTTGCCTTCACTTTCACAAAGGGCGTCGTTGTCGGCATCACGATGGTGGCTGGTATCCCAAGGCGCCGCGCATGGTAGGCGACCGCCTGTGCATGATTGCCGGCGGACATCGCAATCACCCCGCGGCGGCGTTCGCTCTCGTCGAGCGCCGCTAGCTTTACGCAGGCTCCACGTTCCTTAAACGAATTGGTAACCTGTAAATTTTCATATTTGACGTAGACTTGCGCGCCGGTCAGCGCCGAAAGCGGAGGCGCCGCCAGCATCGGCGTGCGCAGCACGTGCCCCAAGATCGTCTGACACGCGGCCTCGATATCGGCCAGCGTGATCTTCACTCGTTGTTCGCTCATAGCCGGGACATTATAATCGGGGTCGACCATGACGGATGCTGGCCCAAATACAGGTCCCGGTCGGAGCGGCATGTCGTTCGATTTCAAGCCGCATGCCTATGACCCTTTGGCAAATCCGGAACTGTTCGAAGGCGTGCTGGCGCGTCGAATCGTGGCCTTCATCATCGATGTCGTCATCATCGCCGTTCCTCTGATCGCGGCGTCGGCCTTCATCTTTGTCTTCGGGCTGGTCACGTTCGGCCTGGGCTGGCTGTTGTTCTGGCTGTTGTCACCAATATCGGTCATTTGGGCGCTGGCCTATTACGGGTTCACGCTGGGCAGCCCCGCCTCGGCCACAATCGGCATGCGCGCCATGGAAATCGAGATGCGGACCTGGTACGGCGCACCGGCCTATTTCGTGCTCGGAGCGGTTCATGCCGTCGTGTTTTGGATTACCGTGAGCGTGCTCACCCCCTTTATTCTCCTGGTCGGATTCTTTAACGCGCGGCGCCGGCTTTTACACGACATTGTGGTCGGCACCGTGCTGATCAATGCGCAAAGCCGGGCGGTTACGCTGCGGGCGCGTGCGACAGGCTGACTGGCAAATGGCCTTTGACGGAGCAACGCATCCGGGCGATTCTATCGACTCGCCTTCGGGCGAGAACCGGTAGTTCCCGTGACCCAGCATTCGCGCGATACCCCGCAATTCTATCTCACCGCTCCGTCGCCGTGCCCCTATCTCGCCGGCAAGGAGGAACGGAAGGTCTTTACCCATCTCGTCGGCGAGCGCGCGGGCGAGCTCAACAATATCCTGACCCAAGGCGGGTTCCGCCGCAGCCAATCTATCGCCTACCGGCCGGCCTGCGAGGGTTGCCGGGCCTGCGTTTCGGTCCGCGTCGTCGCCAAGGATTTTCGCCCGACCCCGAGCATGCGCCGGATCACGCGGCGCAACGCCGACATCGCCGGCGAAATGCGCATCGCCGTGCCAACCTCCGAGCAATACGCGATCTTCCGCGCCTATCTCGATTCCAGGCATCGCGATGGCGGCATGGCCGACATGACCGTGCTCGATTACGCGATGATGGTCGAAGACAGCCACATCGAAACCCGCATCATCGAGTATCGCAGGAAGGACCGCAATGCTCCCGCCGGCAAGCGCGCGGCCGGCGAACTTGTTGCCATCGCGCTCACCGACGTGCTCGGCGACGGGTTGTCCATGGTCTATTCCTTCTTCGAACCGGACGAAGCGGGGCGCTCGCTCGGCACGTATATGGTGCTCGACCATATTGCGCGGGCGCGAAGCATGGGCCTCGCCTATGTTTATTTGGGCTATTGGGTCCGCGGTTCACGCAAGATGGATTACAAAAGCCGCTTTCTGCCGCAGGAGCGGCTGATGCCGGACGGCTGGATGCGCGTCGAGTAATTTTCGCCTTATGGAGGAATGGATGCGGATCCGGATAGTGGCCGCTTTTGGCGTCGCTTTTGGCAGCGGCATCGTCGGTTTTGTCGCGCTCACGGCGCTGGCGCAAACCATCCCGCCAACCAGCGCCGAGACTGCCAAGGGCAAGGCCCTCGTCGACCTCAATGGAATGACGCTCTACGTCTTCGACCGCGATGGCGCCGGCAAGTCGAACTGCAATGCCCAATGCGCTGTCACCTGGCAGCCCTTGATTGCCGACACCGATGCGCAGGCGTCAGAAAGTTTTTCTTTCATCGCCCGCGACGACGGCCGCAAACAATGGGCCTACAAGGGCAAACCGCTCTATACCTGGGCGAAGGACAAGAAACCCGGTGACGCTACCGGAGATGGCGTGAACAACGTTTGGCACGTCGCAAGCCCCTGATCCGCGCGAAATGATCGGCACGGGCCGCACCTTAACCTGCGCAAATTAAGTCGGCAGTTCGGCCAGCGTCTTGAGCGCATAAAACTGGACCGGCTCGCGCCGGCCTTTCACCGGCGCTTCGTGCAATTGCTCGCCGTCGAGGCTCAGGCCTGCGGCCTCGGCGGCCTGGCGTGAAATCACGACCGCGCAGCCGTATTCTTTCGTCAGGCTTTCCAGGCGCGCGCAGGTATTCACGGCATCGCCGATCGCGGTAATCACCAGCGAGCGCGGCGGCCCCATGGCCCCGACGATCGCCTCGCTAAAGTGAATGCCGATGCCGATGCGCAGCGGCTCGCGCAGATCGCCGCGCAGCCGGTAATTGAGCTGATCGAGCCGCTCCAGCATTTGCTGGGCGCCGCGAACGGCGTCCGCCGGTCCGCTCTTTGGATCGGCGGCATAAAGTCCATACAGCGCCATCAGCCCATCGCCGGTAAACTGCGAATAGTGTCCGTTGCTCGTGACCAGCGCCTGCGTCATTTCGTAGAAAAACTGGTTGAGAATAAACAAGACATCGTAGGGCAGCTTGCCCTCGGCCAAGGTCGTGGAGGCGCGCAAATCGGTAAATAGAATAGTGATTTGGCGCTCCCTGCCTTCAAGCCCGCCACGAATCGAGCCGTCAGCGGCACCGGCATCCGCCGGTATCAGCGGCAGAACGGCGATATCGGCCGTCGGACGGATCTGGCACGCGAGGCGCATGCCCGGCGTGGCGCCGATTCGCGCCAAAGCCTTGGCTTCCAACCCGCTTGGTTCAGGAAGCTGCTCGAGCCCCTTGGTCACCAGGACCCGGCAGGTGGTGCAACGGGCGCGCCCGCCACATACCGACGCGTGAGCGATGCCGTTGGCGCGCAGCGTCTCGAGCACCGTGGCGCCGGGCAGGATCGGCATGCTGCGGCCATTGGCATGCGTCAATATGGGTGGTTTGCGGCGGCGGTAGTAAAGTTCGCGCACGCCTCGCGCCGCGAACGGTAACACCGTGAAGCCGAAGGCTAAGGCAAAGCCAACCCGCGCAATTTGGTCAGCTGCCTGTACCGTTTGCGGCGTGACATGGGACTCCTCGGCGGCGGTTCTGACAAAATCCGGATCGTCATCTGCCTCGCGCAGCACTTGATTGCCGCCGCTGATATAGCCGGCCAGCGCCAATGTCGGCAAAAGCAGACCGTAGATAAACAATGCCGGCCGCCAGACCGGATACCAGCGTTTTGTCCGCAGCCAGTAATGGATGCCGATGCAGGCGTGAATCCAAACCGCGAGCAGTGCGGTCATTTGCACCGCGGCGAGCCAGGGCCGGTGCAGCCACTGGCCGATAAAGACATTGTTGTAGTTCGGGCTGACGCCGAGCGCGCTGTCGGCGATGCGCGTCCCCACCACGTGAACCATCAGTAGAATAGGAATGCACAAGCCGAGCCCAAGCTGCGTCAGTTCCCAACGGTTCAGCCGCAGCGAACGGCGAATGTAAATCGACCACAACGCATTGCAGTAGTGGACGACAAAAGCGGTAATGAGGATTCCCGTGCCGATCCCGGTCCGCCACGGATACATCAGAACGGTCAGGACCGGCTCGGCTTCATCGACCGAAACGAGCAAAAACCAGTGCGCGGTGAGATGACAGATTACGAAAGCGAGCATGACCAGCGCGCTGATGAGCCGCAGCCTGGCGCGCCACATCCGTAAATTCGCGATCGTCAGTTGTCCGCTCATCGAGCCGGCTCGAAACCTCGCTTGCCAGAGAGACCCCTGTGCGGAGCCGATATTCCCGGCGCCTTAAGATAATAGCGGAGTTTCCTTGCAGAATGGGAGAACTGCCAAGGACGCCGCCGGCGGAGCGATATCAGGCGCGATCGTCATCGGACCCGTTCGACCGGCCTTCGCTATTCCCGAACATGTTGGTTTTTGGAAAACCCTTGGGCGCGAGCCGGCCGGCATCGGCGCGGTTGCCGCGCCAATCGGCGAGTTCCTTAAGCGAAAGATTAAATATCCGGCCGGCGGAATCGGCCCAGCTCAGACCCTTCTCGACCTCAAACGTCTTGATGTCCGACAAACCGCCGTCCTTGTAGCGTTGTAAGCGCACGCCGCGACCGCGCGCCATATCCGGCACTTGCTCGATTGGCAAAATCACCATCTTACGATTTTCGCCAATCGCGGCGACGAGATCGCCCTCGACCGGCGTCACGGCGCGCGCCTGATCGGGCGCTTTGACATTGAGAACCTGCTTGCCCTTGCGGGTGTTGGCGACGCACTCGTCTTCCGGAGCGATAAATCCCCTGCCCTGCAGACTCGCGACGAGCAGCTTGCGACCGCCCTGATAGCGAAATACCGAGACGACGTCGGCCTCCTGTTCGAGATCGATGAACAGTCTGACCGGCTCGCCGTGGCCGCGACCGCCCGGTAGTTTCGCCGCTTCGATCGTGTAGAACCGGCCATTGGTGGCGAAAACCAGAAGCTTCGAGGTGGTCTCGGCGAAAAACGCAAGCTTGAGACTATCGTCGGCCTTGAATGACAATCCTGAGAGGTCGGCGACCTGGCCGCGCAAGGCGCGAATCCAGCCCTTGTCCGAGACCACGATCGTAACCGGCTCACGCTCGACCAGGGCCTGCTCGATTGCCGCCTCATCGTGGGCGGGCGCCTTGGCAAAGCCGGTTCGGCGCTTGCCGAGCGGCGTCTTCGGCCCAAACCTGTCGTGCACCGCGCGTACTTCGTCGCCGATTTTCTTCCATTGCTGTTTTTCGGACCGCAACAAATCCTCGATCGATTTCTTTTCCGTGCGCAGGGCCTTGTCTTCCTGGCGAATCTCCATCTCTTCCAGGCGGCGCAAATTGCGCAGCCTCATGTTGAGAATGGCGTCCGCCTGCACCTCGGACAATTTGAAACTCTTCATCAATACGGGCTTTGGCTCGTCTTCCTTGCGGATGATTTTGATGACCTTGTCGAGGTTGAGATAGGTGACGAGATAACCGCTTAAGACTTCGAGCCGGTGCTCGATCTCCGCCAGGCGATGGCGCGAGCGCCGCAGCAGAACGTCGCGCCGGTGCGTCAGCCATTCGCCCAGCGCTTCCGCCAGACCCACCACTCTGGGAACGCGGCCCCGCAGGAGAACATTCATGTTCAGCGGCACGCGGGTTTCGAGGTCGGTGAGCTTGAATAGGCTTTCCATCAAGAGCGCCGGATCGACCGACCGCGACCGCGGTTCAAAAATCAGTCTGACGTCCTCGGCCGATTCATCGCGCATGTCGGCAAGCAGCGGCAGCTTTCGCTCATTGATGAGCTCGGCGATACGCTCAACGAGCCGCATCTTCTGCACCTGCCACGGGATTTCGGTGACCACGATCTGATAAGTCCCGCGGCCGGTGTCCTCGGTCTTCCAGCGCGCGCGAAGGCGGAACGAGCCGCGGCCGGTCGCATAGGCCTCGGCGATCACCTCGGGTGGATCGACGACGAGGCCGCCGGTCGGGAAATCCGGGCCAAGGACGTATTTGAGGAGCGTTCGCGTGCGCGCCTTGGGCTGTTCGATCAAATACAGCGCCGCGTCGCACAACTCGGCGACATTGTGCGGGGGAATGGACGTCGCCATGCCGACCGCTATGCCTTGCGCCCCGTTGGCCAATAGATTGGGGAACGCAGCCGGCAGAACCACCGGCTCGTGCGTCACGCCGTCGTAGTTCGCGCGGAAATCGACGGCATCCTCGTCGATGCCGTCGAGCAGAAGCCGGGCGACCTCGGTCAGCCGCGCCTCGGTATAGCGATAGGCGGCGGCGTTATCGCCATCGATATTGCCGAAATTGCCATGGCCGTCGACGAGCGGATAGCGCGAGGAGAAGTCCTGCGCCAGGCGCACCAGCGCGTCGTAGATCGCCTGGTCGCCATGGGGATGGAAATTGCCCATGACGTCGCCGACGATCTTGGCCGATTTTTTGAATTGCGCACCCGGATCGAGGCGGAGAAGACGCATGCCATAGAGGATGCGCCGATGGACCGGCTTGAGGCCGTCGCGCGCATCCGGGAGCGCGCGGTGCATGATGGTGGAGAGCGCGTAAGCGAGATAACGCTCTTCAAGCGCCTCGCGCAGCGGGATCTCGTGTACCGAACTCGGCTCGGGAATCACCTTCTTATTCATGGCTCACCAGCGCTACCGCGGTTGACCCCGCTGAACAAGGTATGAACGGCGACAGGGCGCGCGAAAAAGATTTTTGGGCTGCAGCTTAAGGAGCTGCACCGATTCGCGAAACTCATGCGTTAGGTTGGGTGCGCAACCCGACGCATCCAGCGGTTTGTCGCGGAATACAGGGAGGAAAATGCATGCGCAAATCGATCTTTGCGGCTGTCGCAATCGCGGCCGGGCTCGCCGTCGCGGCGCCAGCGGCGGACGCCATGCCGGCCGCAGCACCGGCCCAGTTGGGCCTCACCGGAGGTGCCGGAGGTGCGCTGGAAAAGACCGTGGTCGTTTGTGATCCCTGGACCTGTTATTGGCGGCCGGGCGATTGGGATCCCAATCCCTATTGGGGATGGCGCCGCCATTATTGGTGGGGTTGGCATCGTCCCTCGCGAGGGTGGCACCGCCGTTGGGACTGGTAGCCTGCCCGTCAATGCGCCTGCCGTGACTGCGCCTCACGCATCAGCGCACTGACAAAATGCGCGCGGGCCTCCGGGAGCGAGAGCCCGCGCGGCGCGAAGGCGTGACGGTCCAGGAAAAATCCAGTGAGCACGAAGGCATCAGCGAGATCTTCCGGCGCAGGCGGCGCGGTTTGCTGGCGCAGGAAGACCGGCAGCCGCATCAGTTTGTCGCGATAGGGTTCGCCGGCGGCGCGCGACACCGCCCGGCCCGACCGCGGCGATACGAAGATGAGATCGTCCGTCATGCCGGTCGCGGCGCAGACCGCAAGATCCAGCCCGAACCCGAGTTCGGCGAGGAAGTCGAGCTCAAAACGCGCAATCATCGGCGCGACCGCTTGCAAGTCTTCGAGCCGGTCCAGGATCGCCTGCAGCGCGTCGTACATAGCGGTATGCGGCTCGCGTTCGGCAAGGAGCCGGCACAAGGCAGCAAGATGGGTGACCCCATGTAGCGCATGCGCCTTGTCCAAGAACCCGGCAGCGCGCAGATTTGCCGCCTCGACGAGGTAAAGCCCGAGATGCTCGTCGAGCCGCGCCCGCCAGGTTGCGCGCAGGGTGTTTCCAGGCTGCAAGATGCCGCGCAATCGCGGCCCCGATCCGCCGCGTACCAATCCTAGGTGACGCCCATGCGCTCGCGTCATCAATTCGAGAATGATGCTGGTCTCGCCGTGGCGCTTGACGCCGAGTACGATGGCTTCGTCGATCCATTCCATGGCGCGT
>DASXJB010000100.1:0-1830 GCA_036497645.1 Xanthobacteraceae bacterium
GACGACAGCTTCGAGTGAATCTTGAAAGAATCAGGTCGTCGTCGACAGGCGTTCGATGAACGACAAAACGGCGGCAGAGAAATGATCGTTGCGGTCACCCGCGACCATATGCCTGGCGCCGCTGACATCGACGTAATCGGCGTGCGGCACGAGCTCAAGAAACTCTTTGGCATGCGCTCCCTTGACCAGCTCGGACGATGCGCCGCGCACAAGCAGCGCGGGAATTTTGATCCGCCGCGCGGCGTCGATCAATGACGCTTCCAGCGCGTGGCGGTCCGTTCCAGCGGCGCGCGGACCATCGAGGAAGCGCGGGTCCCAGTGCCAACGCCACCGTCCATCGGGCGACAGCCGAAGATTTTTCTTCAGCCCCTCATGACTCTTTGGCCGTGGCCGCTGCGGCAGATAATCGGCAACCGCCTGCGCTGCCTCGCCGACAGACGCAAATCCTTCCCTGGCGTTGGCGCGCATGAAGCCGAGAACCTTCGCAACGCCGGTCTGGTCCACGCGCGGGGTAATATCGACGAGCACGAGCGCGGAGAAGACATTGGCCCCCTGATCGCGTTCGGCCTCGCCCTCGGCAAGCAGCGAGGCGATACCGCCAAGCGAAGCACCGATTGCGATCGGCTTTGCGCCCGAGCGGCGGGCGAGCTCGGCGGCGACAACCTTGGCGTCAGCGGCATAGTCCGCGAACTCATATGCGCCGGTCGCGACCCAGTCGGAGTCGCCATGGCCCCTTTGATCAAGCGCATAGGCCACATGACCCTTGCCGGCGATTGCCGCCGCGGTTTTGCTCCAGGCATGACGGGTCTGGCCGCCGCCGTGCAGCAACAGGACCGGATCCCCGCCCTCGCCGAACACGTCGGCAACGAGCTTGTTGCCGGCGGCGCCGATGAAGGCCGCGGCGGCCGGAGTGAAGTGTCGCGTCATACCCGTCGCAAACCGAAAATGATCACGGTTATGATGGAGTCGCGCCGTCGCATGCCGCCCCGAAGGCGCAGGCGAAGCCTGCTGCCGGATCAACGTAGCAGCCGTGGACTAGCGCGGTAACGGGTCGCAGAGCAAGAGATAAATGGCAAGCTCGTCTCTCCGCAAACACCGCGTCGGCGAGCGCAAGCAGCGTGGGCGGAATTGCCATGCAGAGCGCCTTGGCCATCTCGAGACTCGAGCGCCAATTCGTTTGGCTCAAACGGGATGGTATATGTCGGTGACGGCGCCGCGTGTGGCTGCCTCACCTGCGCGCGGAAGCGGCAGAATTTGCGTTGTTGAATAGCCGATCGGAGCCTTGCTGATGCCAGTGCGCAGATTGCTCATCGCCTTCATCTCGGTCGTGTCGGTCACCGCCGCCGCATTGGCCGAAGAAGCGCGTAAGACGGCAGTGGTGTCGTTCGGACTTTCCGGCGCACAGGACGTATTTCGCAGCGAGGCCACCGGGGCGGCGAGTATCGTCGCGAGCCGTTTCGGCGGCGATCCCGTCATCGTGCGGTTCAACAGCAGAAAAAAGAGCGACGCGACAATTGAAGCGCTTGGCGCAACATTGGAAACTACGGGAAAGAGAATGGAGCCGAGCACGGACGTGCTGTTGCTCATTCTTACCTCTCACGGCTCACGCGACGGTCTCGAAGTCACGGCGGCCCGCAGAAGCGCGACGCTCACCCCGGAGAAACTTACTGACATGCTCGAGCGAGCGGGCGTACGGTACAAGGTTGTGATCATCTCGGCCTGCTATTCCGGCATTTTCATACCTCCCCTGGCCACACCCGATACCCTCGTGATCACTGCTGCCGATGCCAGCCATCCCTCCTTCGGCTGCGAGGACCGCGCCAAGTGGAC
>DASXJB010000101.1:0-1769 GCA_036497645.1 Xanthobacteraceae bacterium
GCCAGCGCCATTCCACGATTGAGCCAGGCCGCGACATAGTCTGGCGCAGCGGCGATCGCGCGCTCGTTGGCGGCAACCGCCTCGGTGTAGCGGCGAAGCTTGATCAGGACGACGCCGCGATTGAAATGCGCCACCGGATGCGCCGGCACAAGCGCCAGCGCCGCATCGAAATCGGCCAGCGCGCGATCGGAAAATCCGAGCGCGGCTTGCGCCAGCCCGCTGTTCAGGCGAGCCTCGAAATGCTGCGGCTTGCGCGCGAGTACCATTTGCAGTTCTGCCAGCGCCTCGCGGTGCCGCTTGAGGCTTATAAGCGCGTTGGCGTGCTGATAGAGGATGTCGACGTCGTCGGGCGCGAGCGCACGCGCCTTGTCGAAGCTTTGCAGCGCGTCGGCCGGACGCTTGAGCGCATGCTGGGCCTGACCGAGATTGTTCCAGCCCGCCGCGATTGCCGGATTGGCCTTGACCGCCGCGGCGAACAGGCGTTGCGCCTCGCCGAATTGGCCTTGCTGGACCTTGATCGCGCCGAGGAGATTAAGCGCATCGAAATGATCAGGCGCGGCCTTGAGCACGCGCGCATAGATTCGCTCCGCCGCGCGCAGCTGCCCCCCTCGATGCAACGCCACGGCTTCGCCGAGCGCTTGGCCAAGATTGAAGGGAGCCGAACTTGTTTTCATTTGCCGCGCGCTCACAGCCGATTGGTGCGGGCGATGCGCCGCGTGATCTCGACCGGCGTTTCCCGGTCGGACTTGGCCTTGAGCGCCAGCGCTTTGCGCGCCGCCGGACGTTCGAGGCAGCGCATCAGCCAGTCTTTCAGATGTGGCCACGGCGACAGATCCATATCGACCGCACGGCTGATTACGGCGGCGACATTGAGATCGGCGACGGTGAAATCAGGCCCGAGCAGATAAGGATTTTGCGATACCGCTGTATCGAGCACCTTAAACGGCGCCGCGAGCACTTTGAGCGCCTCGCTCCGCAATGCCACGTCGCGTTCGTCCGGCGGCAGCCGGATGGCGTGCAGCGACCAGATATTGACGCCGCGATCAACCTCGGCCACGGCCCAGAAGCTCCACTGCCAGAGGCGCGCCTCGTCTTCGAGCGCGGCGGGATAGAGCGTGCCGAGCGCATATTTCTTGGCGAGGTAGAGCGTAATCGCCAGCGATTCCGGCAGCAAGAACTCGCCGTCAGCGATGATCGGCAGCCGCCCGTTGGGATTGAGCGCCAGGAATTCGGGGCCGCGCGCGCCGGTCTCGCCGATTTCGACCGGCACGTGCTCGTAGGCAAGTTGCAGCTCTTCGGCGATCCACAAGGCGCGAAACGCGCGCGTGCGGGCGACGCCATAGATGCGAAGATTCATTTAAGCATGATCCCGAAAAGTGGATTTCGGTTTTCGGAAAAGATCATGCTCAAACTGAAAGCTAAAGCGAACCAGAGAGTCAACCCAAAACCATTGCGCTTTAGCGTCAAGCGAGCGCCGCTGCGACCGCTTTGCCGCAGGCGGCGGTGTCCGCCGCACCGCCGAGATCGCGGGTGCGCAACTTCGGTTCGGCGAGCACGCGTTCGATGGCTTTGACGATCGAGGCGGCGGCGTCGGCTTCACCAAGGTGATCGAGCATCATCGCACCGGACCAGATCTGCCCGATCGGATTGGCAATGGCCTGGCCAGCGATATCGGGCGCCGAGCCGTGCACCGGCTCGAACACGGACGGAAATTTGCGCTCCGGATTGATGTTGCCCGATGGCGCGATGCCGATGGTGCCGGTGCAGGC
>DASXJB010000102.1:0-17275 GCA_036497645.1 Xanthobacteraceae bacterium
TAGTGATTGTCCCGCGGCACCGATTTCTGCGCGACCCGCTGATATTTCACGGCCGGAGCCAAGACCATGCCATCGGCGAGCTGATCGACCATAGCGCGCTGGATTTCCTGCCACGGCGTCTGGCTCGCCGGATATTGATAGCCGCCACTCTTCTCCAGAGCCGCGCGGCGCGCGGCCAACTCGGCGGCGGGTATCAGAATATCGGCGCTGCCCTTGTTGAGATCGATGCGCGCCCGATCGCCGGTCTTGAGCAAAGCCAGACCGCCGCCCGCCGCCGCTTCCGGCGAGGCATTAAGGATCGACGGCGAACCGGACGTGCCGGACTGTCGGCCGTCGCCGATGCAGGCGAGCGAAGTGACCCCTTGTTTGATCAGCGCCGCCGGCGGCTGCATGTTCACAACCTCCGCCGAGCCCGGATAGCCGATCGGTCCTGCGCCGCGCATAAACAGGATCGTGTGCTCGTCGATCCCGAGCGACGGATCGTCGATGCGGCGATGATAATCCTCAGGCCCGTCGAACACGACGGCGCGGCCTTCGAACGCATTCGGATCCTTGGGATTGGAGAGATAGCGATTGCGGAATTCCTCGGAGATCACGCTTGTTTTCATGATCGCGGATTCGAACAAGTTGCCGCGCAGCACTTTGAATCCCGCCGTCGCTTTCAGCGGCCGATCGTAGGATCGGATGACATCAGCATTGCAGACTTTCGCCCGGACGACGTTGTCGTTGACGGTCTTGCCATTGATCGTGAGCGCATCGCCGTGTAGGCGGGCGGCAGCGAGAAGTTCGTGCATCACCGCCGGCAGGCCGCCGGCGCGATAGTAGTCTTCGCCGAGATACTCCCCTGCTGGCTGAATATTGACGAGCAGCGGCACGTCGTAGCCGATCTTTTCCCAGTCATCGACGGTAAGTTCGACCCCGACATGCCGCGCAATCGCGTTGACATGGATCGGCGCATTGGTCGATCCGCCGATCGCCGAACAGGCGACAATCGCGTTCTCGAACGCCGCGCGCGTGAGAATATCCGAAGGCTTGAGGTCTTCGCGGACGATCTCGACGGCGCGCAGGCCGGTCTCATACGCGATTTGTCCGCGTTCGCGGTAAGGCGCGGGAATGGCCGCACAGCCCGGCAGCGACATGCCGAGCGCCTCCGCCATCGCGTTCATGGTCGATGCGGTGCCCATTGTGTTGCAATGTCCGGCCGACGGCGCTGAGCGCGCGACGATGTCGATGAATTCCTTGTAGTCGATCTTGCCGGCCGCTTCGTCCTGGCGCGCTTGCCAGATCAGCGTGCCGGAACCAATCAGCTTGCCGTTCTCAACGTGGTTGAGCATTGGGCCGCCGGACAGCACGATTGCCGGCGTGTTCACCGTGGCCGCGGCCATCAGGCAAGCGGGCGTGGTCTTATCGCAGCCGGTCATCAGCACCACACCGTCGAGCGGATAGCCGTAGAGCACTTCGACCAGCCCGAGATAAGCGAGGTTGCGGTCGAGCGCGGCGGTCGGCCGTTTGCCAGTTTCTTGAATCGGATGCACCGGAAATTCAATGGCGATACCGCCGGCATCGCGGATGCCGGCGCGGACGCGCTGCGCCAATTCAAGGTGATGACGATTGCACGGGCTCAAATCCGAGCCGGTTTGGGCGATGCCGATGATCGGACGGCCGGACGTCAATTCGGCCCGGGTCAGACCATAATTGAGATAGCGCTCGAGATAGAGCGCGGTCATTCCCGGATTATCGGGATTGTCGAACCATAATTGCGAGCGCAGACGCGTTTGCGTTTCGCCTCGTGCGCTCTTGTCCCTGGCCATTACCTTCTCCGACTGAATTTGACGGCGTGATCGTGCAGCGTCGCAAATGCCTGCGATGCAATCTCCGCAGAATGCCGAATTGCTGCTCGGTAGATATACCGCCTTTGCATAAGCGCGAGCGGCAAGCCGCAATGGGATGCGCGTGTAATCAACTGACACGGAATGCATTTTATCGCTACCGCCTGCGCGACGCCGCATTTACGTTTGAATTGCGCAACACCGGATCCATCGCAAGTGCTTGATACTACGAAAGAATAACTTATCAATCCGCCGTTCTGTGGCCGCCGGCAGAGCCTCGCGTGTGTTTGCATTTCCGGTCCGATTGGGTTGAAGTGCCGCCCTGTTTTGGGGGGAAGTGCCATGTTGAAGACCGTCGCGGCGTTTGACCGTATCGGCGAAGAAAATGCGTTTGCCGTTCTGGCGCGGGCCATGCAGCTTGCCGCGCAAGGGCGCGATATCATCAATCTCGGCATCGGCCAGCCAGATTTCCGCACACCCGATTTTATCGTCGAAGCGGCAATCAAAGCGCTGCGCGACGGCCACCACGGCTACACGCCCGCGGTCGGCATCCTTCCCTTGCGCGAAGCGGTTGCGGCCGATCTCGGAAAACGCTTTGCCGTCAAGGTCTCGCCCGATGAAGTGATGATCATGCCGGGCGGCAAGCCGACCATGTTCATGTCGATCCTGATGTTCGGCGAGCCGAGCGCCGACGTCCTCTATCCCGATCCCGGATTTCCGATTTACCGCTCCATGATCGAATATACCGGCGCGCGTCCAGTGCCGGTGCCGATCCGCGAGGAAAACAATTTCGCGTTCTCGGCCGAAGAAACACTGAAGCTGATCACCCCCCGCACGCGGCTTCTCATTCTCAACTCGCCCGCCAATCCCACGGGCGGCGTCACGCCGAAAGCGGAAGTCGATAAACTTGTAGCCGGGCTGGAGCGCTTTCCCGATGTCGCGATCATGTCGGACGAGATATACGATCACATGGTCTATGACGGCGAAAAGCACGTTTGTCTGCTCGCTTATCCGTCGATCCGCGACCGTCTGATCCTGCTCAACGGCTGGTCGAAAACCTACGCGATGACCGGATGGCGGCTTGGTTATGCGGTATGGCCGGGCAAGCTTTACGAATATGCGCGCAAGCTCGCGGTCAATCTGCACTCCTGCGTCAACGCTTCGGCGCAATATGCCGGGCTTGCCGCGCTGACCGGCCCGCAAGACGAGCCGGCGCGCATGGTGGCTGAGTTCGACAGGCGCCGCAAAGTCGTGGTCGCCGGCTTGAACAAGCTCCCGGGAATTTCCTGCGCCACGCCGAAGGGCGCGTTTTACGCGTTTCCCAACATTAAGCGCACCGGCTGGAAAGCCAAGGCATTGGCGTCGGCGCTTCTGGAAGACGCAGGCGTGGCGCTGATCGGCGGGCCCGATTTCGGCATTCTCGGCGAAGGCTATATGCGCGTCTCCTATGCCAATTCGACTGAGAACATTGTCAAGGCGCTCGATCGCATTGGCGAGTTTCTGACATCGCGCAAGGCGGCGTAGCCTCTCCTCGCCATCATGCCCTTTGCGTCAGCCGAAAACCGGCGATGACGATGACAAGGCCAGCGATCTGCGAAACGCTCGGCGCCTCGCCGATCGTGAAATATCCGATCAACAGCGTGAACGGCGGCACCAGCGAGGGAAACAGCACGGCCCGGCTCGCGCCGAGCAAAACCACCGCGCGCGTGAACAGATAAATCGCGCCGGCGCCCGCCAGCGCACCCTGCACAACGGCCTGCATCGCATTCTCATAAAAACCGGCCGCGCGCATATTGCCGAAGCTGAATAAAAGAATCGGCAGCCCGGCGAGCGAGAGCACGCTTGTGACCGCCGTCGCCCGAATCGCCCCGATCCGCCAATGCCGCACCAGTACGCCGAAAATGGCGAAACAGCTTCCTGCGGCGACGAAAAGCAGATCGCCGAGCACGCCATAGCCACCGATTGTGCGCAGCGCTTCGGCGCCGATCACTGCCAAGCCGATCACGATGACCGCAGCGCCGGCAATGCGCCGCGGCGGCAGCGGCTCTTTGAGCACTAGGCGCGCCAGAACAAGCCCGCCCAGCGCTGCGCATGATGGTTGAATGACGGCGCCGTGGCCGAGCGGCACCAGGACGTAGCCGACATAGCTTAAGAGCGCGAGCGGCAAGCCGCCAAACAGCGCCAGCGCCGTCGCGCGGGGAAGCCCCATCATGCGCAGATCGGCGAAATTGTTCTTGGCGACCAGCGGCAGGAGTGCAAATCCCGGCCACACGAACCGGTGCAGCGCGATCACCAGCGGCGACAGGCCGGAAGTCACGCCCTGGCGCGCGGCGACAAAGCCGAGCGCCCAAAACAAGGCCGCGCCGGCGCCGCAAACGATCCCCCATGCGGTGGCGTATTTTGCCGGCAGTATCGGCTTGCTCTGCATGGGCACCGGCATGAAGCAATCAGCTTGCGCCGGCAAGGAGTTCAAGCCCGCCGACAGCCAGGACACGCCCCTCGTCCAGCCGCACCACACTGGTCGCGATCTGGCGCAACTCACTGGCGATATGGCTGACATAGACCATCGGAATGGCGGCTTCATCGCGCAGGCGCATCAGATAAGGCAAGATTTCGCCCTTGTGCCCGGCATCGAGTGACGCGAGCGGCTCGTCGAGCAGCAAAAGACGGGGCTGCATCAGCAAGGCGCGGCCAATGGCGACGCGCTGACGTTCGCCGCCTGACAGCATGCGTGGCCGGCGCTGGAGGAGATGGGTGATGCCGAGGAGTAACGCGATCCGTTCGAATTCAGTCGGATTGCGCGACCGACCGCTCATGCGTCTGCCATAGTCCAGGTTTTGCCGCACGCTCAAATGCGGAAACAGTCGGCCTTCCTGAAAAACACAGCCGATCTGGCGCCGGTGCGGCGGCACATTGACGGCCTTTGCAGTATCGAAAAGCGTCGTGTCGTCAAGCACAATGCAGCCGCGATCCGGTTTGAGCAGGCCTGCGATCATATTGACCAGCGAGGTTTTCCCGGCTCCTGACGGGCCGAACAGAGCGGTGACGCCGCCGGCGATCTGGAATCGCACGGCAAGGGTAAGGGCGCCGAGCCGTTTTTCCACCTCGACCGCAAGCACGATCATTCCCCGTGAAAGCGCGCGCTGGCGCGCCGGCCGAGCCATTCGGCTGCAATCAGCGCGGCAAGCGACAAGACGATGGCGACCACGACCAGCCGTTCTGCCGCGGCGTCGCCGTCGGGAATCTGCAGGAATGTGTAGATCGCAGCCGAGATCGTTTGCGTCTCGCCGGGAATGTTGGAGACAAAAGTGATCGTCGCGCCAAACTCGCCAAGCGCGCGGGCGAAGCACAACAACACGCCGGCGACGATGCCGGGTAGCGCCAGCGGCAGCGTTACGGTGAAGAACACCAAGCCAGGGTTGGCGCCCAATGTCGCCGCCGCATCTTCGAGCCGGCGGTCGATCGCCTCGAGCGCAAGCCGGATCGGTCTAACCAGAAGCGGAAATCCCATCACGCCCGAAGCGAGCGCCGCGCCGGTCCAGCGGAACGCGAAAACTACGCCAAAATGATCATAAAGAAACGCGCCGATCGGACCCTTGCGGCCGAACCACACCAGCAACAGGTAACCGGTCACGACCGGTGGCAGCACCAGCGGCAAGTGAACCAGACCATCCAATACGGTCTTGCCCCAGAACTTGCCGCGCGCCAGGAGCCAGCCGATGGCGATGCCGAACGGCAACGCCCATGCGGTCGCCACAAGCGCGATGCGGAGCGACAGTTCGACCGCGGTCCATTCCGCTGAAGAAAGCTCAAGCATAACCGGCGCGGCTCACGAAATGGGCTTGATCAGAACGCGAAAGCCGTAGTGCTCGAAAATCGCCCGCACGGTGGCCGAGCGCAGGAAAGCGAGATAAAGCACCGCGGCCGGCTTGGCAGTTCGGGTTGCCGCCGCGGGGTAGACGATCGGCTCGTGTGAATCCTCCGGAAAGGCGGCGATAACCTTCACCGCTGGCTCCACTTTGGCGTCGGTCGCGTAGACGATGCCGAGCGGTGCCTCGCCGCGCGCGACTAGGACGAGCGCGGCGCGGACATTGCCGACCATCGCCAGTTTCGGCTCGACCGCGTCCCACAGCCCGAGTTTTTGCAAAGCGGCTCTGGCGTAGATTCCGACCGGCACCGCGCGCACGTCACCCGTTGCAATGCGCCCGGCGCCGGCCAATCCGGCGAGATCGAGGGTGGGACTGATCGTCACATCATTCAGTTTCGAATCTTTTCCGGCGATCAGAACGAGCGTGTTGCCGAGCAAATTCGCGCGCGTGTTGTTATCGATAAGCTCTTTCTGCGAAGCGTAATCCATCCATTTCTGATCGGCGGAGATGTACACGTCCGCCGGAGCGCCTTGTTCGATCTGTTTCATCAGCGCCGAACTCGCGTCGTAGCTGGCGACCACCCTGATGCCGGTTTGTTTGGCGAAAGCGGCATCGACGTCGTCAAGCGCGTTCTTCATCGACGCCGCGGCAAAGACCAAGATCGATGTGTCTTGAGCTTTTTGTTGTGCCTGCGCGGCAGGCAGCAGCACGCAAAGCACGAGTAAGGTGGCAAGCGCTTTAATAAAGCTGGTTCGATGCGACACGACGGTTCTCCAATGCGCATGGCGCGCTCAGGCACGCGCACGATTGCGAATGCTGATATTGATCGCGGCCAGCTTTAAGGGAACCGTCGTTCCGGGCTGTGATCCGGCGCACGCACGGCGCGCCGTTGGCCGCCGATAATGATAGGACCGCGATCCGCTGCCGACAAGCGAGGGCCAGCCAACCCGGCCCCTTTTCCCTGCGGCGAACGCTGCTATGTTGCCGGCACGCATTGCGGGAGCGTGATGTGGCGCAAGAGCGAGTGACACAGGGGCAAGTGACACAAGGGCAAGTGACACAAGGACAAGTGACACAAGGACAAGTGACACAAGGCGAGCCGATCGACGGCGACTACGACTACATCATCGTCGGCGCTGGCTCGGCTGGTTGCCTGCTCGCCAATCGACTGTCCGCCGATCCCGCTAAACGCATACTGATCCTCGAAGCCGGCGGCAACGACAACTGGATCTGGTTTCATATCCCGGTTGGTTATTTGTTCGCGATCGGCAATCCGCGTTCGGATTGGTGTTTCAAGACCGAGCCGGAGCCGGGACTGAACGGCCGCAGCTTGAACTATCCGCGCGGCAAAGTGATCGGCGGCTCCTCGGCGATCAACGCGATGATCTATATGCGCGGGCAGGCCGCGGACTACGACCATTGGCGGCAGCTCGGACTTAACGGCTGGGGCTGGGACGATGTGCTGCCTTTCTTCAAGCGCCACGAAAATCATTTCATGGGCGAAAGCGCCGCGCATGCGATCGGCGGCGAATGGCACATTGAAGCGCCGCGCGTGCGCTGGGATCTGCTCGACGCCTTTCGCGCCGCCGCCGAACAGGCCGGGATCAAATCCATCGCCGATTTCAATTGCGGCGACAACGAAGGCTGCTGCGCCTTTCATGTCAATCAAAGACGCGGCCGGCGCGTGTCCGCAGCCCGCGCTTTTCTCAAACCTGTGCTTAAGCGCACCAATCTGCGGCTGGAGACCCGCTGCCTGGTCGAGGGCTTGACCTTCGAGGGCCGGCGCGCCGTTGGCGTGCGCTGGCGGCAAGGTGGCGCGATGCGCAGCGCGCGCTGCCGTGGCGAAATCGTGCTCGCCGCTGGCGCGATCGGATCGCCGCAAATCCTGATGCTGTCCGGCATCGGGCCCGCCGCGCATTTGCGCGATAACGGCATCGACGTCCTGCTCGAACGGCCGGGCGTCGGCGCCAATCTACAGGATCACTTGCAGCTCCGCCTGATCTACAAAGTCCAGGGCATCACCACGCTGAACGAGCGCTATCACGCGCCGCTCGGCTTTGTCCGCATGCTCGCCGAATATGCCCTGTTCCGGCGCGGTCCTTTGACCATGGCGCCGTCGCAGCTCGGCCTGTTCACGCGCTCCGATCGCGACCAGCCGCGCGCCAATCTGCAGTACCACATTCAGCCGCTGTCGCTTGATCGCTTTGGCGAGCCGCTGCACAAATTCCCGGCTTTTACCGCGAGCGTCTGCAACTTAAGGCCGACAAGCCGCGGCACCTTGCGCCTGCGTTCGCGTGAGCCCGCCGATTCGCCGCTGATTAAACCCAATTATCTGTCGACCGATGAGGATCGGCGCATCGCCACCAGCGCGATCCGGCTCACGCGGCGGATCGCAGCGCAGCCGGCGCTGGCGCGCTTTAACCCTGAGGAATACTTGCCCGGCGCCGCCGCTCGCGACGACGATGAAGCGGGACTGGTCAAGGCGGCCGGCGATATCGGCACCACGATCTTTCATCCGGTCGGCACCGCGAAAATGGGCCTCCCCAGCGATCCAATGACTGTGGTCGATGAGCGCCTGCGCGTTACCGGCATCGAGCATCTGCGCGTTATCGATGCTTCGGTGATGCCGGCGATCACCTCCGGCAATACCAACGCGCCGACCATGATGATCGCGGAAAAAGGCGCCGCGCTGTTGCGCGAAGACGCCAAGGCACACCCGGCATGAACGCGTTCGTGCGCGCCAAGGCAGTACTGGTCGATCCGGCCGCGGCCTGGCGCGGAATCGAAAGGGACATCGGCGATCCGGCCTATCTGCTCAGCCGCTATGTAGCCGTGCTGGCGCTGATCCCTGCCCTTTCCAGCTTTGTTGGCGCGACGCTGATCGGCGTGGTTACCCCTTCCGGCGTAGTTCGCGCCGATCTCATCGACGGACTGTTCGGCGCGGTCTTCAGTTACGCGACGAGCTGCGCCATTGTGCTGCTGCTCGGCTTGATCATTGACCTTTTGGCGCCGCTATTCGGCGGCCGCCGCGATTTCGAAGACGCGTTCAAGCTCGCGGTCTACTCGTTCACACCGCTCTGGCTCGCCGGCATATTTCTGCTGCTGCCCGGCTTGCGTTTTCTCCTGCTCACCGGCGCTTACGGCGTTTATCTGTTCTGGCTCGGGGCGCCGCGACTGACCAAAGTGCCCGAACAGCAAGCCGCCAATTTCACCGCGGTCGGTGTCGTCTGCGCTTGCGGCTTGTTGTATGCCGCGGCGCTGGCGCAGCGGATGCTTTTTGGAACGCCGGGATTATAGGGATCGGGCATCAGGAATCAGGTATCGGCGTCGGATGTCCGTCGTCTGGTATCGGACGATCTTGAACTCTTTGATTTCTGATCCCCGATTTCTGATCCCTGATCCCCGGCTGATCAGGGCGCCTGCGCGATCGATTTGCATGTCGGCGGCAAGCCGGCGAGCGTCAGTGGCGGCTTCGGCTTCGGCGGAATGAGCGGCGACGGTGGCGGATGCAGGGTTGATTCCTTGAACCAGTAATCGAGTTCGTGACCGCAGCCATCGTTTTCATCCGGCGGCGGCTGCGGCTTGCAATCGGGACTGTCCGCCGGACAAGCGATGCGGACGTGGAAGTGCTCGGCATGGCCGTACCACGGCCGTACTTTCTGCAGCCAATCGCGATCCGAGCCGGCCTCGCGGCACAACGCTTTCTTGATCGCGGCATTGACGAAGATGCGAGTCACCGCCGGATCCTTGGCGGCGGTGCGGATGAGCGCGGTATAGGTGGGCGTCCATATTTGCGGATCGACATCGAGAAGATTCGGCGCAACGATATCGGTCGCCGACATGAATTCGCGCTCTTCGCGGTTTTGCACATGGTCCGGCATCGGCGTGAACCAGATGTCGGCGTCCAGTCCGACCTGATGACTGGTATGGCCTGAGATCATCGGCCCGCCGCGCGGTTGCGACATGTCGCCGACCAGAAGGCCGTTCCAGCCGACTTTCTTGGCGTTGTTGGCAAAGCGCTCGATGAAGCGCACGAGTTGCGGATTGCCCCAGTTGCGGTTGCGCGACAGTCGCATGACTTGCCAGGACGGGCCGTTAATCGGCAGCGGCGCCGCGCCGGCGAGGCAGCCGTCGGAATAGCCGCCGATCGAGCGCGCGGGGCCGGGAAACGGCGTCGGCTTGCGTGCGAAAAACTCCTTGGCCGGCGTCGCGGCGTCCGGATGTTCGAGCGGCGGCAGCGGCTCGGGATTGAGCGAGCCGGGCGGCGTCGGATCGATCAGGTGTTTTTCCTGCGCGGCGGCGGAACCAGCCACCGCGAAGAGAAAAACGGCAACCAGGCGGGCGACAGTGTGCATCAGCGGCTCTTCTTACTGGCTGTCGCCCTCTTGTTCGCCGTCCTGCACGGCGCCTTTTTCGCGCCCTTGAGGCGGTACGCGACGGCACGTGCGCGGCGGCGATACGCTGCCGCGAGTCGCTCGTCCTGTCCAGTTGCGAAGAGGTCGCTGTCCACGCCCGCGGCTTCGAGAAGCCGCCGCTCGGTAGCGATGTGCGATTCGATTCCGCCGTCATGCAGGATGTGTCCGACCGTCACACCGCGTGCGGCCAGCGCCCGCGCGACCAACAGACAGCGATGGCAGTCGAGCGGATCGCGCTCCGAACACATCAGGCATAGGCGACGCTCCCCGGCGTTCCCAAGCAACCGATCGAGACCAGCCTGGAAACTCGGCCGCTGCGCGATGGCCTCGTAATCGGCGACGCCGTCGCAATAGAGCGACGGATCGCGCGGCCGGCCGCCGAGCTCATCGCCGAAGAACAGATAGCTCATGTTCGAGCCGGCCAAAAGCGGCGGTAGATTCTTCGCCGAAAACCACGGGCAGAACCGCGAAGCGGGGACCGAGCGCACGTCGGCGACCCTCTCGATGCCGGCGGCGCGCAGCATCGCGGCAAAACGTTCCGCCGGAATATTGGAGTGGCCGATGGTAAAGAGATCGAAGGCCGTCATGGTTAGCTCAATGTTACAGCAGTGTCATTGCGAGGAGCGCCAGCGACCAAGCAATCCAGACTCGCTGATTAACTGGATTGCTTCGCGGAGCTTGTCATCGGGCCGGCCACTTCGGGCCGGACCCGTTGGCTCGCAATGACAGGTGCTGCCGCGCTGCGCCCGGGAAAAAGAGATACATAAGACATTTTGCTCGCGGTAACCGCTTTACAAGCACTTCGCGCTACGTACTGATTGTGCCTAACGGCTGTCGGGGCCTGCCATGCGTCCTTTGTACTGCGTACTGGCCGCGCTGGTATTCACTGTCGCGCTCACGAGAAGCGCCAGCGCCGCCATCGTCGTCGAGATCGACCGCGCGGTACAGCGCATGGCGGTGAGTGTCGACGGCGCGCCGCGCTACAACTGGCGGGTCTCCACCGCGCGGCGCGGCTACATCACCCCGCCCGGCACCTATCACCCCGAAATGCTGGCGCGGCGCTGGTTCTCCCGCAAATATTACAATTCGCCGATGCCGCATTCGATCTTCTTCTACGGCGGCTTCGCCATCCACGGCAGTTACGAGATTTCGCATCTCGGCCGTCCCGCCTCGCACGGCTGCGTGCGGCTCGATCCGGGCAACGCCGCGATCCTGTTCGGGCTCGTCCAGCACGAAGGCATGACCGCGACCACGATCGTGATTCACTAGCGCCCTTCCTTATCCCGCCCCGCGATAGCGGGGGGAGGATGAGTTCGATCGTTCGCGCGATGCGACTTCGTATCCGAGCTGTGACACGCCACTGTTCAGAGTGGCATCAACTCCCAAAAAGAAGGGGACCGGCACGATGGCCGGTCCCCTCACTCCCCCCCAACGCTTGCTTAGCCTTTAGTCACAACCGGTGGCGGGGCTTTGCCCTTGCCGTAGTACTGCGCACAGCCCGCGATGCTGAGGAGAGCAAGCAACGCGGCCAGTGGTAGAGCGAACTTCTTCATGAAAGTAACTCCCCGTGTCATGACCGCTCACCCTACCGGCGCGGGCTCGCGCTTCTCTAGTGTTGGAAAGACACACACGCGCTGCCGCAGCGTGCCGAGACGGTCGCCCTCAAGCGGCTTTTTTGCGGCGATGGAACTTGCCACAATTGGGCGGCTGCGCCGGCCTCGATTTCGATCAGGAAATCCGGACCGTAATAAGTAAGATGCGCCGCGGAGGAATTGGCCCATGCCTATCACCGTTTGTCCCGTC
This sequence comes from Xanthobacteraceae bacterium, assembly GCA_036497645.1. GTDB lineage: Bacteria > Pseudomonadota > Alphaproteobacteria > Rhizobiales > Xanthobacteraceae > BOG-931. The sequence continues at coordinate 11,917 of DASXJB010000102.1, forward strand.
ACACCCGGTTTTGTCGCTGAAATCGGCGACGTCGATTTGTCGACAACGCTCGAACCAGCCGATCTCCTGGCCGTCAAAGAAGCATTCACGACATATGCAGTGCTGATCTTTCCCGATCAGCATTTATCGCAGGATCAGCATCTCGACTTCGCCAGAAACTTTGGTCCGCTCGAGACCACGATCGCGCTGTTCCGCAAAGACGCGAAATTACGCGTGCGCAAGGAGTTTGCCGACGTCTCCAATCTCGATGCCGACAACAAGGTCTGGGGCGAGAACTCGCGCCGACGCATGTTTGAGCTCGGCAACCGGCTGTGGCACACCGACAGCTCGTTCAAGCGCCTGCCGGCGCGGGCATCGCTGCTCTATGCGCGCTCGATTCCGCCGATCGGCGGCCATACTGAATTTGCCGATGAGCGCGCCGCCTACGAGGCGCTGCCCGAAGACATGAAGCGGCGGCTCCAAGGCCTTGTCGCGGAGCACTCGATCTTCAATTCGCGCGCGCGACTGGGCTTCACCGAGTTCAGCGACGAAGAGCGCCAAGGCATGCCGCCGGTGCCGCAAGCGCTGGTGCGTGTCATCCCGGAATCCGGTCGCAAATCGCTTTATCTCGCGTCCCATGCCGGCCGCATCTTCGGTATGCCCGAGCCGGAGGGGCGGGCGCTAATCGATGGACTCATAGCGCACGCGACCCAGCGGCAGTTCGTCTACACGCATCGCTGGCGTGTCCATGACCTGGTGATTTGGGACGATCGCTGCACCATGCATCGCGGATCCGAATTCGATGACCTGCGCTGGAAACGCGACATGCAGCGCGCCACGGTGTCTGACATCGCCAATTCCTGCGAGCAGGAAGGCCTCGCCGTTGCAGCCGCGTAGCGACTAGGTCGTGTCCTCATAAATTGGGGTCGATGGACCACAGCTGGTCGACGTCCGCTTTTCACCCAATAGCGGACATCGCGCTCGCGACACTCTTTTGGAATAAGGAGCAACCTGCGGCCGGATTATTCACGGCTTTGCGCAAATAAGAACCATCTGAATTGCACCGCCAGGAGGCGTACAGGCCGCAGACCGGTTGTTGCCCAACAGCTCCATCGATGGGAATGGCACTCGGTTGCCTGATGTAAAGCAGTAGCCGCTTACAATGACTTCATCAGGATCCGGGCAGGTGCCACTCGCTGGATTGATGAGGATCGAAAAATTCTTTCCTGGAGATCCCGGAACACCTGCTGGTCCGGCAGGTCCGGCAGCTCCAGCGGGTCCAGCCGCCCCGACGTCTCCTTTGTCGCCCTTATCTCCCTTAGGTCCCTCAAAGCACCCCTGTAAGCGTGAATGCAGCCACACATGCAATTAACGCAATTGCGACACGCATAATTGCCCTCCTCTCCCACTCAACCCTCCTGCAGCGGTTCATGCGACCGCGCGTGCTGCTGAACTCGCGCCGCTTCATTCGATCACCTCATCAGCGCGTCCGAGCAGCGGCACGGGAATTGTTAGGCCAAGTGCGTTGGCTGTCTTGAGATTGATGGCCAACTCGATTTTTGTAACTTGCTGTACCGGTAGGTCAGCGGTCTTTTCGCCCTTGAGAATGCGACCGGTATTGGCAATGTCAAATTCAACTGTAGCAGAATGAGATGCAATGGTAAGGGGCGCTTGGCCGGGCAAATGTCCGCTTTGGGTCAGAAGCGGACATGCCGCTCTGAAATTGCAATGTCTGCTTTACCCTCGAAAGTGGACACTGTCGGCGCGTTTGTGAGTACACGCCCTAGCCTGATTCCTAGGGAAACTAATTAGCGAATTTCTCCGGACCTAACGCGAAGCTCACACGTCTACCTTCAGCGCGGCGATGAAGGCTTCCTGCGGGATGTCGACCTTGCCGAACTGGCGCATGCGCTTCTTGCCTTCTTTCTGCTTGTCGAGAAGCTTGCGCTTGCGGGTGACGTCGCCGCCGTAGCATTTGGCGGTGACGTCCTTGCGAAACGCGCGCACGGTCTCGCGCGCGATGATCTTGCCCCCGATCGCGGCCTGGATCGGCACCTGGAACATGTGCGGCGGGATCAGCTCCTTGAGTTTTTCCGCCATGGCGCGGCCGCGCTGTTCGGCGCGGGTGCGATGCACCAGCATGGCGAGCGCATCGACCGGCTCGCCGTTGACCAGCATCTGCAGCTTGACCAGATCGGAGGTGCGATAATCGGTCAGGTGATAATCGAACGACGCATAACCGCGCGACACCGATTTCAACCGGTCGTAGAAATCGAACACCACTTCGTTGAGCGGCAGATTGTATTTCACTAGCGCCCGATTGCCGACGTAAGTGAGCTCCTTCTGCTCGCCGCGGCGGTCCTGGCATAATTTGAGCACGGCGCCGAGATATTCATCGGGCGTCAAAATCGTCGCCTCGATCCAAGGCTCGCGCATTTCCTCGATGTGGTTCGGATCCGGCATGTCGACCGGATTGTGGATTTCCAGCTCCTGGCCGTCGCGCAGCTTGATCTTGTAGATCACCGACGGCGCGGTCGCGATCAGGTTGAGGTTGAATTCGCGCTCCAGCCGCTCCTGGATGATTTCCAGATGGAGAAGGCCGAGGAAGCCGCAGCGGAAGCCGAAGCCGAGCGCGGCGGAGGTCTCCATTTCATACGAAAAACTCGCGTCGTTGAGGCGGAGCTTGCCCATGGCGGCGCGCAGCGCCTCGAAATCGGCGGCGTCGACCGGGAACAGGCCGCAAAACACCACCGGGATCGCCGGGCGAAAGCCGGGGAGCGGCGCGGCGACCGGCTTGCGCTCGTCGGTGATGGTGTCGCCGACGCGGGTATCGGCGACTTCCTTGATCGAGGCGGTGAGAAAACCAATCTCGCCAGGGCCGAGCTCGTCAAGCTCGACGCGCTTGGGCGTGAACACGCCGACGCGGTCGACTTCGTAGGCCGCGTCGGTGCCCATCATGCGGATGCGCTGGCCTTTTTTCAGGATCCCGTCGACGACGCGAAACAGCACGACGACGCCGAGATAGGAATCGTACCAGCTGTCCACCAAGAGCGCCTTCAGCGGCGCCGCCGCGTCGCCTTTCGGCGGCGGTAGCCGATGCACGATCGCCTCCAGCACTTCCGGCACATTGTTGCCGGTCTTGGCCGAGATCAGGATGGCGTTCGAGGCATCGAGCCCGATCACGTCCTCGATCTGCTGTTTGACCTTGTCCGGCTCGGCCGCGGGCAGATCGACCTTGTTGAGCACCGGCACGATCTCGTGATTGTTGTCGATCGCCTGATAGACATTGGCGAGCGTCTGCGCCTCGACCCCCTGCGAGGCGTCGACCACGAGGAGCGAGCCTTCGCAGGCGGCGAGCGAGCGGTTGACCTCGTAGGCGAAATCGACGTGGCCGGGCGTGTCGATGAGATTGAGCACGTAATCCTTACCGTCGCGGGCGTGGTAGTTGAGCCGTACCGTCTGGGCCTTGATCGTGATGCCGCGCTCGCGCTCGATGTCCATGGAATCGAGCACCTGATCGACCATTTCGCGCGCCTCCAGCGCCCCGGTCAGCTGGATCAGGCGGTCGGCAAGCGTCGATTTGCCGTGGTCGATATGGGCGATGATGGCGAAGTTGCGGATTTTTTCGATTGCGGCCGCGCTCATGGCGGCGCAGATAACATCCGCCTCATGAAGCGGCAAGGTTTTAAGTGACAAGGCATACGGTTCGCAAAGCGAAGGCGAACGCGGTAGAACTGCCGCAGGACGGGTTATCTCCCGTATTCCGCAGGCCAATTATTGTTTGAGCATGATCTTTTCCGAAAACCGGTATCCACTTTTCGGGATCATGCTCTAAGGCGAGCTATCCGATGAACGTCGATACGATGCGCCGCATCGATCATTGGGCTGGCGTGCCGCTCTGCGCCGCCGCGACGCTGGTCGTGCGCTTGCGCGACTGGTTTCGCCCCCGTGCGGCGCGGCCGCTGCGGCACGTTCTGTTCGTCGAATTGTCGGAAATGGGCACGACCATCCTCGCCGAGCCGGCGATGCGCAAGGCCCGCACTGAGCTTTCCGCCGAGCTTTTTTTCGTCATATTCGAGCGCAATGCCGGCTCACTCGACCTGTTGGGGACATTTCCCCGCGAGAATGTTTTCACCATCTCCGACAGATCGCTGTTCGCGCTGGCCCGCGACACGATCGCTTTGCTGCGCTGGTGCCGCCTTAGGGACATCGACACGGTTGTGGATCTGGAACTGTTCTCGCGCTTTACCGCGCTGTTAAGCGGTCTAAGCGGCGCCGAGCGGCGCATCGGCTTTCATCGCTTTCACAACGAGGGGCTCTATCGCGGCGAGATGCTCACGCACCGCGTCGTCTACAATCCGCACATCCACATCGCTAAAAACTTCATCGCACTGGTCGAGGCGCTCGCCGCTCCCGCGCCGACGGTGCCCTATTCGAAGACCGTGATCGGCGACGATCAGCTCAAAGTGGCGCTGCCGCCGCCGAGCACGCAGGCGCACGAGCGCATGCTCGCACGCATCCGCGCCCTGGTGCCGTTCGATCCGGCGCGCCAGCGCCTCGTTCTGATCAATCCGAACGCGAGCGAACTCTTGCCGCACCGGCGCTGGATGCCGGAGCGATTTGCCGAATTGATTGGCCGCATCCTCGCCGCCCATGACGATGTCGTCGTGCTGATTACCGGCGCGCCGGAAGAGCGCGCCAGAGCCGAGGAGCTCGCGCGGATCAATGGGCCGCGCTCGGTCTCGTTCGCCGGCCATTCGAGCCTTGCCGACCTGCCGGCGCTTTATGCGCAGGCAACATTGATGGTGAGTAACGATTCCGGTCCGGCGCATTTTTCCGCAGCCGCCGGCCTTCCTACCATCGTGCTGTTCGGTCCAGAGACGCCCAAGCTCTACCAACCGCTCGGCACTTCGCGCGCGATCTATGCGGGGCTTGCCTGTTCGCCCTGCGTCACCGCGCATAACCATCGCAAGACCGCCTGCACTGACAATGTCTGCATGCGCGCGATCGCCGTCGAGGAAGTCTATGCCGCGGTTGCCGAGGTGTTGGCGGTGCCCCACGCCACGGCTGCCTCCCGATAGATCAGCTCCGCTCATGACCATCGCCGCAACCGCACGCGTAAGCCGCAATCCGTTCGAACGGATTTTTGCCGCGCTGATCGATCCGGCGAAGAGCGAGCGCGCCATGCTCACGCTCCTCGCCGGCTATGCCGCAGCGTGGTCGCTCTACGGCGCCATCGCCAAAGGCAGCCAAGATCTTCATTTCGACATCGGCGAAATGTTCGCCTGGTCGCACCAGGTGTCTTTAAGCGCGCCGACTCATCCGCCGCTCGGCGCCTGGCTGGTGCGCGCCTGGTTCGCAGTGATGCCGCGGCAAGACT
>DASXJB010000103.1:0-2759 GCA_036497645.1 Xanthobacteraceae bacterium
CAGCGCCGCCTGCGCGCCGCCCGCCCAATCGGCGACCGCGGCGACCTCTGCTTCGTTGCGCGGGTAAGCAACGACATCGGGCGCGTTGTCGTACTCACCGGCGAGCCCGCGGACATAGTCCGAAAAAGACTTGCCGTAGGTATGGGCGACCCGATCATAGGGTTCGCTCGAGCAATGCGGCGCCAGGGCCGGCGGCGGCGCGATCCGCGGCGCCCGCAATGCGATTTCGGACAGCGCCGGCGGGCCGCGTTCCTCAAACCGCTCGACGGCAAAGAGCCGGCGGTAGCGGTCGAGAGCGGAAGCTTCCTCCTCTGCCGTCAGCCCCTCGCCTTCACGACCCCATCCGAAATGTTTGAGCCGCCGTTCCGACATCGGGCCCTCCTGGTTGGGAACGCAAAAGAATAACGCCGCGGTGCCGACGCCAGGTCCCAAGACTCTTTCACCCCTGCAAATCGTCGGCCTTTTTGTTGAGCGAGGCGATCAGACCGTCGATGCCGCTGGTGCGCAGGATGTTCGCAAAATCCGATCTTCGCGTCGCCAACTCGCTGATCGAGCCGGAGAGGTAGATATCGCGAATTTGCCAGGCCATATCGTTGTCGTGGACGACATAATTGATGGCGACCGGTTCACCGTTTGACTTGACGATTTGGGTTTTGATCAAGGTGCCGTGCTTGATCTGTTGCTCCCCGAGCACTTGGAGCTTTTCGCCGGCGTAGTCGTCGAACCGGGTAGCATAAATTGCGGCGATGTAGCGGGTATAGGCCTGTACCGCGCGCCGCTTCTGCTCGGGCGTCAAACTCCTCCATGTCGGGCCGACCGATAGCCGCGCCATGAACGGCACGTCGAACGTTCCGCGCACGACCGGCTCCAGCTTCTGGTAGCGGCCCTTCGGTCCGAGCGCCGCGGCATGTTGCATGATGTCCAGCAGCACGCCATAGAAATTCCGCACCACATCTGTCGGCGCCCCCGCCGTTGCCGGCGCTTCGGCTGATGGAAAGACCAGCCAGGCGGCCAAGAGGAACCCGAGGCAGACGGCTTTCCAGGGCCCCGATTGTCGCCATCTCAACATGTTCACCCCCTAACTTTATTCATCGGCCGTACCAGCCGACCGTGTTTGCGGACTGTTCGACATTGGCATTCTCCAATATTTGCAGCCGCTTGTCGAAGTCGCTGGTTTCGATCGCCCGGACAAAGGTGTCGACCATCTGGCTCAGCTTGAACGCCTCGTCGGGCGTGATGGCGCCTTACGCAGCCGCCTTGACGATCGCCCCCATCGCCGAGGCAATGTCGGAGGCGGCGCGGATCGGCGGCACGGCGAGCTGGATCGGCCGCTCCCGGCGCGGCGCGATGATGCGGTCGAGACAGAGCCGCAGCGCTCCCTCGCTGCCGCCGAGAGCAAGCTCGACGGCCTTCCGGCTCAGCGCCTCGGCCTCGCTGTCGAAGAGCGCTTCGGCGGCGAGCGTTGCTTTATTGCGCGCGCCGGGACGGCGCCCCGCCGGATTGCCCGACCGCCCCTTCTCGAACGGCCGCCCCAGCCCCCTCGCTGGCTGTTTCTGCAGCGAATCTACAGCCATGTCCATCTCCTCTGTGGCAAAAGCGGCCCTTCGCGGGCGGCTATCTCACCGCAGAATGCGATAATAATTTGGCAATTTTATGGTTGTTCATTTCCGATAAAGCAATCTATGGCAATCCGGCAGGAACAGAGGCGTCGCACTGATCATCTCTTCCTCACGCCATACTTGGCTTGCCACGTCTCAAACAAAATCGCGGCATCCGTGGTGTGTTGTAGAAATGAAGAGTTGCGGATTTTAGCCACCCGGAACAGTTGTGCTACAATAGGGATCACATGACCACCAGCGAACCGCAAAACGAACCTGTGTTGAAGCGCTGGCGTGCCGCCGCCGCTGAAGTCTACGGCGAACCGGCCTGGACAAGCTGGCATCGCTCACCACGGCCATTTTGCTCGATACCGGCGCGGTGATTTCGGCCAAGCCCTTTTATGCCGGGCCTATCAGGCGCGCACCGCTTTCATGCACGACCTCCGCAAGGACGGCCTCGATTTATGAAATCCGAAACGGCCGACTGTCTGACTAAAGCGCGAGAATGCCTTGACGGAGCCAAGCAAATTGCGGCGGCCGCTGCCAGATCGCGGCGCGGGAGGGTACCTTGCCGCTTTTCACTCCGCCGAAGCGTACATTTACGAGCAGGCCGGTAGAACCGTCAAAACGCTTCGCGGGTTGCGCACGACATTCAGCCGCCTCACGCGCAACGAGCCGCGCATTGCCCCGGAATATTTGACATTTCTCGCCAGAGCTTACGAACTCAAATCGATTGCCGATTACAGCGTCGGCCCGGCGGCCCGGCCCATCACCGCCGACGCCGCCGCGCGCGCCATTGAAACCGCCGAGCGATTTATCGACACCATCACCCAATTGCTGCCGCCCAGTCTGGCCGCGTCGCGCAGCTCGGCTGCGCAGCCTCAGCTTCTAGCCCACTTTCATAAATTAAGATTTCGCAACACCCGTTCCGGAACGGCTCGGTCGTGTCCGACCGGTGCGACCCGACCGACGCCGAACCCGAAGCACGGCGGATCGGTTGCCTGTTTGGGAAACGTCGGTAAAGGAGCTATACGAAGACCCGGTTTTCGGCGATCCAAGAAGCGGGAGAACATCCATGCGGGCGATGAGCGCGGCCGGGTTCAACGGTTATGAAGACCTGAAGCTGATTGAGCTTCCGAAACCGCAGGTTTCGGAAGGGAA
>DASXJB010000104.1:0-3973 GCA_036497645.1 Xanthobacteraceae bacterium
CTCCGGCCCCGGCGGCTATGTCTGCGCCATCCGCGCGGCGCAGCTCGGCATGAAAACGGCGGTGGTCGAGAAGCGCGCCACGTTCGGCGGCACCTGCCTCAATATCGGCTGCATTCCCTCGAAGGCGATGCTCAACGCATCTGAGCTTTACGAGGAGGCGGCGCACAAGTTCGGCAAAATGGGTATTAAGGTCGGCACGCCGGCGGTCGATCTCGCCGTGATGCTGAAATACAAACAGGAAGCCGTCGACGGCAACGTCAAAGGCGTCGATTATCTGTTTCGAAAAAACAAGATCGAAACATTCCATGGCACCGGGCGCATCGCCGCGCGCGGCAAAGTCGAAGTGAAAAATGCCGACGGCAAAGCGCAGATGCTGGAGACCAAGAATATCGTCATCGCCACCGGCTCCGATGTGGCGCGCTTGAACGGCATCGATTTCGATGAGCAGCGCATCGTGTCCTCGACCGGAGCGCTGGAACTGCCCACAGTGCCGAAAAAACTCCTGATCGTCGGCGCCGGGATCATTGGGCTTGAGCTCGGCTCGGTGTGGCGGCGGCTCGGCGCCAACGTCACGATCGTCGAATTCCTCGATCATATCCTGCCGGGAATCGATGCCGAGGTCGCCAAGCAGTTCCATCGCATGCTGGAGAAGCAGGGCGTCGCGGTGCGGCTGTCATCCAAAGTGGCTGGCGTCGACAACTCGGGCAAAGTGCTCAAGGTCAAGGTCGAGCCGGCAACCGGCGGCGGTGCGGCGCAGACGCTGGAAGCCGACGTCGTTCTCGTGGCGATCGGCCGCGTGCCCTATACCGAGGGCCTCGGCCTCGAAGCGCTCGGCGTCAAAAAGGATAATAGCGGGCGGATCCTGGTCGATCCGCGTTTTCGCACCAATGTCGAAGGCGTCTTTGCCATCGGCGACGTGATTGCCGGCCCGATGCTGGCGCACAAGGCCGAAGACGAAGGTGTGGCAGTCGCCGAAATCATCGCCGGACAGGCCGGCCACGTGAATTACGACGTGATCCCGAACGTCGTTTACACCTATCCGGAGATCGCTTCGGTCGGCAAAACCGAAGAAGAGCTGAGAGCGGCCGGCATCGCCTACAATGTCGGCAAATTTCCTTTCGCAGCCAATCCGCGCGCGCGGGTCAATCTGACCACCGAAGGCTTCGTCAAGATTCTCGCTGACGCCAAGACCGACCGCGTGCTCGGCGTCCACATTCTCGGGCCCGACGCAGGCAACATGATCGGCGAGGCGGCCGTCGCCATGGAATTCGGCGCCTCGTCCGAAGACATCGCGCGCACCTGTCACGCCCATCCGACCTTGACCGAGGCGATCAAAGAATCGGCGCTCGCCGTCGCCAAGCGCGCGATTAATTTTTGACTTTCGTCATTGCGAGCGCAGCGAAGCAATCCAGTGGACAATGGCGCAACTGGATTGCTTCGTCGCTAACGCTCCTCGCAATGACGAGCGGAACTACATCACCGCTATCAGCGGCAGCGCGTGCGGCGCGAAGAATCCGAACAGCGTAAGCGCAAGGCCGAGCACGCCAAGCGCGCCGCCGAGCCAAGCCAGCGCCACCATGCCGGTGATCACCGCGGCCGACGCCAGCACGATGCCGACCTGAAACGCCGCCGAGGCGAGTTCATAGTGATGGTATTTCTCCAGCGCCAGATCGCGCTTTGCTTCCGCCTCTTTGGCGCGCTCGGCCAGCTCCTTGCGGCCTTCGCCGGTCGATGGCTCGGAATCATAGCGCGCCGCGGTCTTTTTCCAGGCGTCGATCTGCTTCTGCATTGAGGTTTTCGCGGCCGGGTCGGAAGCGGCCTCGGCCGCGACCAGCATTTCCTCGGCGGCAGTATTGAGTTGCGTTAGGCGGATGCTTTTGGCCTGAAAGAACGCCCAAAGGTCGGATGACTCGACATTCGCGCTGATCGCCTCGGTCTGTGCGCTTTTGCCGAGCGTCTCCGAAAACGAAAGAAATAATGCGAGCACCGCGATCAATAGCGCGATGCGCCTGTTGAAATATTGCGAGTGCTCGCCTTCTTGCGCCTTTTCGATGGTCTCGTGAATTTCGGACATGATTTCCCTCGCGACCCCCACCACTTGTTTTCGTGACCCCCACCCTGACCCTCCCCCTTCCAGGGGGAGGAGCGGCGGCAGTCTCTTTCCTCCCCCTAAAGGGGGAGGAATAAGGTGGGGGTCAAGTTAAGACAAAGATGACGCGGCGAAGCACGCTCAAGCGCGGGGATGGGCGCTGCGATACGCCTCGATCAGGCGCTCGGCGTCCACGGCGGTATAGATCTGCGTGGTCGAAAGCGAGGCATGGCCGAGCAATTCCTGAATCGCACGCAAATCGCCGCCGCCGGCCAATAAATGCGTGGCGAAGGAATGCCGCAAGGCATGCGGCGTGGCGCTGGCGCCAAGCCCAAGCGCGCCCCGCAACCGCGCCATCGAAAGCTGTACGAGGCGGGGTGAGAGCGGTCCGCCTTGGGCGCCGACGAACAGCGGACCGTCGGCGGGCAGTTCGTAGGGGCAGAGCGCGATGTAACCGGCGATGAGCCTCGCAACCGGCGCGATCAGCGGCACCATGCGCTGCTTGCGGCCCTTGCCGGTCACGGTCAGCGCGTCGCGGCCATCGAATTCGGCGCGCTTGACGCCGAGCGCTTCGGAAACGCGCAAGCCGCAGCCGTACAGCAATCCGAGCACCGCGGCGTCGCGGGCGTGAATCCACACGCCGCGGCCGTCGCCGGCGGCAAGCGTCGGATCGGCCATGCGCTTGGCCGCATCGATCGGCAGCGGCCGCGGCAATGTCTTGCCGAGTTTCGGCCCGCGCACTGCGGCGAGCGCCGCGAGCCTGCCTTTGCCGTTGCGCTCCAGGAAACGGCCAAAGGCGCGGATGCCCGCGAGCGCCCGCATCAGCGAACGGCTGCCGATATTGTCCGCGCGCCGCGCCGCGAGGAATGCGCGCACGTCCGCCGGCGCCAGCGCCGCCAGGTCTTTGAGCGACGGCGCGCCGCCTAAATGCTCAGCGAGAAAATGCAGGAACTGCGTCACGTCGCGGCGGTAGGCTTCGATGGTTTTGGCTGAGAGTTGGCGTTCGGCGTGCAGATGCCGCAGCCACGCATCGATTTCGGCGGCGACTTTGGGGGCGATTGCGCTGGCTTCGGTATTTTTCGCCATGTTCCGCTCGTCCCCGCGGAAGCGGGGATCCAGCTATAGCCTTGATTCCCGCTTTCGCGGGAATGAGCGGAGATACTAGCCGCTCGCGCCTTTACCCTTCCTAAATCGGTGAGAATCGGCCGAGAATCGGGAAATGGCCAGACGTGTGGTCGATGTGCTGGTGCCGGTCGCGCTGGACCGGGCTTATTCCTACCGCGTGCCGGCGGCGCTGGAGCTTGCGCCCGGCGACATCGTCACCGTGCCGCTCGGGCCGCGCGAGACCACCGGCGTGGTTTGGGCCGAGAACGCCAACCCGAATCCGCGGCTCGACAACAGGCTCAAGGACATCGAGGAGAGGCTCGACTACCCGCCGCTCAAGCCGGAGCTGCGCCGCTTCGTCGATTGGGTCGCAAATTACACGCTCAGCGCCCGCGGCATGGTGCTGCGCATGTGCCTGCGCATGGGCGAACATCTCGGCGCCGAACGCGAGCGCATCGGCGTGTGGCTTGCGGGTGCGGCGCCCGAGCGCCTGACGCCGGCGCGGCGGCGCCTGCTTACGCTTCTCGCCGACGGCATGGTGCGCGGCAAGACCGAGGCTGCGCGCGAAGCCGGCGTCTCTGCGGGCGTGATCGACGGGTTGAACGACGAAGGCACGCTCGCCACCGTGGTGCTGCCGCCCGAGCCAGTGGCGCAGCCGCCCGATCCGGATTTCAGGGAGGCGGACTTCACCGCCGACCAGCGCGTCGCGGCGACCGCCTTGCAAAAAACCGTGGCACAAGGCGGCTATTCGGTCACGCTGCTCGACGGCGTCACTGGCTC
>DASXJB010000105.1:0-3190 GCA_036497645.1 Xanthobacteraceae bacterium
GCCCGATCGACGAGCGAAATCGGAGTGTCGGTCATGCGATACCCTGCGAGTGCGTTTAATCCCTAGTCGCCCCTAGATATGCGCTTTGGCGCGCCCCGGCGAGTGGCCCTTAAAGCGATTTGAGCAGGCTTCGCGCCGGCGGGAAACCGGTGTCCACTTTTCGGAATCATGCTTTTGCTTGAAGCATGATCTTTCCCGAAAACCGGCATCCACTTTTCGGGATCATGCTTTAGTCGCGCTTGGCAATCCCGGCCTTTTCGATCACCGCGGACCATTTGCTGATGTCGGCTTTCACGCGCGCGGTCATTTCGTCGGGCGTGCTCCAGCGCATGGCCATGCCCATTTCCGCTGACCGCGTTTGAATGTCGGGCGATGGCATCACCTCTTTCATGGCTTGGTTAAGCGTTGCGATGATCCGCACCGGCGTTGCCGCGGGAGCGGATAGTCCGTTCCAGCTCGTCACCTCGTAGTCCTTCAGCCCGCTTTCGATCACGGTCGGCACCTGCGGCAGATAGGCGGTTCGGTTTGGCCCGGCCGAAGCGAGCGCCACGAGCTTATTGTCGGCGAGTAAGCCGTGCACGGCGGCGTAGAATTCAAACGCCACATCGATGTCGCCGCGCAGGAGCGCGCCGGCCATGTCGGGCGACGCGCGGAACGGCACGATGGCGGCCTTGATCCCGGCCGTGCTGGTGAACAATTCGGCGGCGAGGTTCTGCGTGCTGCCGGGATTGATCGTCCCGATATTGAGCTTGCCCGGATTGGCGCGCGCCGCCGCGATCACGTCCCTCACCGAGTGCAGCGGCGAACCGGCCCGCGTCACAATGAGCAGGTCGAAAAAGGCAGCGGTGGAAACCGAGGCGAAATCCGTGAGCACATTGTACGGCAGCGATTTGAACAGCGCGGCCGCGATCGCAGTATTGTTGCCGGTCATCAACAGCATATAGCCGTCTCCCGGAGCGGCCGCCACGGTTTGCGCGGCGACGATGCCGCCAGCGCCAGGCCGGTTTTCGATGACAAATTGCTGTCCGAGCCGAGTGGACAGTTTGTCTCCGAGCATACGCATCGCGACGTCGGCAACGCCGCCTGCAGCGTAGGGGACGATCAGGCTGACCGGGCGGTTGGGATAATCATTCTGCGCCAAGGTATTCTGCGCCAAGGCATTCTGCGCGAAGGCCAAGCGAGGCGATCCAGCACCGGCCAAGAATCCGGTCAAGAATATCGCGGCAATCGCCGCGACGAAGCTTTCGGCTCGCATCATGCCTATCCTTGTTGCTGCGCTTTCTGCTCGCTGATTTTTGCGATGGCTTGGATGAACGTGCTTTGATGACGACTTGGTGGGTCTGGTACTGGCCGATGAAAATTACGGCAGCTGGTCGTAGCCTTCGCCGAAACCCTTCAGGCTCATCGGAAAGCCGATTCCTTCCTCCGGCGTCTGGAAAATAATGAAAGTCGAGGTCTGGCCGTTGCGCAATTGCTTGATCAGATTGTCGTCCATGACCACTTCGGCAACGCAGCCACTCGGCAGGCAGCGCACGAAACCGGCACGGCCGACGTCCTGATTGTCGATCTTAAGCCCGAGGCCGGACGGCAATAAAACCCCGAGTGGCGCGACGACCCGCATCAGCCGGCTCTTCTGGTCCGAGGTTTTCAGGACGATCACAGTCAGCCCGATATTCGGGCGGTCCTCCGCCGTGACGCTCTGCATCAGCGCGCACTGCTCGCTCTGCGCACCCGGCGGCGTGTCGCAGCGAATTTGCCAGTCGCCATGCACCGATTTGACCGCGCCTTGCGCCCCGGCGCGATCCGCCGGTGCCAGAATCGGCCCCAGCGTCAGTCCGATGAATACCGCAGCGCTCACGAGCCTCCGGATCCGCCCGCGGCTGTCACATTGCGTCATTCTGGGTTCCCTCGATCCGCCGCAAAGCCGCCCCGGCAGGCTGGCTGCCGCGCCCTGCCTACAGCGTGAGCCCGCCCTGTCAAGGAATCAAAGTCAAGCCATTGGGGCCAGTCAAAGGTCAATTGAGGTTTGGTGCCGATGACCCAATGAGCGGCGACTTACGGCGGCCGGGGCCATTCGCGGCCGCGGCTGCTGCGATGATGAGTGCATTGCAGCAGTCCCCGATTTGTGGTTTGGAGGAACCGGAATTCCCTTATCGCGGTGCGGCCCGCCCGGGACATCGCGCCGCGGGACAAGGCCCGCCAAACCGGTGGCGTTATCCGGTGGTGTCATACCGTGGCGGCTCGCGCGAACTACAGGCTTTGCGCGCTGGTTAGCGGTTATTGCGGCGACGGTTGTGACACGATCAGCAACAGGGGAGCAGGACGGGGCATGAAGGCGTTGTCACGTTTGGCCGCGATCGCGGCTAGCGCAAGCGGTGTACTGGCGAGCGCCGGCGCCGCGTGGGCCGGTCTAGGCCAGCCGACACCATGGCAAATGGACCTGCAGGATTCGGCCTCGCCGGTCATGCAGGACGTCGCCAATTTTCATTTCTTCCTGCTCTGGGTTATTGCCGCGATCTCCGCTTTCGTGCTCGCGCTTCTTCTCATCTGCATCGTGCGCTTTAGCGCGCGCGCCAATCCGGCGCCGTCGCGTACGACCCACAACACGCCGATCGAGATTCTCTGGACCATCGTTCCGGTCATTATCCTGGCGGTGGTCGCAGTGCCGTCGTTCCGGCTGTTATTTGTCCAGCTCGAAGTGCCCAAGCCGGACTTGACCGTGAAGGTCACGGGCAAACAATGGTTCTGGAGCTACAGCTATCCGGACAGCGGCAATTTCGAATTCGATTCGCTGATGGTGCAGGAGAAGGACCTCAAGCCGGGTCAGCTGCGGCTTCTTGCCGTCGACAACGAGATGGTGGTGCCGGTCAACAAAGTCGTGCACGTGCTGGTGACGGGCGCCGACGTGATTCACTCCTTCACGGTGCCGTCGTTCGGCATTCGCATGGACGCGATTCCGGGCCGCATCAACGAAACCTGGTTCAAGGCCACAAGCGAGGGCATGTTCTACGGCCAGTGTTCCGAGCTATGCGGCAAGGATCACGCCTTCATGCCGATTGCGGTGCGGGTCGTGAACGAGGGCGACTTCAATACCTGGCTTAGCGGCGCCAAGCAGAAATACGCGATCGACAACAACGCCGCGCCTAATACGCTCGCGGCGACCACGGCGCCTGCGATCCGATGACGGTCG
>DASXJB010000106.1:0-2324 GCA_036497645.1 Xanthobacteraceae bacterium
AGGACTAACCCATGGCAGTTCAGAAAAGCAGAAAGACCCCCTCAAAGCGCGGCATGCATCGCTCCCACTCGGCGTTGCCGGCACCCGCGGTGTCCATCGACGCGAAGAGCGGCGAGACGCATTCGCGCCATCGCATTTCACGCGATGGTTTTTATCGCGGCAAGAAAGTGTTGCAGACCAAGGCGGACGCGGCAGCGGCGGAAGAATAAGCCGCTAACTTAAGTTCGGCGAATTGCTCGTCGCTTAAGGCCGCAACGCAAAGCACCGTGTCTGCGCCGCTCCATATTGCCATCGACGCCATGAGCGGCGACCGAGGCGCATCCGTTTCCGTGCCGGCGGCGCTTGCCGCCGCGCGAGAATTCGGCGATGTGCGCTTTACTTTGACCGGCAGGCAAGCCGATTTGCAGCGCGAGTTGGCGGGCGCCGCGCCGAGCAATGTTTCCTGTTTGTTCGCGAACGACGTGGTCGAGATGACCGATCCGCCGCGCGAGGCGCTCAGACGCAAAAAGGATTCATCGATGCGCCGCGCCATCGATCTGGTGAAAGCCCAGGACGCTCACGCCTGCGTCAGTGCGGGCAATACCGGCGCGCTGATGGCGACCGCGCATTTTGTTTTAAAGATGCTGCCGGGAGTGGAGCGGCCGGCGATCGTCTCGCTCATCCCGTCGCGCGGCGGCCACACCTATATGCTGGATCTTGGCGCCAACGCTTCGTGCACGCCGGCGCAGTTGTGCCAATTCGCCGTGATGGGGTCGGTGCTGGCAGCCGATCTCGAGGGCGCGCACGAGCGGCCGCGCGTGGGCTTGCTGAATATCGGCGCCTAGGAGATCAAGGGCAACGAAACTGTCCAGGCCGCACACATCTTGATGGGGGCGGCGCCTATCAACTACGTCGGCTTCGTCGAGGGACACGATATTTTCTCCGACAAGGTCGATGTCGTCGTGACCGACGGATTCACGGGAAACATCGCCTTGAAGGCCATGGAAGGCGCGGCTCGCTACATCAGCGGCATCCTGCGCGAGGAATTCACGCGCAATACCGGCCGCAAGCTCGGCGCTTTGATGGCGAAGCCCTCGCTCGATGCTTTGCGCACGCGCTTGGATCCGGGCCGCTACAATGGCGCGACGATGGTTGGATTGAACGGCATCGTCGTCAAGAGCCACGGCGGCACCGACGTTTTCGGATTCCAGCGTGCCATCGAAGTGGCGGTTCTGGAGGCGCGCAATGGCGTGCCCGCTCAAATCGTGCAGCTTCTCGGCGCTTCAGGCGGTGTTTGAAGGATACTGATGTACTCAAGAATCGCCGGCACCGGCAGCTACCTGCCGAAAAGAATAATAACCAACGCGGACTTGGAACAACTCGTCGAAACCAGCGATGAATGGATTCGCAGCCGCACCGGAATTGCGCAGCGCCATGTGGCGGCGGAGGGCGAGACCACGACCGATCTTGCCGAGCATGCCGCGCGCCGCGCGATGGATGCGGCCGGCGTCAGCGCCGCGGAAGTCGATTTGATTTGCGTGGGTACGACGACGCCGGATCTGGTATTTCCAAATGTGGGTACGCTGCTGCAGGACCGGTTGGGTATCCACGGTTGCCCGGCATTCAGCTTGGAAGCCGCCTGCACCGGATTCGTCTATGCGCTCAGCGTGGCCGATAAATTCGTCAGGCTCGGCGAAGCAAAGTGTGCGTTGGTGGTCGGTGCGGAGACGCTGTCGCGAATCATCGACTGGGGCGATCGCGGCACCGCCGTGTTGTTTGCCGATGGCGCGGGTGCCGTGATCCTCAAGCCCGCGCAGGAGCCGGGGATCATCAGCACGCGATTGCATTCCGATGGTAAGTACAAAGACCTGCTCACCTACCCGGACGGTGTCTCCAAAGGCTTCAAGTTGATCCGCGAAGGTAAAGCGGGCGTGCAAATGAAGGGCAACGAGGTCTACAAGGTGGCGGTCAACACTTTGGGCCAATTGGTCACTGAGACGTTGAATGCCAACAACGTACCAAAAGAACAGCTCGACTGGCTGATTCCGCATCAGGCGAACATCCGCATCATCGAGGCCATCGCCAAACGTCTCGATCTTCCGATGGATCGCGTCATCGTAACCATCGACACGCATGGCAACACCTCGGCCGCCTCCGTGCCCCTGGCACTTGATACCGGTATTCGCGACGGGCGAGTAAAGCGCGGGCTGTTGCTGCTGCTGGAGGGGTTCGGCGGCGGTTTCACGTGGGGGTCGGCGCTCATACGCTACTAAAGACCAAAAAAACGCCGCGGGGTTGCCGCGGCGTTCGAATCTCCGATCAAGAATCCGATTACTTGGAAACGG
>DASXJB010000107.1:0-4546 GCA_036497645.1 Xanthobacteraceae bacterium
TTGAGCTCTCACTGCGGGAACTGGCGGGTTTTCTCGACGGCCGCCGCGACCTCGATGACGTCGTCGCGATTTGCGCCAATATGAGCCTTGAGCCTGCGGAGCGCCGCACGCAGCTGGTGCGCTTCGTCGGGCGCTTTGGCTTTGAACGGATCGCGGCAGTGAGTTCACGCTCATTCCGCCAGCAGATGCACTGGTTTGGTGAGAATATCCTGATCTCGATGATCGTGCTTGCGCGCAATGCGGCGGCGCTTCGCGCCGACACGTTGCGGCGTGATCGCATATTTGTGCTTTTGTCGCGCCGGGAATTGCGGCGGCGTTATGGGTTCGCGCGCGATGAGGCGGCTTTCGCCCGCGCGGCACTTCTTCGCCTGCGCCGCGCGCTGGGGCCGAGCTTCAGCTGGGAATGAGAAGCGCCTGCGGGCGGTTGGAATTCGCGCGGCCGGCTGAACCAGAACCAAACAAGTACGCCGATTTGGCCCCGCGGAATTCGCGTGAATCTATCGTGGTTTATGCAACTATAAGTGAAAATAATTCATCCAAGATTTGCGACGTGCTCAAGCCGTCACAAAACTGACATGGGTTCCCAATCCAATTCTGCTGCTCGGTGCTACCGGGAAGCGCAGTCATAGCGGGATTTTCTCCAAAAGCCCGAGAGCCCAAAATCTCGTTTCCAAATCGGCTCGCCCGAATGGGTTGAGCAGACCTCATCTCTCCCAGACATCTGCGGCGCGGCACCGAGTGCCGCGCCGCGCTTATTTTCATGCGAGATATGGAAATCTGCTTCGCGTCAGTAGTCCATGCCGCCCATGCCGCCGGGCATGGCCGGCATTGCCGGTTTTTCCTTCGGCAACTCCGCAACCATGGCTTCGGTAGTGACCAACAAGCCAGCGACTGAAGCCGCGTCCTGCAGGGCCGCGCGCACGACCTTCGCCGGATCGACGATACCTTTGTCGAACATGTCGACATAATCCTCGCTCTGCGCGTCGAAGCCGAAAGTCTCCGACTTGCTCTCCAGGATCTTGTTGACCACGATCGAGCCTTCGTGTCCGGAATTCTCGACGATCTGCCGTACTGGAGCTTCTACCGCCTTGAGCACGATATTGATGCCGGCCTGCACGTCGGCATTGGCGCTGCGCAGTTTCCCGATCGCCTTTTTGGCGCGCAGGAGCGCAACGCCGCCGCCGGCAACGATGCCTTCCTCGACCGCGGCGCGAGTGGCATTGAGCGCGTCCTCGACCCGGTCCTTCTTCTCCTTCACTTCCACCTCGGTCGCGCCGCCGACGCGGATCACGGCGACCCCGCCGGCGAGCTTGGCCAGCCGCTCCTGCAGTTTCTCGCGATCGTAGTCGGAAGTAGTCTCCTCGATCTGCGCTTTGATCTGGTTGACGCGGGCTTCGATGTCCTTCTTTTTGCCGGCGCCGTCGACGATCGTGGTCTTTTCCTTCTCGATCACGACTTTCTTGGCGCGGCCGAGCATTGCCGGCGTCACACTCTCGAGCTTGATGCCGAGATCCTCGGCGATGAGTTGGCCGCCGGTAAGAATGGCGATGTCTTCAAGCATGGCCTTGCGGCGGTCGCCGAAGCCTGGCGCCTTCACTGCCGCGACCTTCAAGCCGCCGCGCAGCTTGTTGACGACCAGCGTGGCGAGCGCCTCGCCTTCGATGTCTTCGGCGACGATCAAAAGCGGCTTGCCTGATTGCACCACCGCTTCGAGAAGCGGCAGCATGGCTTGGAGCTGCGACAGCTTCTTCTCGTGCAGCAGCACATAGGCGTCTTCCAATTCCGCCACCATCTTCTCGGCGTTGGTGATGAAATAGGGCGACACATAACCGCGGTCGAACTGCATGCCCTCGACGATTTCGACCTCGGTTTCCAGCGACTTGGCCTCCTCGACGGTAATGACTCCTTCGTTGCCGACCTTCTGCATTGCGGCTGCGATCATCTTGCCGACGGCGGTGTCGCCGTTCGAGGAAATGGTCCCGACCTGAGCGATCTCGGACGATGAGCCCACGCGTTTTGCGCGGCCCTTGATCTCATCGACGACCGCTTTCACCGCGAGATCGATGCCGCGCTTGAGATCCATCGGATTCATGCCGGCGGCAACCGCCTTGGCGCCTTCCTTGACGATGGCGTGCGCCAACACGGTTGCCGTGGTGGTGCCGTCGCCGGCCAGGTCATTGGTCTTCTGGGCGACTTCGCGCACCATTTGCGCGCCCATATTCTCGAACTTGTCGTCAAGCTCGATTTCTTTGGCGACGGTGACGCCGTCCTTGGTGATGCGCGGCGCGCCGAACGATTTTTCAATGACGACGTTGCGGCCCTTGGGGCCAAGCGTCACTTTCACGGCATTGGCGAGCGTCTCGACGCCGCGGAGCATGCGCTCGCGCGCCTCGCCTGAAAATTTTACGTCTTTGGCAGTCATTGGTGTTTCCTCGGATGTCAGAATTCAGATGTCGGAGATCGTCGGCGCTCGCTCAGGCGATCACGCCCATGATGTCGGACTCCTTCATGATCAGGAGTTCTTCGCCGTCGAGCTTGACCTCGGTGCCCGACCATTTGCCGAACAGCACGCGATCGCCGGCCTTCAGATCCATCGGGACGAGCTTGCCGTTCTCGTCGCGGCCGCCGGGCCCCACGGCAACAACCTCACCCTGTTGCGGCTTCTCTTTGGCGGTGTCCGGAATGATGATGCCGCCTTTGGATTTTTCCTCGGCCTCGACGCGCTTAACAATCACCCTGTCGTGGAGTGGCCGGAACTTGGTTTTCGCCATGATGATCCTCGTCTGCCGCGCGGTGTGTTCCCGCAGAAACCGGGCGCTAGCCTTCAAAAGGTTCGGTATGTGAGTGCCTTAGCACTCTGAAAACCTGAGTGCCAAGTGGGCGATGGGGAAATAAGGTGCCTGAGGCAGGGTGTCAAGGCGAGGCTGCAGCAAAGCGCCCGCTCTGGCGCACGAACTTTGGCCTCCGATAACGGTGGTTTGGTCGACGAGAACGTCTATTCTAGGCCATGCCGCCATCAGGGCAGCGGGAATCTGGAAAAGAAATGCGCGGACTCAGCCTCGAAGAGGCCAATACCATTATTGCGGCGACCTTTGCCGCCGCCAAAAAGCGCAAATGCCGGCCGATGAGCGCGATCGTGCTCGATGCCGGCGGCCGCGTGAAGGCATTTCAGAAGCAGGATGGCGCTTCGATGCTGCGCTTTGAGATTTGCTACGGCAAAGCCTACGGCGCTTTGGCGCTCGGCCGGCCGTCCAAACTTGTGCTGCAGAAGGCGCGGGAAAAGCCGTTATTCATGCAGTCCCTGGAGAGGCTTTCCGATTACCCGCTATTTCTGGAAGGCGGCGGCCAACTCATCCGCGACAAGACCGGCGAGCTTTTGGGCGCGGTCGGGGTCACTGGGGATGCCAATGAGCTCGACGATTTGTGCGCGATTGCCGGCATTCATGCCGCGAAACTCTGCGCCGACAGCGACTTTTTCGACGATCCGGACCTGATGCGGGCACTGAGCATTCATAAATCAGCCGCGCTTGTCGATCCACGCCCGAAGGCAAAATCGCGCGCGCTGGGAGTGCCGGCGGGGCGCAATGGGTCGAGCCGGCGCGGAGCAAGCCAAACCGCCAAATCGGGGCCGTAATCTTTGCCGAAGGTGCCGGCTGCGGGGACTATTTGAAACAAACTCGAAAGGTCGTGGCGGTACAAAGCACGGGCGAAGCCTGCCGGGCGGGGGAGGGCTGGTCACCCCTGATGAGCCGCGCTGCGGCCGGATGGTCCGGCCTTGGGGAGATTTTCATGAGCGCCTCGCGATTGCAGTGTGCTTGCGGCGGCGTGGCCTTTGCCGCGCTCGCGCTCGCGGCCTGTACGTCCAACACGCCCCCCCTGGAGCAGTCAGCGGCCACTGCACCCATGACGCAGCCGGCAATTCCCTCGCAATACCGCCCGGAAGAAGTCGTCGGCCGCTGGGGTTATGGCGCCTTCCATAACGAGAGCGACTTGGCGCGCACATCTGCGGCGGCGCGCGGCCAATGCGGCCAGCCGGTCGAAATCACGCGCGGGGCCAATGGCGGTGTCATGATGTATCTCGCCGACAGCGCGCAGTTGCAGGAGCTGCAGCTTAAAGGATCGAGCACCGGCAAGAACTATATCGGTCCGCCGGGCAATGCCGGCGGCCCGCAAGATCGCGAAATCGTGTCGTTCGACGGCCGCACCATGGTGTTGCGCTGGATGGATCCGGAAGTCGCCGGCCGCTACGGCACCGGCGTTTATGTACGCTGCGCGCCAGAGGGCGTAGCGCGAGCCGGCGCCAAGCCCAAACCAGCTGCGCAATAGCCAGCTGCGCAATAAGCCTGCCGCCTAATAGCGCATCGTCAATGCCGATTGCCACGCGCCGGCGAGTCGGCGATCCATGACATCCGGGTGTTATAACGATTCCGGACTCCTCACATCGTCGTCCGGCTGTCGCCTGTTTGCCTGCCTGTATCTCCGACTGACAGACGCTCATGCCAAGCCCCGGTGCATTCATCTTCGGTCCCTGGCGCGCGGTCAGCGT
>DASXJB010000108.1:0-19309 GCA_036497645.1 Xanthobacteraceae bacterium
AGCCAGGCTGATCGGTGGACCAGCGGTTAACTCTAATCGTGAAATCGACTGGTGGCGGCACGGGCCGCGCCACGGCCGATCATTCTCCCGAGAGCCAGTCAAGGCGGTAAGTGCCGCCTGTCGGCGCGAGCCATCGCACAACCGCAGGAAGAAGTACTCGCAACTCGCGCTCCAGCGGAAACGGCGGATTGACGACAATCAGGCCAGACCCGGTGAGCCCGCCTTCGGCGCGCGCCGGACCAATCGACAGTTCGCAGCGTAGAAGCTTCGGAATCCCGGTCCGACGGAGCTGCCGCGCCAAAGCGTCCGCACCCTCGCGCCCGGAAGGCCGCTTTTGCTGGCGGTCTCGGTAGCCGTCCGGGGGTATCTGCGAAAATCTCGGAAAATCTCCTGTAATTTCAGTATATTTAATCGGATACCACAACAAGTAAAGCCCGTTCGGCCACTTGCGATACGCCTGCGCCAAGGCATCGGACAGGCGGGCGAATTCGACAGTCTCCTCGTAGGGCGGGTCGATCACTATCAAGCCGCGGCGTTCCTTGGGCGGGATATTGGCAAAAAGCCCCACCCAGCCGTCGATGGAGAGCACCTTGGCGCGGGCATCGCCGTACAGAGCGGCTTTCAGCAAAGCAGCCGCGGTCGGTTCAAGCTCGCAAGCAATAAGCCGGTCTTGCGTACGCAATAGCGCTTTAACGATCAGCGGTGATCCGGGATAGAGCCGCAACGTCCCGCCTGGATTGAGCGCCGCGATGATGTCGAGATAAGGCGCAACCAGCACCTCCATCGAATCGGTTCCGGCTGCGCCGGAGCGCGGCATCGCGAACAGGCGTCCGATTCCGTCCCGCCATTCACCCGACCGCGCGGCTTGCGGCCCGAGAAGGTTGTAGAGGCCGGCGCCGGCATGGGTGTCAATGACCCGAAATGCCGCCGGTTTTTGCCGCAAATAGTCGAGAATGCGCGTTAGAACGATATGCTTGTGGACGTCGGCAAAGTTGCCGGCGTGAAACGCGTGCTGATAGTTCATGTCACGCCGCGATCCGACACATCCCGGCCGGACTTAGACTGAGATCGTCCCAACGAACAGCCCGCTGGCCCCTCAGCTGCCGCGCATCGGCGGCATCGTCAACTGCTCTCGGCTGCAGCTGCGCTTGGCAATCTCCGCACAATCGCGGAAGCGCAGATCCTTGGAAAGGCAAAGCCGCACCTCGGTCAAACGCTTGGCATCGCAGCCGACCGCCATCGCGCTCGCCGATAGTCCAGGATTGGCCTTGATGAAAGCCTCTTCGACGGCCTGCGGGGTTACGCTGAGCGGCTCCTTGAGATCGGTAAACTCGGGCGGGATTTTCACCGCGGCTCGCGCCTTGCGCACGGTCTCGAAATACGCGCGCGGCGACTGGCCGGAACAGGTGCCGTGACGATCCCATTCGTTGAAGATTAGCCGCGGCGCCGGCATCAGATCGAGCATCGAGGAGACCACGCCGCGATCAAGCCGCGGCGCCGGAATCTGGCAATATTCTGGAAAGCCACGGTCATATTGCGGCCACAGCCCATGAACGACGAAAGAATAGGGTCGCGGGCCGCATTGCACATTCCCGGCCGCGGGACCGGCGCCCCGCTCGGCAGCACCAGCGCAGAAAGATGGCGACCAGGACAGAGACAGAACGTAAAAATCAAACTGCCCCGGCGCATTCTGCCGGGGATCCTGCGCCGTCGCCGCTCGGGGGGTGAGCAACAACGCAAGCAACGCCGCACGCAACACTACCCTGGTCATGACCACCCCCCTGTACGCGTTCGACAAACGCAAAGACCTTAGACAACCCCTTGGAACAAATCAAGAACAGAACTTTTCACCCTATTCACAGTCCGCTCGCCATAGGCGGGGACAATGGGGATTGTCGCGTCGCGGACCGAAAGCGGGCTGGAAACCGTCGCATTCGGCACCTAGTTTGCAGCTGGCACACGGGAGGCGCGGCGTATGGCCGTTTACCGCCTATTCAAGAACGAGCCCTTCGAACCGGAGGCGATCGTCAGCATGACGCGCGTCTATGCCGACGTGTGCCGAACGCTGGGGCTCAGCGACGCCGATCACCACGAGGCGAATGTCGTCGCGGTAAAAGTGATCGAGTTCGCTCAGCGCGGCGCCCGTGATCCAATGCTGTTGCGCGATTGCGTGCTCGAAGCCTTGCGCGGCTGAGCGTTACGGCCCCGCCGCCCGGCAACTGGGATTATAGGCCCAGTCACGATCAAGCCCAGCGACGCAGAAATTGACGCCACAATCCATGCCGATCATACCGGTATCTTCGGCGATCGAATAATAAATCGTGTGCCTGCCGCCGTCGTTGATGACCGCGATTCCGCTGCAGAAGCGGCGCGGAATAGCTTGTGCGGCCCAAGGCAGGAAGTCGAGCTCGCGAATATTCTCAAATCCGACGATGCGCTGTTCCGAATTCCAGAAACGGAATTCCTTGGTGCGGAAATTGGCGATGATGCGGTCCAGCGCCGCCGGATAATCGCAAGCTGGCACCACGCGGCTATAGCGCGGACCTGACAGCCAGAAATTCTTTTCAAACCAGTTCGCCGCGCGCGACGGCGAGGATGCCAGCGCGCAAAGCACGAGTGCCAGCAGGATGCCCCCGAGCTGGCCCGCTCGCGCACAAAACTTACCGCCGAAGGTCCGGCCGCGCTTTAACTCGATGGTCGTCTGCACCCTGGCGCGGGAGAATGTTTGCGACATGAAGGCCCCTCCCCCTCTGGCGCAGTTAACCGTGCCGCGAGGAACCGATCTGGTCAAGTCCCGGCACCCTTGTGCCGCCGCTTTTGCCAGCCGCTGTGGCATAAAAAAGATAGCGCGAATCGGTTTTTCGCAGTTTTGTTGTGATTGCACGAACGAGCAAATCGCGTGCGTGACTGCCGCCAGGTCGCCTATAACGGGTCGCCTGTAACAGGTCGCGCCTAATTTGTTGCATTCGATTCGTCGCGTCCGCGTGCATCGCGAAACGGCCAAGCCACGGCTTCGCGGTGTCCTTCACTCATAGATTGTAGCGCGAGGGTTGCAACGACCGGCCGGAAACGGCCGGCGAGCCGTTTGGCTAGCATTTGGGGGGTCACGATGGGCGAGGTGCACCGGCTTCCGGCGCCGCGGATGTCGTTCAGCCTGCAAGCGGCGGGGCACCTGATGACCGAAATTTTTCCGCAGTGGGTGCAAGATTTGGCGCTGCTGGTCGAAAGCGTCGAAACCGTGCGGCCGCCGGGCGCGCTGCCCGATGGGCAGCCCGGCGCGACCGTACGGCTACCCTATTCCAGAAAAGTCTGCAGCGACGGTGCGGTGGTCTGCACGCAGGCGCTCATGGCGCTGGCAGATACCGCGATGGTGCTGGCCTGTTCGGCCGCCTGGAACGGCTACCGACCGATGATGTCCATCGACCAGACCACGCATTTCTTGCGCCCGGTGAATTTCGATGTCGTCGCCGATGCGCGGGTGGTACGTATCGGCCGCAATACGAGCTTGGGCCGCGTCATGCTGCTCAATGCCGCCGACCGGCGGCCGATCGGCATGGTGGCGAGCGCCTATGCGATGCTCTAAAGGAGCGAATGGTGAGGAGCGAGTAGCGAGTAGCGAATAGCG
Source organism: Xanthobacteraceae bacterium (assembly GCA_036497645.1). GTDB lineage: Bacteria > Pseudomonadota > Alphaproteobacteria > Rhizobiales > Xanthobacteraceae > BOG-931. Next base: position 3,626 of record DASXJB010000108.1, read on the forward strand.
CGCGCCGAGCGTATCATCTATTGGCTATTCGCTATTCCGCTTCGCTGCGAGGCTCTGCCATGGTTCGGAAAGTCGTGATCGCGCTCACTGTGATTGCCGTCGTCTCGTTGTGCGGCAGCGCTGCCGCACTGGCTTTAGGCGCCGAGTTCGCCGGGCCTGGTCCAGCGGTGACCGGCAACGATACCGGCGGCATCTTCCCCTATTCGCCTGACGTCGAACCGATCTATCACCAGGTCGCGGGAGACTATTGCGCGCGCTGGGGCCGCTTCGCCAAGGTCACCAGCATTCACCGCGCCTATGGCGACTATGTCGGCTTCGTTTGCTACGATCGTCCCGGCAAGATTCATTGACTGTCGGCCGGAACGACGGCGATCAGCGCCAGTCGCCGATTGCGGCCTGGACGAGCGCCAGCGCAGCAACCGCGGCGGTATCGGCGCGCAGGATCCGCGGGCCGAGCGCAAGCCGCACCACACGCGGCAATTTGAGAAGCGCCGCGCGCTCATCGGCTGCGAAGCCGCCTTCCGGCCCGATCAAGACCGCAAGCGGCGCATGCCGCGGCACAGTGGCAAGGGCCGCGAGCGGGTCGGCGACATCGGCTGCCTCATCGCAAAACACGAGATGCCGCTCCGGCTGCCACGCCGCGAGCGCACGGGACAACGGCACCGGCGCGGCAATCTCCGATAAGCAAAGAATCCCGCATTGCTCCGCTGCCTCGATGGCATTGGCGCGCATGCGTTCGAGATTGACGCGTGCGATCTGGGCGTGCTGCGTGAGAACAGGCCGCAGTTGCGACACCCCCATCTCGACCGCCTTCTGCACCATGTAATCGAGGCGCGCCGATTTGAGCGGCGCGAACAGATAGTGCAGATCGCCGGCCGTAGTTTGCGGGCGGGTGCGGTTGGCAACGCGCAGCGCCACCTGGCGCGTGCCGCCTTCAAGCGCGGCGCGCCATTCGCCGTCGCGGCCGTTGAAAACCAAAATCGCTTGCCCGTCCTTGAGCCGCAGCACCCGCCTGAGGTAATGCGATTGACCGCGATCAAGGGCGATGACGGCTCCGTCGTAAAACGGCGCATCGACGTAAAGCCGCGTGGTGCGGAAATCGTAGTCAGGCATGACGGAATACCGTTCCCTCAAAGTGTATTAGCTTTGCTGCTCGGATCGCCGTCAGCGCGCAGCCCATGCTAAAATCGATTGATTTCAGCTTGAATCCCCTGTTTGCCTCGAATCCGGTTTAACCAATTTGCTCGATAGAGGCGACCACGCTTTGCGAGCGCCCGTGCGATTGACTTCTGCCGATTGCTTTTTGGACGGCTAGGGCCGCGGGGTCGCACCCACCCGTTTTGCGGTGCTTTGCCGCGTTGTCGCCGAAATCTGAAAGTCTGTAGTTGGGCAGGTTCTTGACACCAAGCCTTTAAGGGCGGCGGGATTTCGGGCAGAGTTCAGAGGCCTGCGGCAAGGACGAATCGCGGGCTGGCGACGGGTCGGGAGAGGGCTATCTCATGAAAAGCGCGCGCGCGCTGTCGCTTGGCTCGACCTCTTGTTTGATCGTTAGTCTGGCCATTTGTGTGGACTTGGCGCTTTGTACTATCGCCAACCGCAGCGCATGGGCGCAGTTCCCGGCGCCGCCCGGCGGCGTCCAGTGCAACGACTTCAGCAAGCTCACGGCCGAAGCGCAGAAGCGCAGCACCTTGGTCACCGCCGCGATGAAAGCCAAGGCCGACCGCAAGGAACTCTGCACGCTGATGACGAGCTTCGTCGCCGCCGAAACCAGCGTGGTCAAATTCCTGCAAGACAATAAGGTCTGGTGTGGCGTGCCCGACCATGTGCTCACGGTGTCCAAGGCCAATCACGAAAAATCGATGAAGTTCCGCACCATGGCCTGCAGCGAAGAAGGACCGCGCCCGAAAGCACCATCGCTGAGCGACGCCATAAAAGGACCGGCGGCCGACACCGCCAAGAATACCAAAACCGGCCGTGGCACCTTCGATACGCTGACCGGAAATCCGCTGGCGCGATGAAGGAGGCGGCCGGTCGAGTTGCTGATGCGACCGGCAACTGGGTCGACGGCCTCGCCCCGTCATGGTCGCGGCCCTATCTGCGGCTGGCGCGCCTTGATCGCCCGATCGGTTCCTGGCTCCTGCTCTTGCCCTGCTGGTGGTCGTCGGCGCTGGCCGCAGTCGCGGCCGGCTGGCGCCTACCCAGCCTGTGGCACATAACGCTCTTCTTTATCGGCGCCTTCGCCATGCGCGGCGCGGGCTGTACCTGGAACGACATCGTCGACCGCGATCTCGACCGGGCCGTCGAGCGCACCCGGTCGCGGCCTATTCCATCCGGCCAGGTCAGCGTCACCCAAGCCGCGCTGTTTTTGATCGCGCAGTCGCTCGTAGGGCTGCTGGTGCTGCTCGCGTTTAATGCGTTTACCGTCGGGCTTGGCATCGCATCACTGGCGATCGTCGCGATCTATCCGTTCATGAAACGGATCACCTATTGGCCGCAGATCGTGCTCGGCCTCGCTTTTTCCTGGGGCGCGCTGATGGGCTGGGCCGGCATGTTCGGCCGGCTCGATGTTCCGGCGTTGTTGCTTTATGCCGGATCGATCGCTTGGGTAATCGGCTACGACACGATCTATGCCCATCAGGATCGCGAAGACGACGCGCTGATCGGGATAAAATCCACGGCTTTATTGTTCGGACCGCGCACTAAGCCGATGCTTGCTCTGTTTTACAGCGCCGCCGTCGTTCTCATCGGCGCGGCCGGATTTGCCGCCGGTGGCGGACTGGTCTTCACGCTGGGACTCCTCGCCTTCGCCGCGCACCTTTCTTGGCAGATTGTGCGGCTCGATATTGCCGATCAAGACAACTGCCTCGCCGTTTTCAAATCCGACCGCGATGCCGGATTGATTTTGTTTGCAGGCTTGCTGCTTCAGGCGGCGCTGGCACGATAGCCATTCAAAACGGCGTGTTCGTCCGCGGTACTCTCGCCAGCGCTTGACCGAGGGTGTAAACTCGCGGTCGCGAACGGCGATCGAGAGGCATCCGATGCCCAGCGCCAACGATTATTTCAAAATGGCCGAAGAGTGCTACCGCTTGGCGAATGAGGCCAAGACCGAGGTGGACCGTTTGGCATGCCTCGATCTTGCGCGCACTTGGCTCGAAGCGGCGGCGCAGGAGGATGAGGCGGAGAAAGGCACGCGCGAAACGGTCCCGAAGCCTCGACAATAGAGGCGCGACTTAGCCCGCCGTGCTCACGCCAGCTCAACCAGCTCCCAGCGCCCGCGTCGTATCGTCGAACAATTCATCGACCGACATGCGGCGCGGGATAAGCTTCTGCGCGTGGCAGAAATCGATAATGATGTCCAAGGTCGGACGGCAGGCTTCAACGCCAAAACGGTAAGGATCGAGCGCCACGCCATCGCCTAATCCCGCGGCCCGCTTGCTTTCACGCAATAGCCGAAAAATCTCCTTCACCACGTCGGGCCGCGAGCGCGACAATTCCTCGCGAACGACCAGCATGTGATTGATCGGCACGCCGTTGTGGCGTTCGGCCCATTTCCGTGCGGCTCCTTCAGCATCTGGAATGAGATGCTTCAAGCGCGGGTCGGGGAGTTTATCGCCGACGATCCCGGCAGCCACTTCGCCGTCGAGCAGCATCTGAGCGAGTTCCTTGCCGGAAGGCGCGCGTTTGACAATGTCGGGATCGTGATATTCCGCCACATGCGGGTCTTCGAAGGTGATCCACTCCACTTTGTTGATGTCCACGCCATAGTCGCTCGCCAGAATCCCCCTCACCCAGGTGCCGGTCGTCACCGTATAGGCGCGCACCCCGACGCGCTTGCCGGGAAGGTCGGACGGTTTCAACGCGCCCCGCTCGGCATTGTAGGCAATCGTGTGATGCTGGCCGCGGCTGACCAGCACCGCCGGGACGAGCACATAAGGTTTGCCATAGGCCTTGGCCTGCAAGTACGTCACGATAGCGAGCTCGGCGACGTCGTATTTGGCGTCGCGAACCACCTGCTTGAACAAGTTGTTGGCGACTTTGACCTCGACGAAGTCGAAATCGACCAGGTCGGAGCGGACGGCACCATTCTTGAGCGGCGCGGTGTTGCGATAGTTTCCCAACATTGTGTGTAGTTTGAGTTTTGTCGCAGCTGTCATGGCGGGCCGTCCTCTCACTTCGCCAGCACCGGATAAAGCGCCTGCGCGGTCTTGCCGAAGATCCAATCCTGATCCGATGCCTTGGCGAGCGAAAAAGCCTTCCGCGCGGCGCCAAGAATCTCGGCGAGCGTGCCGACCGAGTTGGGAAAATTCGAACCCCAAGCAATGCGCGACGCTCCGAATGTGTCGATCACTTTACCGAAAAAGGTGTCCGGCGTGGCTTTGCCCCAGCTCTTGGGCGTGACGTTGATCGGCGTCACTTTCAAATAGACCTGCTCGTATTTGGCAAGATCGAAGAATCCAGCGGCCGCGGCATAGGGCGGCCCATCGGCAAACGACGCGCGAGAGAGGTGATCGAGGATAATCGTCACTTTCGGAAAGCGATCCATGATCTGGCGCAGCAGTGGAATTCCTTCCTGCTTCATCTGCATACAGACCGGAATGTTCTTGGCCGACGCGTGTTCCCAGAACGGATAGGTTTTCGGATCGACAAACCATTTGGCCTGATCCGGGAGCGTGCTGCCGGTCGTGAACAAGCGCATGCCGCTGCAGCCGCGCGGCAGCCAGTAGTCGAAAGTCTTCACCGCGTCGGGAGCAAGAACGTCGATCGAATAGACGCCGGTAAAGCGCGATGGAACCGCCGCCACCGCGTCGGCGACGTAGCTGTTGTCATAGCCGTAAGCGGTCGAAGAATGCACGATCGCCGCCTTGTCGACGCCGGCGGCACCCATTTCCTTGAGCAGCATTTCATAGGTGGTCGGCCGTTCGCTCGACCAGGTCGATTGCGTGCCGCCAAGCGGCGCCAGCGGGTAGCGCTTGGTATCCGGCGAGACGATGTGGGGATGAATGTCGATGACGGGCATGCTTATTCACTCACTTTCCTCTTGTGCAATCAGGGATCGATGTCGATGAATATCCGGTCGAGTTGCAGCCGCGACGGTATCAATTCCTGCTGCAAGCTGTAGGTCACGAGCGCCTCGATGCTGGAGCGGTTGGCGGTGACGCCATAAGGCAGCGGATCGGGCATTAACGATAAGAAGCTCCGGTAGCGTTTGTCTTCCGCGCTCTCGCCGCGGCCAAGCTGGATGCTTTCGAGATACGGCTTCTTGGCCGCGACAAAGGCATCCATCAATGAGCGCGCGAGCCACGGATAGCGTTCGATGTGCTCGTCCTTGACCACGATGAGGCCGTGGATCGGATAAATTCCAGTGCGGCGAAACCATTCGGCCTCGGTCTTCTCGGCGTTCGCAATCAATTCCGGATAAGTATCGGCCGGTGCGGTCTCCTTCACATTGTCCCAGCCGCTGATCGGCGGACCGGCGCGGCCGACGCCGGCGGGTCCGGTAAATCCGGCCTGTATTGCGCCTGACGCCATCATGCTCTGAAGCGATTTGCCTTGCGGCGCATGGATCACATTGTCGGGGAGTTGGAGCGAGCTCACGTGCTCCTCGTCGTCAACGACCCAAGTCACCTTGGATGAATCCAGGCCATATTCGTTGACGAAGATCCCGCGCGTCCACACGCCGGTGGTCACCGAATAGGCGCGGACGCCGACCTTTTTGCCTTCGAGTTCCTTGGGCGTCGTGATCTTGGCGTCCGGCCGCACGACAAAACCGCCATGATGAAAACGCCGCATCAGAAAAATCGGCAGCGCGATATAAGGCGCGCCGCGGGCGCGCGCGATCATATAGGTCGTCGGCGCCATCTCGCATATGTCGAATTCGACATCGCGCACCATGCGGCGGAAGGCGCCGATGATCGGCGCCACCTCGATAAATTGCGGATCGATGCCCTTGATCGGCACCTCGCCCGATTTGAGTGCACGGGTGTGGCCGTAAGTTGCGATCGCAATTTTCAGCCGCGGCGCTTCCGACATTTCATGCTCCGGTGGATTGCTCCTGATGCGACGCGCTTTACTGTTTCGGAATGCCGGCTTTGTCGATGACCGCACGCCATTTGGCGACGTCGCTGGCCAAACGGTCGGCCATCTGCTGCGGCGTGCTGCCGCGCGCCTGCATGCCAAGCCCACGCGCCTTCTCCTGAAGGTCGGGAACGTCGAGCGCACGGTTGATCGCGGCGTTGAGGATGTCGACGATTTCCGGAGCAATCCCCTTGCGCGCCGCAACCCCGTTCCAGCTGGTCACGACATATTGTGGAAATCCGCTCTCCTTGGCGGTCGGGATGTCCTTAAGCAACGGATCGCGTTCTTCACCGGACGTCGCAATGATCCGGATCTTTTTGTCGGCGATTTCACCGGCGAAACCGGCGTAATAATCGAAACCGAGATCGACATCGCCGCGCAGCAGCGCCGTCACCAAATCCGGGGTCGTGCGATAGGTGACGATGGCGTAGTCGGCGCCGGTCACCTGCTGAAAAAGATACGCCGAGAGATTTTGGGTGCTGCCCGGATTGATTGCTCCGAGATTGAGTTTGCCGGGATTTTTCTTTGCCCCCTCGACGATATCTTTGAGCGAGTTGTAAGGTGAGTTGGCCGGAACGGCGAGCAGCATTTCGAAGCTCGCGGCCACCGAAATCGGCGTGAAGTCCTTGAGCACGTCAAAGGGCAACCGGTTAAACAGCGAGGCGCTGATCGCTTGACCGTTGCCGATCTCGGCCAGCGTGTAGCCATCGGCCGGCGCGCGCAGCGCCTCGGTCATGGCGATGATGCCGCCGGCGCCAGGACGGTTCTCGATGACGAATCGCTGTTTGACCTGATTGCTGAGCTGATCGGCCAACAGCCGTAGCGTCAGGTCGCCGACCCCGCCGGGACCGTAAGGCACGAAGACGCGCACCGGTTTGGTCGGATATTCGGCGGCAGCTTGGGCAAGCGGCATCGCCGTCGCGAGCGCAGCCGCGGCGAATGCCGTGGCCGTCATAAATCGGCGGCGCGACAACGCGAAACTCGAGCTTTGTGCCGTCGGGCGCGTGCTGGAGCGCAAATTAGGGCGTTTTCTGGAGCGCATCTCGCTTCTCCCTTTGCGGTTTGGCTTTCAAGCGCCCGCCTCGACGGCACTCAGGCGTTGCCCGAGGCAGGGATTTTTTATCCGCCCTTCCTGCCTGCCATCAGGCGGCGGTTTTTGCCAATCGAAACCCTGCGCTCGGCCATAAGTTTTTGCTAATATTACGTGCAGCTTTTCTGACTTTAGGCCGCATTTATGAATCTCGTCGATGTGCCTTCGCTGCGGCAGTTGCGCGGCTTTGAAGCCGTCGCGCGGCGGCAAAGCGTGAGCCGCGCGGCGCGCGAGATCAATTTGTCGCAGCCGGCGTTGAGCCAATCGCTGGTGGCGCTGGAATCGCAGCTACACGCCCGCTTGTTCGAACGCCGGCGTTCCGGATGTTACGCGACCGAGCTTGGAACCGTCTTTCTCGCTCGGGTGCAACGATTCTTCGATCACATCCGTTCGGCCTTAAGCGACCCCGCGGTTGGTAGCCCGCCGGTCGGCCGCCAAAGTCCGAATGCGGTCATCAACAAAATTACCCGGCCGCAATTACGCAGCCTCATCGCCATCGCCGAGAACCAATCGCTGGACGCGGCGGCGCGATGGCTTGGCATTTCGCAACCGTCGCTCCACCGCTCGGCGCGCGAGCTCGAGCGCGAATTGCGACGCACGCTTTATCAGCGCACGGCGCGCGGAGTGACGACCACGGCGCAGGGATCCGAACTCGCTCGCCGCTTCCGGTTCGCCTTGCGCGAAATCGAATATGGCCTGGAGGAAGTCCGCGCGGCGCAGGGCATGATCGTCTCGCGCATCGCCATCGGTAACATCCCGCACTCGGCGACGCGGGTGTTGTCCGGCGCGATCGACAAGCTCCTGGCGATTTATCCGAAGGCGCGCGTTCAGGTCGTGGACGATCATTACGAGGCGTTGCTTAAAGACCTGCGCGCCGGCAAGCTCGACTTGTTGTTCGGCGTGCTGCGGCGCCCGGATTGGGCGAGTGACGTCCACGAAGAGCCGCTTTTTTCCAATCCTTATTGCGCGGTCGTACGGCGCGATCACCCACTTGCCGGTCTTCGCCGCATCGCGCTGCGCGATTTGGCGGCTTACGATTGGATCCTGCCGCCCCGCGGCGTGCCGCGGCGCGAGGCGTTCGAGAGGCTCTTTGCCGGTTTGCCGGCGTCGCCCCGGGTCAGCGTCGAGAGCACCTCGCCGGCGCTTTATCTCTCCATTCTCACATCGAGCGACAGAATCTCGTTGTTTTCGCGGCTGCAAGCCGAACAAGCCGGCGATCGGGTGCGCGCCTTGCTCGAACGCCCTGTCCATTCCGGCGCCTTGTCGCGGGTGGACGGTGTGGCCACGCGGGCCGATTGGCAGCCCACACTTGTTCACCGTCAGTTTGTGCAGCTCTTGCGCGACCAAAGCGCAGCATGAAGGCGGGGTCAGGCAATGAACTGGGAACACGCCAGCGCGCGAAATCGCATCTGTTAGATGCCCTCCCGGTCAAGCCAGGCGTGCTCGAAGTGCTCGATCTCCTCCGCCAGGTCGCGCCAGTTCCGCATCAATTCCAAATAAGCTTCTCTTATTTCCGGGTTTTTTGCTTTTTGCGCTGCGAGGTAGTTTTCCAGCGCCTTTACCCGGAACCGCTCCGGTCGCGTCGTCATGAGGACCAACGAGGGGCAATTCGGTCCGTTCCGTCAATTTGCCAGGCAGCGCTTCGTCTCGGTTGTGTGCCGTTTCTTGTTCCCGCGGGCTGGCACCAAGAAACAAGCCTATTCCCACGCGATGATCTCGCTCTCGCCGCGATGCATGACGGGTGGGTTGTCAGCGCGCCCCACTTGCCGGCGTAACAGCCGCGACGGACGCCGGCGCGCGATCGCGCTGCGACGCCTGCGGCGCCAGGTTGCCGGTGCGATCCGCAAGGGCCCAATCCGCGCGAACGCCTCGCGCATATTCCCGTCAGTGTCCCCGATCAAAAGCGGCAGTCCGAGCACGCGCGCCCAGATCTGCCATTCGGCGACAATGTCATCGGTATCGGTCGATGCGAACAACGGCAGCGACAGGGCCGCGTCGTTGTGTTCGAGCGTAACCGCAACGAACGGCGGCGTCTCAGTCGCGGCATCCAACCTGATGGCGACCCCGCGATAGGCGGCGACCGGCAAGTTCACGACCATCCGCATGCCGGAAAGCGCGCGGCGCAGCACCACCCGTTCGCGATGCAGGTCGACAATGCGCAGGCCTTCGTCCGCCGCGTCATCGGCGGTCGTAAAACGCGCGGGTAATGAGAAAGGGTCGAGCCGCCACGGGGACACGGTCGTGCTTGCATGATGCGCCCCGGCGCGGCTCGACCCGGCAGCGGGCCTGCCGGCTTCCATTTGACGCCCCGAACTCCCGCCGGGCTGTTGCCGCCCGGTTGCCGCAACCCTGCCATCGCGCCGTCGCGATCAGCTTAAGAAGCCTGGTTAAAGTCCGGTAGCACGCACGCAAATGCTGGCATGATTGACGAGTGGTTGCCGGAGTGCGGACAAAGCATGGATCCCACTTGTCGGGCTTACGCTCCGGTCTGTTGCGGCCAATACAGGTTCGTAATGGGTTGAATCCTGCGTCTTTGCCCTACATCTTCGCGTTATCCGGATCGTTTCCTCTCCCCCAATCGCGGCTGCCGCGGTGGCTTGTCTTGCGCTCGCCGCCCCCGTAAACCGATTACCAACCACAATGACATCGCTGCTCGATCAGTCCGCATTGTTGAATCTTGCCGAACGGCTGGTCGCCGCCGCCAAACGCGCCGGCGCCGATCAGGCCGATGCCGTGGCTGTGCGGTCGGTGTCGCTTGCCGTCGAACTGCGCGATGGCGCAGTCGAGGAGTCGGAGCGCTCGGAAAGCGACGATATCGGGCTTCGCGTCCTGGTCGGCCGCAAGCAGGCGGCGGTTTCGACCAACGACGTCAAGGCCAATGGCCTGAACGCGCTGGCCGAGCGCGCCGTCGCCATGGCGCGCGCGGCGCCAGACGACGAATTCGCCGGGCTCGCCGATCCCGCGCTGTTGGCACGAACATTTCCCGATCTTGATCTTCTTGACCCCGACATGCCTTCGGTCGCCGTGCTCGAGGAACGGGCGCGCCAAGCCGAACAAGCCGCACTCGGCGTCGCCGGAGTTGCCAAATCCGGCGGCGCGTCCGCGTCTTCCGGAATCGGCGGCATGGTGCTGGTAACAAGCCACGGCTTTCGCGGCGCTACGATCGGCTCGCGGCATTCGATCTCGATGTCCGCGATCGCGGGCAGCGGCATGGCGATGGAGCAGGATTACGATTATTCCTCGACATTGCATGCCGCCGATCTGGACAGCGCCGAAACGATCGGACGCAAAGCCGGCGAGCGCGCGGTGAAGCGGCTCAACCCGCGCAAGGTTGAGACGCGGCGCGTGCCGGTCATATTCGATCCGCGCATTTCCGGATCGCTGATCGGCCATCTCGCCAATGCCGCGAACGGCGCCGCGATTGCGCGCAAGACCAGTTTCCTGCGCGACAAGCTTGGCGAGCGGCTGTTCCGCCGCGGCATCGCCGTGATCGATGATCCGCTGCGCAAGCGCGGGCTGCGTTCGCGGCCGTTCGATGCCGAAGGGGTCGCCACGCACGAACTCAAGCTGATCGAGGACGGCGTGCTTAAGAGCTGGCTCCTTGATTGCGCGACCGCGCGCGAGCTTCGGCTGCAGACGACTGCGCACGCGCATCGCGGCGTCTCGTCGGTGCCATCGCCGGGACCAAGCAATCTCCATCTCGCCCCGGGACCGCAGACGCCCGACGAGTTGATCGCCGATATCAAGGATGGCTTCTATATCACCGACCTGATCGGCGCGGGCGTCAATCTGGTGACCGGCGATTACAGCCGCGGTGCGGCCGGGTTTTGGATCGTCAACGGTGCGCCAACCTATCCGGTCGGCGAGGTCACGATAGCCGGACACCTCGCCGAGATGTTCGCCGATCTTCAACCGGCCAACGACCTGGTCTTCCGCTATGCCACCAACGCGCCGACGGTGCGCGTGGAGGGTCTCACCGTTGCCGGCCATTGAGGCTGACGGCATGGCGAAGATTTCTGCGCGCGCCGCTGCACAGCTCGATGCCGCGGTCCGCGATGCTGGCACGTTGGCACTGTCGATGTTCGGAAAGCCGATCAAGCAATGGACCAAGGGTCCGTCATCGTCGCCGGTCTGCGAAGCCGACATCGCGGTCGATGCCTTGCTGCGCGAGCGCTTGGCCGGCGGCGGCAACACCTTTGCCTGGCTGTCCGAGGAGAGCGCCGACGATGCCGCGCGCCTCGCCGCACGCTATGTCTGGGTGATCGACCCGATCGACGGGACGCGGGCCTATATCGCGGGTCAGCCGGACTGGGCGATTTCTGCGGCACTGATCGAAGGCGGCCGCCCGATCGCAGCCTGCCTCTATGCACCCGCGCTTGACCAATTCTTTGCGGCGCGGACCGGGTTAGGCAGCACTCTCAACGGCGGTGCGATCGCGGCGACGCCTGGAGCGGATCTCCACGGAATTCGCGTCGCCGGACCGCAGAAATTTCTAGAGCGCTTAAGTTCGATCATGCCGCCGTTCACCAAACTGCCACGGGGGCATTCGCTGGCCCTGCGGCTTGTACGCGTCGCTCACGGCGCCTGCGACGCCGCTTTTGCCGGCGGCAACAGTCACGATTGGGACCTTGCGGCGGCCGATCTTTTGGTGCACGAAGCGGGCGGCGCGCTCACACCCCTGGCCGGTGGAGCGATCGCCTATAATCGTCCTGTGCCGCGGCACGGGATGCTTATCGCAGCCGGCCGAGAAAGGCACGCGGCGCTCATCGGACTTCTTGGGGACGAACGCCTCGCCTTGCGATAATCGCGAACCGCGCACGCGGTTCAGTCATGATGCCGGACATGAGGGGATGCATGCGGCTATGGCAGCACATCGCGCGACAACGATGGGCTAAAGCGGCGATCGGGATCACCGCCGCCGAATATCTGCGGTTTGTCGGAGTGACGACGCGCTTCACACTCGAGCCTGAGGATATTTACGAGCGCGGCGAAGCCGACATGCCGATCATCTTGGCGTTTTGGCACGGGCAGCATCTGCTCGCCCCGGTCGCACGCAAAGGGCAACATCGGGTCAATATGCTGGTGTCGCGGCATCACGACGGCGAGATCAACGCGATCGCTGCGGCGCGGCTCGGCGTCGGCACCATTCGCGGTTCGGGAAACCACGGCGGCGGCTTCGTTCACAAAGCCGGCGTCGCGGCCTTCCAGGCCATGCTCGACTCGCTCGCCGAAGGCCAGTCAATCGCGCTGTCGGCCGACGTGCCGAAGGTGGCGCGGGTGGCCGGATTGGGCATCATCAAGCTCGCCCAGGCATCGGGGCGGCCAATTTATCCGAGCGCGATTGCGACCAGCCGCCGCCTCGTGCTCGACAATTGGGATCGCACCACCATCAACCTTCCGTTCGGACGCGGCGCCGGCGTTGCCGCCGAGCCCCTCACTGTGCCGAGCGATGCCGACGACACCGCGCTCGAAGGCGCGAGGCGCCTCCTTGAAGATCGGCTCAACGCGGCGACGCGGCGCGCATATGAGCTCGTCGACGGCGCGAGCGGCGGGGCCTAGCGTGGCGAACACTTTGCCGCTCGCATTGCGTGCCTATCAACTCGGCTCTGCGCTCGGCACCCCGATTGCGTCGCAGCTGCTGATGAGGCGGCAGAAGCGCGGCAAGGAACATCCCGAGCGGTTGAGCGAACGGCTCGGCCAAGCCAGCATGCCGCGGCCGAAAGGTCCTCTGATTTGGGTGCATGGCGCAAGCGTCGGCGAGATGCTCGCGGCTATCTCGCTGATCGAGCGCTTGCGCGCGCGGGATTTCGCAGTACTGGTCACGTCCGGAACCGTGACCTCCGCGGCGCTCGCCGAACAGCGGCTGCCGAATGGCGTGTTGCATCAGTTCATTCCGCTCGACGCACCGCGTTTCGTGCGCCGCTTCCTCGACCATTGGCGGCCGGGTCTTGCGCTCTTCGTTGAATCCGATCTGTGGCCCAATCTGATTTGCTCCTCTGCTAACCGCAAAATCCCGATGATCATCATCAATGGCCGCCTCTCCGAGCGCTCCTTCAAGCGCTGGCGCCGGGTTCCGGGCGTGATCGCGGCTCTGCTCAACCGGTTCGATCTTTGCTTGGCGCAGTCAGCGGCCGACGCCGAACGCTACACCAAGCTCGGCGCGCCGCGGGTAAATGCGACCGGCAATCTCAAGCTCGATGTCCCGGCGCCGCCTGCCGATGAAGCCGCGCTGCGGCGGTTAAGAGACATCGTCGGCAAACGCCCGGTCGTGGTCGCCGCGTCGACCCATGCGGGCGAAGAAGCAGCTGTTATCGGCGCGCATCGGCGGCTGCGCGCGAAATTCCCGGCATTGCTGACCATCATCGTGCCGCGCCATCCGGCACGCGGCGAAAGTATTGCCGATAGCGCCAAAGTGGCCGGTCTTCCGGTCGCGCTGCGCTCGCGCCGTGCCCAACCGATGCCGGATATCGGCGTCTATATCGCCGATACTTTGGGTGAGCTCGGTCTGATGTATCGGCTTGCGCCGATCGTTTTCATGGGCGGCTCGCTTGCGAGCCACGGCGGACAAAATCCAATCGAGGCGATCCGGCACGGCGCCGCCATCATCCACGGCCCGCATGTGTGGAACTTTGCCGAGATCTACGCCGCGCTGGATACCGCGCGTGGCGCACAACCGGTCGCCGATGAAGAGGCGCTAGTGGCCCGCCTTGGCGCGTGGTTGGCCGATCCGGCGGCGCGCCAGGCCGCCGCCGAGGCGGCGACCGCAACGATCAAAAAGCTCGGCGGCGCGCTTGATCGCACCTGGGCCGCGCTCGACCCCTATCTGATTCAGCTCCGTCTCGAGGAAACCGCATGACCGACATCGTGTCGGGGTGCACAAATTGATGCGCGAGCCCGCCTTTTGGTGGCGAGCCGGGACAGGCGGGCCGTTAGCCCCGCTAGCCGCACTTTACGGCGCCGCGGCGGGATTGCGCATGCAGGCGCGAGGGCGGCAATCCGGCCTCCCGGTCATTTGTTTGGGCAATCTCACCGTCGGCGGCGCCGGCAAAACTCCCGCGGCTCTCGCCGTGGCCCAGCTACTCCATGCCGCCCATGAGCGTCCGTTCTTCTTGAGCCGAGGCTATGGCGGCCGATTAGCCGGTCCGGTGCGCGTCAACCCGGCGCTGCATCGGGCCGCCGATGTCGGCGACGAACCGATTCTCCTGGCGCGGCTCGCGCCCACCGTCGTCGCGCGTGACCGCGTCGCCGGAGCGGCATTCGCACGTTCCGCCGGAGCGAGCGTTATCGTTATGGACGATGGTTTTCAAAATCCGTCACTCGCCAAAGACCTGAGTCTCGTTCTCGTCGATGGCCGCCGCGGCATCGGCAATGGCCGCGTCGTTCCCGCTGGACCATTGCGTGCGCCCTTGGAACTGCAGCTCGATCGCGCGCAGGCGCTGATCGTGGTCGGAGCGCCGGACGGCGCCGCACGCGTCATCGAGCGTGCCGAGCGGCGCAGGATTCCTCTTCTTCACGGCAGGCTCGAGCCGGATCGGGCCGTCGTCAACGCGATCGGTCAACGCAAGGTCCTGGCCTTCGCAGGCATTGCCGATCCGGAAAAGTTTTTCGCAACGCTCACCTCCGCGGGCATCCAGGTAGCGAACCGGGCAGGCTTTCCCGACCATCATCGCTTCGGCGCGGCCGAAGCTCTCGACCTCCTCGCCCAGGCGCAGGCCAACAATCTGATGCTGCTGACCACCGAAAAAGATCTCGCCCGGTTAGCCGGCGAGCCTGAGTGGCAACAGCTTGCGACGCATGCGAGCGCACTGCCGGTACGGCTTGTGATCGAAGAGCAGGATCGGCTACGAGAAATAGTCCTGAGCGCCGTTGCCAACTATCGCGCGACGGCTTTGCGGCGAAAGACGTGATACGAGCGGGCTCCTGCGTTACCGGCCGACACCGGAATTCCGGCTCGTAAACGTGCGGATAATGCCGATTTTATCGAGACTTCTTGCATTGGGCGCTACCCGTAAATCCGGCTGGGTAGCAGCTGGGTAGCGCGCTGGTGCGCGTTTGCTTCGCCAGCACCGGCGGGGCTGCGCGCGCACGGCGCGGGGCATCCTACGGGCGGTCCTTCCGGCGCAGCAGCTCCGGCAGCTTGGCGATGTTCGCCGCGATCCGCCGGGCGCTCACAGTTTGGAGCGAGTTATCCCACTTATCCACCGTCGATTCAGAGTGAGCAATTCTATACAGATTCAGAATAGTCGCCGGTCCAAAGTAACGACGAGTCGGGCGCTTTCCCCTATCCCCCCGACACCCCCAGCGCTCGGTTTGTATGCGTACAAAAAGACCCCAGCCCTAAATGCTGGGGTCTTTTTTATGCGGCTTTCAATTTGACAAAGCAGGGCGTCTAGTTCCTCCACGGACCAGGGCGGCGGGAAGCGGCGCTCGGGCATCGGCGCGAAAGTAATGAGGCCGCCAACTGAGGCGGCCTACGGGGAGGAAAAGCCATGGAATGGTTTAATCGGAAAACATCGATA
>DASXJB010000109.1:0-8694 GCA_036497645.1 Xanthobacteraceae bacterium
CCAGCGATTCGAAGAAGGCAATGCGCGGCCCGGTCGTCAGCTCGGCGTAACCCGCCAAAATTTCCTGCGCCAGCGCCACGCCGGAGGCCTCGCCGCGGCCGGACAGTAAATCCTCGCACAATTCGATCAGGCCAGCCGAACGTTCATGCGCCGGCTCGCGCCGCTCGCGTTTGATCAGCGCGCGACTGCGGTCGGCGATGCTTTGCAGCATTTCGCTAAAGAAGGTGGTGTTCACCGCGTCATCCCGTACGGCAAGACTTAGCTAATGCTGCGATACTCTAATAACAAGCTGGTTAAAGCCCTGTAGACAAAGCGGCCCCGCTTGGGCAGTTAAGCGCCGGCGCGGCGGCGACCGCGCGGCTTGTGGAGTTGATCATGCCGGGCCCCTTGGCTGGATTGCGCGTCCTCGAACTTGCCCGCATTTTGGCCGGCCCCTGGGCCGGACAGATCCTCGCCGATCTCGGCGCCGACGTCATCAAGGTCGAACGCACCGGCGGCGGCGACGATACCCGCGCCTGGGGCCCACCCTTCGTACCGGCGGCCGATGGCGGCCATCTTGATGCGGCTTATTTTCATTGCGCCAACCGCGGCAAGCGTTCGATCGAGCTCGATTTCACCACCGCCGAGGGCCAGCGGCTCGTCAAGAAGCTCGCCGCGCGTTCCGACGCGCTGATCGAGAATTTCAAGGTGGGCGGCCTGGTCAAATTCGGTCTCGACTATAAAAGCCTCGGCCCAGCCAACCCGCGATTGATCTATTGCTCGGTGACGGGTTTTGGGCAGACCGGACCGTCATCCGCGCGCGCGGGTTATGACCTGATGGCGCAGGGCATCGGCGGCATCATGGGCATGACCGGCGCGGCCGACGGCCCGCCGACGCGCGTCGGTGTGCCGATCTCCGATATCTTCTCCGGCGTCTACGCCACGATCGGCATTCTCGCGGCTTTGGTGCGGCGCGAGAGAACCGGGCGCGGCGGTTATGTCGATGCGGCGCTCGTCGATTCTACGGTGGGCACGCTCGCTTTCCAGGCGCTCAACTATCTCGTCTCCGGCGAACTGCCCAAGCGCATCGGCAATGCGCATCCGAACCTCGTTCCCTATCAGGAGTTTCCGGTGTCCGACGGCCGCGTCATCATCGCCACCGGCAACGACGCGCAATTTGTCAAGCTGTGCGGCATTCTCGGCGCGCCGGAGCTCGCACAAGCCGAGGCCTACAAAGACAATAAAGGCCGCGTCGAGCATCGCTCCGAACTGGTCGGCAAACTGTGCGCGCTAACCTCGCGGATGAAACGCGAAGAGATTCTGGACAAGCTGGAAGCCGCCGGAATACCGGCTGGTCCAATCAACGATCTGCAACAAGTGTTCGCCGACCCGCAGGTTGTCCATCGCGGCATGCGGCTCGAACTGAAAAGCCCGGCGGCGAAAAGCGGCGTCATTCCCGGCATCCGCACGCCGATCATGCTGGACGAGGCGCCGATGGCGTCGGAGCGGCCATCACCGCGGCTCGGCGAGCACACCGCCGAGATTTTGCGCGAGATCGGCGAAGGTTGAGCCAGCGGCGAACTTAACGGCGGCGGCGGCCGCCGCTGCCGGCGCCACTAGCGCGACTAGCGCTACCCAACAGCGCCGCGCCGATCAGAATGCCGATGCCAAGCGCAACGCCCACGGTGAACAGCGGCCGCTGCTCGGCTTCGCTGGCGACGCGGGCCAGCGCATTGCTGCCGTATTTAGCGCCGAGATCGAGCGCCTGATTGCCAAGGCGCCCGGCTTGATCGCCCGCGGCTTGGCCGCCTTTGCGGAAACGGTCCACCATCTCGCTCAAGATCGTGGAGATGGCGTCGCCGATTTGATCGCTCGCGGTAGCCGCGGCCGCGGAGGTTTGGCGCCCGGCCATCCGGCCGACCCGCTCCAGTTCCTTCTCGACAGCGCCGAGATGCTTCTGGATGGCGGCAACGCTGGGAGCGAAATCCGATGTGCGATACTGGAACATGCTGCCTCGCGAAATCTTTAGATTGCGATGAGGGTCGCAACCTCGTCGTCGCACCAACTTGCCAATTGTGCGTTTAGTTCCGCGTGTGCGTTTAGTTCCGCGCGAGGCCAAGCGCGCAGAATTTGAGCGGATCGCGCCCTTTGAGGCTCAGACCACCGCAGTCGGCGCCAAAGCGTCAATATCAGTCACAACATCGATCACGGCGGGCCGTTCCGCCGCGAGCGCCCGAGCGAGCGCCGCCGGAAACGCGGAAGCCTGTTCGACGCGAATGCCGAGCGCGCCCATATCCTGCGCAAGGCGCGCGAAATCGACCTTGCTGAAGGTCCACAATTCGCGCGCTTTCGTGGTCTGCTGCCCGCCATAGATACGGTCGAAGCCGCGTTTCGATTGGTTGCCGCTGCCATTGTTGTTCACAACCGTGACCGCATTGATGTTCCAGCGCGCCGCGGTTTCAACTTCGGCGATGTGGTACCAGAAGCCGGCATCGCCGGTGAAAGTGACCACCGGCCGTTGCGGACAAGCGCATTTGGCGCCGAGTCCTGCCGGGAACGCCCAGCCGAGATGTCCGGCGTTGCGCATATAGCTTTGCCGCGGCGAGGTCAGGTCGAACATGCCGCCCATCCACATGCCGGCGTGGCCGGTGTCGACGACGACGATGGCATCGTCCGGTACGTGGCGGGTGAGTTCATGGCACAGCCGCTCCGGCCGGATAGGCACCGCGTCCGATGTGAGCGCCGGCTCGTATTTTTTCTGCCATTCGCTGCAGATCGCATTGACTTCGCCGATCCAGTTTTTGCGTTTGGCGGCACTGGCACGATCAGCCTGCGGCAGCATGCGCGTGAGCGTCACCTTGGCATCGCCATTGACCGCCGCGAGCAGCGGATAATTGCGGCCGAGCGCTTCCGGTTCGATGTCGATCTGAATTGCCGGCGTGCCGATCTTCGGCACCGCCCAGAAATGCGTCGTCATGCCGCCGGTCTCCGTGCCGACAAAGCACACGAGATCGGCGGCATTGACCACGCGGTTGGCGCTCTCGCGCGAATAGGTGCCGACCACCCCGACCGCGAGCGGATGACTGCCGGGAATCGCATCCTTGCCGTTGAGCGAGGTCGCGACCGGAATCTGCAGCACCTCGGCAAGCGCAACGAGTTCGGCAGCCGCGCCGGAAGCGCGTACGCCGCCGCCGGCAACGATTACCGGCCGCATTGCTTCCTGCAGGATCTTCAGCGCTGCGCGCACGCTCGCTTCGTCGGGCTGCGGACGAAACGCCGGCACGCGGGCAAATTGCGGCTCGACCAGCGGCTCCATATCGGCTTCCTCGGCATCGACTTGGCCTTCATTGCCGCGAAATTGCAGGTGCACCGGGCCGGGACAGCCGGTCACGGCCGTTCGGAAGGCTTGGCGCACCATGTCCGGAAAGCGCGCGACATCATCGACGGTCGCGTTGAATTTGGTCACCGGCTCGAACGCCGGCATGTCGTCGATCTCCTGATAGACCTTGCGGAATTTTGTTTTCGGTTCGCGGCCGCCGGTCATCGCGATCACCGGCGCGTGCGCAAGCCAGGCATCGCGCAATCCGGCGGCGAGATTGAGCGCGCCGATCACTTGCGCCATGCAGATGCCGGGCTTGCCCGAAGCGCGGGCGTAGCCGTCGGCCATGTAGGCTGCGGCTTTCTCGCCATGCACGTGCAGGCGCTTGATATCGGCGCGGCGCTCCATTTCGGCGAAGGTGGTGCGTAGCACCGCCGGCACGTGAAAGACGTGTGTCACGCCATAGCCCTTGAGCATATCGGCGAGGCATTGCGCCCCACTCATTTTGCGATTGTGTCCGAGCTGCATTCGCTCCCTCACTCAGAGTCAAAACTCATAAGGCGTCTCTTCGCCAAAGCGCGTCATTGCGAGCGAAGCAATCTAGACTGCTGGCGGGAAGCCGGATTGCTTCGTCGCGGAGCTTGTCATCGGGCCGGGCACTTCGGCCCGGACCCGTTGGCTCCTCGCAATGACTGGTTGGATGCATCAAACGAAATACTAATTATCGAACACCGCGACGGCGCGGATCGGCGAACCGGTGCCCTCGCGCCATTTCAGCGGCAGGCCGATGAACTGAAATTCGCCCTGCCCGAGCAGCGTCTCGAGATTGCACAGGCTTTCCATATGCGTGATGTCGAGTTCGAGGCAGGCTTTGTGCACGAGCGCATTGACTTTACCTTCCGGCCCCGGCCGCATCGAGTCGATGCCAAAATGCACGATGCCCTGGCGTGCGAGCCACTCGGTCGCCGCGACATTGACGCCGGGATTGTCAGTCGAATAGGCCGCGGTCGGGAAAGTGCGGGCGTGATGGCCGGTACAAAGGAGCACTGTGCCCTTTTTCGGAATCGGCACGCCCGCCTTCTTGACCGCGGCTTCCAGATCCGCCGGCGTGATCTCGGCGCGCGGCGCTATGTGGCGCAGATCGATGCAGATGCCGCGCACGATGCAGTTTTCCAGCGGATATTTGTCGATCGGTGCGCCGGTCTTGCCGAAATGGCGCGGCGCGTCGATATGTGTGCCGCCATGATCCGGCATGGAGAAAAACATCACCATGTTGCCGTGGACATTGCCGGAATCGACGAAGGACTCTTCGTGCGTCTTCCAGATGCCGTGAATGATCGGCGGCTGCCCCGGATAGGACGGCGTGCGATGATAAAGCTCGCGGCTTAGATCGACGATCCGCATACTGCCCCCTTTAGCGTTTTCGCCGCTTCGCGGCTTATTGCGGCTTGAAATTCATCGCCACGCCATTGATGCAATAGCGCAAATGGGTCGGCGGCGGACCGTCTTCAAAGACATGGCCGAGATGACTGCCGCAGCGGCTGCAATGCACTTCGGTGCGGACCATGCCGTAGCTCGAATCGGTGGAAGACTCCACCGCGCCAGGCTCGGGATCATTGAAGCTCGGCCAGCCGGTGCCGCTCTCGAACTTGGTCTTGGAGACGAACAGTTTCTGATCGCAACCGGCGCAATAGAACGTGCCGGCGCGTTTTTCGTAATTCAGCGCGCAGCTGCCCGGCCGCTCGGTGCCGTGCTCGCGCATGATGTGATACTGCTCGGGAGTGAGGATTTTGCGCCATTCCGCTTCGGTATGGCTGACAGGATAGTGCTTGGTGTCCAGATTGGTGCTCATGTCGGTACTCATGTCGGTATGCCGTACTCGATATAGATTGTCATAAACGTAATCGATGTATGGCAATGCGCAATCCCACATCCACCGGTCACAATCGCGTCGCGCTCACCGCGGTCGCCGCCGAGCTCGGCATTATGTTTATCGGCGCGATCTTGCCGACGCCGCTTTACCCGCTGTACCGGGAAGTTTTTGGATTTTCCGGCGTCACATTGACGCTGATCTATGCGACTTACGTTCTCGGCAATCTCACCGCGCTCCTGTTCTTCGGCCGCCTCGCCGACCAGATCGGACGGCGCGCCGCGAGCTTACCCGCCGTCGCGGTCGGCATTGCCAGCGCTGTCGTATTTGCGGGGGCGCAAGGCACCGAATGGCTGTTCGTGGCGCGCGGCGTGAGCGGTTTTTCGACCGGTCTTGCGTCCGGCGCGGCCACTGCCTGGATTGCTGAACTTTATGCAGGAAGCGACAAGAGCCGCGCCGCCCGCGTCGCATCGGCGGCGAATTTCTTCGGCTGCGCCGCCGGGCCGTTGATCGGCGGGGTGTTTGCGCAATTCGCGGTTGCGCCGTTGCGGCTTTGTTATCTGGCCTATCTGGTTTTGTTGTGCGGCGCCGCCGGCGCGATCTTCCTGCCGCGCGAAACTGTGACGCAGCCGAAACCATTTGGTGATATCGACCTTCGGCCGCGCATCGGCGTGCCGCCGGGAATCCGGCTGCAATTCATTTCACCCGCCGTGACCGGTTTTGCCACGTTCTCGCTGATCGGCTTCTACTCGGCCCTCATCCCCAGTCTCCTCGGCGAGACGCTGCATCAATCCGCGCCGCTCGTCGCCGGCGGTGTCGTCTGCGAGTTGTTCCTTGTCGCCGCGGTAGCGATTCTGGCGAGCGGCATGTTTGCGAGCCAGACCGCTACGCTCACGGCGTTGCTGCTGTTGCCGCCGAGCGTGTGGATTCTGGTCGGAGCGGAAGTCGATCACTCGCTGGCGCTGCTTTTGTTCGCCGCCGCGCTGGGCGGACTTGCCGGCGGCCTTGGCTATCGCGGCAGCCTCGAAGTGATCAACCGCATCGCGCCCGCCGACCGGCGCAGCGAAGTCGTGTCGAGCTATATGATCGCGCTGTTCGCCGGCAATTCGGTGCCGGTGATCGGAATCGGATTCCTTGCCGCCGCCGCGACTGCGCTGACGGCGCACGTGATCTTCGCTGCGGTGCTCACCGTGCTCGCCGGGCTTGCAATGCTGACCGGTTTGAAATTCCCGCCGGAGAAGTGACGGGTGCAGCATGAGAGCCTCGTTCGATCAGGTATCATGATGCGTTCAATTGTTTTGCGCATGATCTTTTCCGAAAACCGGTTCCCACTTTTCGGGATCAAGCGCTACTTGATCGCCAGCGGATTGGTCGGCGAGCCGACCGCGCCGGTGATCGGAATTGCCGGCGCCACGAACATGAATTCGTAAGTACCGTCGGCGGCGCAATCCTCGGCAAGGTCTTTGACGTAAAAAATCTCGCCCATGGTCATGCCCATGATCGGGATCGTGATCCAGTGCCACGGCTGATTGATGCCGTCCTCGGTATTGTTCGGCCGGACTTCGCAGCCCCAGGTGTCGCCGGCGAGCGCGGCAAGCTCGGTGCGGGCGACGAATTCCAGCGTTTCGAAAGCGAAGCCCGGCGCGTCGCCGCCGGGATAGCCGTCCCAGCTTTTGGCGTTGAGGCAGCGTTCCATTTGCCCGGTGCGCACGATGATGTAATCGCCGCGCTTGAATTCGATCTTCTGTTTTTTCGCCGTCAGTTCGAGGTCGGCGCTGGTGACGCCGTAGCCGTCGTCCAGGCAGTCCTTGCCGAGCGCGCGGGCGACGTCGAGAAAGACGCCGCGGCCGACCATCTTGTTCTTGGTTTTCTCAATCCCGCATTTCTGCGCGCCGAACGACGACACTTCCCGGCAGTCGTAGCCGTTCCACATATAGTTCTCATAGAACACATGCCCGAGCCCGTCCCATTGCGTGCCGCATTGCAGCGGCATCACCACCATGTCGTCGGCGGCGTGGATGCCGCGTTTGTCGAGCACGCCGGCATAGGCGTCGGTGCCGGTGCGCAGCATCGTGTGCAACGGATTGATGCGGCCGAGCGCCGGATACGAGGTTTTGCCGCCCTGCGGACCGTTATTATCGAAATTGAGCGCGAGCGAGATCACCTTGCCCTTTTTCACGAGCTTCGCCGCGGCGACGATGTCCTCGGCTTGCGTGTAATTGAGCGTGCCGATCTCATCATCGGGACCCCATTTGCCCCAGTTCTTGTATTTCTCCGCGGCTTGGCGGAGATCGTCTCGCGTCACTTTGCGCCCGGCCATTGGCTTTCGCTGCCCCTCTTTGCTGTGCGGTGGATTTGACGGGTCTCTCTGTTCGCCCATGCTCGCCCAAAACACGCAGCGATGCTAGCATTCTCGCGCGTGATGGGAGGAAGATGCTATGCGCGCGTTCAGGCCGTGGGTTCGTCTCTGCGCGTTTTGCGCAAGCCTCGCGATCGGGCTGTCGCTCGCGGCCCCGGGCCGCGCTGCCGACACCTATCCCGAGCACAAGGTCCGAGTGATCGTGCCGTTCGCGGCCGGCGGTCCGACCGACGTGATCGCACGGATGGTGGCGGAGCGATTGTCCGAGGCCTGGGGACAGCAGCTCTATGTCGAGAACATGCCCGGCGCCGGCGGCAATCTCGGCGTTGAGAACGGCGCGCGCGCCGCGCCCGACGGCTACACCATCGTGGCGGTCTCGACCGGCTTCATCATCAATCCCAGCATGTACGCCAAGATCGGCTATGACCCGGTCAAGGACTTCGCGCCGATTTCGCTGGTCGCCGCCTCG
The DNA here is from genome assembly GCA_036497645.1 of Xanthobacteraceae bacterium. GTDB lineage: Bacteria > Pseudomonadota > Alphaproteobacteria > Rhizobiales > Xanthobacteraceae > BOG-931. The sequence goes on from DASXJB010000109.1 coordinate 7,997, forward strand.
CCAAATGTCGTCACCCTTCACCCGTCGGTGCCGGCGAAAGACCTCAAAGAGCTGATCGCGCTGATCAAGAATAACCCCGGAAAATACAGCTTCGCGCAGCCGGCCACCGGCTCGACGCCGCATCTTGCCGGCGAACTGTTCAAGCAGACCTACAATCTCGATCTCGTCACCGTGCCGTTCAATGCCGCGCCGCTTGCGGTCAATTCCACGCTCGGCAATCACACCCCGATCGCCTTTACGGCGTTGCCACCTGCGATCGGCAATATCAAGGACGGCAGCCTGCGCGGCATTGCCATCTTGGCCAAGCAGCGCGTGGCGGCACTCCCCGATCTCCCGACCAATGTCGAAGAAGGCGTGCCGGGGCTTGAAAGCGACACGCTGACGGGAATCGTGGCGCCCGCCGGCACGCCCAAAGCGATCATCGACAAGTGGAACGCGGCGATCGTCAAAATGGCCGCCGATCCAGCGACCAGGAAAAAGCTCGAGGCACTCGGCTTCGTGCCGGTGGCCAATAGCCCGAGTGAGTTCGCCGAGCGCATCAAGTCGGAAATGTCGCGCTGGGATAAAGTGGTGAAGACCGCTGGCATCCACGTCGATTGATTGCAACCTGCCCCATGCGCATCATTGACATCCGCGAGACCTCAGTCCCGCTCAATTCCACGCTCGCCAATTCGAGCATCGATTTTTCCGAGATGACC
>DASXJB010000110.1:0-7994 GCA_036497645.1 Xanthobacteraceae bacterium
CCCGTTATAGACGCCGAAGGTCAGCCCGACGAATTGCGGCAGGATCGTCGAGCGCCGCGACCAGATGCGGATCATCTCGTGGCGTCCGGACGAGCGCGCGGCATCCGCCTTCTTCAGCAGATAACCGTCGACAAACGGACCCTTCCAGACCGAACGCGCCATACTGTCTCCTACTTCTGCTTGCGAGCGTGACGGCTCGCCGTGATGAACTTCGCCGTACGCTTGTTCTTGCGCGTCTTCATTCCCTTAGTCGGCTTGCCCCATGGCGTGACCGGATGCCGGCCGCCGCGGGTGCGCCCGCCGAGCGGATGATCGACCGGATTCATGGCCTCGCCGCGTACATGGCCGCGCCGGCCCATCCAGCGTGTCCGTCCGGCCTTGCCGATCGATATGTTCATATTGTCGGGGTTGGACACCGCGCCGATCGTGGCGATGCAGCGGCCGTGCACCATCCGCTGCTCGCCGGAACTGAGCCGCAGGATGACGTATTCGCCGTCGCGGCCGACGATCTGCGCATAGGCGCCAGCCGAGCGCGCGATCTGCCCGCCCTTGCCGATCTTCAATTCGATGTTGTGGACGATGGTGCCGACCGGAATGTTGGCGGTCGGCATGGCATTGCCGGGCTTCACGTCGACATGCTCGCCGGCCACGATCGTGTCGCCCGGCGCAAGCCGCTGCGGCGCCAGAATGTAAGCAAACTCGCCATCTTCATATTTGACCAGCGCGATGAAGCCGGTGCGGTTCGGATCGTATTCGAGCCGCTCGACCTTGGCCGGCACATCGAACTTGCGGCGCTTGAAATCGATCTTGCGATAGGCCTGCTTGTGGCCGCCGCCGCGATAGCGGGAGGTGATATGACCGTTATTGTTGCGGCCGCCGGTCGAGTTCTTGCCCTCGGTCAGCGCCTTGACCGGTTTGCCCTGATGCAGCCCGGTACGATCGACCAGCACCAGCTGGCGCTGCGCGGAGGTGACCGGATTGTAGGTCTTCAATGCCATCGTCCGCTCCTCACAGCCCCGTGGTCACGTCGATTGTTTGACCCTCTTCGAGGGTCACGACCGCGCGTTTGGTGTCGGAGGTGCGGCCGTAGCGCCCACGGAACGTCCTCCACTTGCCCTTCCGGCGCAGGGTGTTGACGCTCTTGACCTTGACGTCGAACAGCTTCTCGACCGCCTCCTTGATTTGCGGCTTGGTCGCGTGCATGGCGACCTTGAACACGACTTTGTTGAATTCGGACGCGTTGGTCGCCTTCTCGGTGATGAGCGGCGCAACGATGATGTCGTAATGGCGCGGATCGCTGGTGGTCATTTGAACCGCGCCTCCAGCGCATCGAGCGCGGCACGCGTAAGCACGAGCTTGTTGCGCCGCATGATGTCGTAGACATTGATGCCGGCGACCGGCAGCACGTCGATATTCGGAATATTGCGCGCGGCTTTGCGCACGTCGGCGGCGACTTCGGCGCCGTCGATGAACAAAGCATTGGACAGGCCGAGCTTGTCGAAATGGCCGCGCAGCCCTTTGGTCTTGGCTTCCTTCACGCTGAGCGCCTCGATCACCAGAATGCCGCCGTCCTTGGCCTTGGCGGACAGCGCATGCTTGAGCGCCAGCGCGCGCACTTTCTTAGGAAGCCCGATGGCGTGACTGCGCGTGTGCGGGCCGAAGGAGCGCCCGCCGCCACGGAACAGATTGACGCGCGCGGAGCCGTGACGCGCGGAGCCGGTGCCCTTCTGCCGGTACATTTTCTTGCCAGTGCGTGTGATCTCCGCCCGGTTCTTGACCTCATGCGTGCCGCGGTGACGTTTCGCCAGCTGCCAGACGACGCAGCGATGAATAATGTCGGCGCGCGGCTCGAGCCCGAAAATCGCGTCGGACAGGGTGACCGAGCCGGCCTTCTTGCCATCGAGCGTGGTGACTTGGACTTCCATATCACTCGCCCTTCTTCGGCTTCTTGGCTGCGGGCTTGCTTTCGCCCTTCGCTTCGGCCTTCGCCCCGCCCTTTGCTTCACCTTTGGGCGCCGCGGGCTTGGCTTCCGACTTTGCTGCAGCAGGCTTGGCTTCAGGCTTGGCTTCGGTCTTTGCCGCAGCGGGCTTTGCTTCGGTCTTTGGCGGGGCTGGCGCGGCGGCTGGCTGCGCCGCAGCCGCGGCCTGTGAGACTTGCGGCGGAGTTTGCGGCGGAGCTTCCGGCTTGGCCGCGGCTTCGGGTGCTTGCTCGTCCGCTTTGGCCGCAGGCGCGGCGGCGAGTTTGAACTTGCCCGGCTTCGGCGCGCCACTCGGCAGCTTCTTCTTCACCGCGTCGCGCACCGTGATCCAGCCGCCTTTGACGCCGGGCACGGCGCCTTCGACCAGGATCAGCCCGCGTTCAACGTCGGTCTGCCGCACTTTCAAATTCAGCGTGGTCACGCGATCAACGCCGAGGTGACCGGCCATCTTTTTGTTCTTAAAGGTCTTGCCGGGATCCTGGCGGCCGCCGGTCGAACCATGCGAGCGATGCGAGATCGAAACGCCGTGGCTGGCGCGCAGGCCGGCGAAATTCCAGCGCTTCATCGGGCCGGCCCAGCCCTTGCCGGTGGAGGTGCCGGTGACATCTACGTACTGGCCGACCACGAAATGGTCGGCGGTGATTTCGGCGCCGATCGGGATTAAAGCGTCTTCATCGACCCGGAATTCGGCAAGCTTGCGCTTCGGTTCAACTTTGGCGACGGCGAAATGGCCGCGGTCGGCTTTGGTTGTGCTCTGCACCTTGCGTAAGCCCGCGCCAAGCTGCAGTGCGATGTAGCCGTTCTTTTCCTTGGTGCGATGACCCACAACCTGGCAATTGCCAAGCCGCAACACCGTCACGGGCACGTGTTCGCCGGCCTCGGTGAACAGCCGCGTCATTCCGATCTTCTGTGCGAGCACTCCGGAACGCATTGTTCTTCTCCGAGGCCCCTACAGCTTGATCTCGACGTCGACGCCGGCAGCGAGGTCGAGCTTCATCAAGGCATCGACCGTCTGCGGCGTCGGATCGACGATATCGAGGAGGCGCTTATGCGTGCGCATTTCGAACTGCTCGCGGCTTTTCTTGTCGACATGCGGCGAGCGGTTGACGGTGAATTTCTCGATCTTGGTCGGCAGCGGAATCGGCCCACGGACCTGCGCGCCGGTGCGCTTGGCCGTGTTGACGATCTCGCGCGTCGACGCATCGAGAATGCGATGGTCGAACGCCTTGAGCCGGATGCGGATGTTCTGGCCGTTCATTGTCTAAGTCTCTCTGCCACGTCATTGCCGGCCTTGGTCCGGCAATCCCAACTAACCCGCACCGCAGTGCCTATTTGATCGAGATGGCCGGGACGAAGCCCGGCCAAGACGACATGCTGATCCTACTCGATGATGTTGGCCACGACGCCGGCGCCGACGGTCTTGCCGCCTTCGCGGATGGCGAAGCGCAACTTCTCCTCCATGGCGATCGGCACGATCAGCGTGACCTCCATGGCGATGTTGTCGCCCGGCATCACCATCTCGGTGCCCTCCGGTAAAGTCACCACGCCGGTCACGTCGGTGGTGCGGAAATAGAATTGCGGCCGATAATTGGTGAAGAACGGCGTGTGGCGGCCGCCCTCCTCTTTGGTGAGGATGTAGGCCTCGGCCTTGAACTTGGTGTGCGGCTTCACCGAGCCTGGCTTGCACAGCACCTGACCGCGCTCGACTTCCTCGCGCTTGGTGCCGCGCAAGAGGCAGCCGACATTGTCACCGGCCTCGCCCTGATCGAGCAGTTTGCGGAACATTTCCACGCCGGTGACCACCGTCTTTTGCGTCGGGCGGATGCCGACGATCTCGACTTCCTCGCCGACCTTGATGACGCCGCGCTCGATACGGCCGGTGCAGACCGTACCGCGGCCGGAAATCGAGAACACGTCTTCGACCGGCATCAGGAACGGCTGATCCTTCGGGCGATCCGGCTGCGGGATGTAGTCGTCCACCGCCTTCATCAGCTCGAAGATCGAATTCTTGCCGAGCTCCGGATTCTTGTCCTCGAGCGCCATCAGCGCCGAACCCTTGATGATTGGAATCTTGTCGCCCGGGAAATTGTACTTCGACAGGAGCTCGCGAACTTCGAGCTCGACGAGCTCGAGGAGCTCGGGATCGTCGACCATGTCGACCTTGTTGAGATAAACGATGAGCGCCGGCACGCCAACCTGACGCGCCAGGAGAATATGCTCGCGGGTTTGCGGCATCGGCCCGTCGGCGGCGCTCACCACCAGGATGGCGCCATCCATCTGCGCGGCGCCGGTGATCATGTTCTTGACGTAGTCGGCATGGCCGGGACAGTCGACATGCGCATAGTGACGCTTGTCGGTCTGGTATTCGACGTGCGCGGTCGCAATCGTAATGCCGCGCGCCTTCTCCTCCGGAGCCTTGTCGATCTGGTCATAGGCGGTGTAGGTCGCCTGACCTTTTTCCGCCAATACCTTGGTAATCGCGGCCGTCAACGTCGTCTTTCCGTGATCGACGTGACCGATCGTTCCGATATTGCAATGCGGCTTGGTGCGCTGGAATTTTTCTTTGGCCATGAGACTCTCAGTTCCGGTTCCGGCTCCTGCTCTAATCCTTGTGAATGCTGATCAGGCGAACTTCGCCTGCACCTCTTCGGCGATGGCTTTCGGCACTTCTGCGTAGTGATCGAATTGCATCGTGAATGTCGCGCGCCCCTGGCTCATGGAGCGCAGATTGTTGACATAGGAGAACATGTTGGCGAGCGGCACCATCGCGGCAATCACGTTGGCATTGCCGCGCATGTCCTGACCCTGGATCTGGCCGCGCCGCGAATTGAGGTCGCCGATGACCGAGCCGGTATAGTCTTCCGGGGTCACCACCTCGACCTTCATGATCGGCTCGAGCAGCACGGGCCCGCCCTTCTGCAACGCTTCCCGCATGGCGGCGCGCGCCGCGATCTCGAACGCCATCGCGGACGAATCGACGTCATGCGAATCGCCGTCCACCAGCCGCACCTTGAGATCGACCACCGGAAATCCGGCGAGGACGCCTGAGGTCAACTGACCTTCAAGACCCTTCTCCACAGCGGGGATGAATTCCTTCGGTACTGCGCCGCCAATGATTTCATTCTCAAACTCAAATCCCGCGCCTGGAGCGGCTGGCTCGGCGATGATTTTGATCTTTGCGTACTGGCCATGACCGCCGGTCTGCTTGCGGTGCAGATAGTCGACCGTGGCCGGCCGGCTGATCTTCTCGCGATAGGCAACCTGCGGCGCGCCGATATTGGCATCGACCTTGTAGGTGCGCTTGAGGATATCGACCTTGATGTCAAGATGCAGTTCGCCCATGCCCTTGATGATGGTCTGCCCGGATTCCTGATCGGTGGTGACGCGGAACGACGGATCTTCGGCCACCAGCTTGGCCAGTGCGACGCCGAGCTTTTCCTGATCGGCTTTCGACTTCGGCTCGATCGCGATCTCGATAACCGGATCGGGGAATTCCATTTTTTCCAGGATGACGGCCTTCTGCGAATCGCACAGCGTGTCGCCGGTGCGTACTTCCTTCAGGCCAGCCAGTGCGACGATGTCGCCGGCAAAAGCTTCCTTGATGTCTTCGCGGTTATTCGCATGCATCAACAGCATGCGGCCAACCCGCTCTTTGCGGTCCTTGGTCGAATTCATCACGCCTGTGCCGCTTTCGAGCTTGCCTGAATAGATGCGGCAGAAGGTGATCGTGCCGACGAACGGATCGTCCATGATCTTGAAGGCCAACAGCGCCATCGGCTCGGTGTCGGAGGCTTTGCGCTCGACCTCGTTGCCTTTGAGGTCGATGCCCTTGACCGGCGGCACATCGAGCGGCGACGGGAGAAAATCGACCACAGCGTCGAGGAGCGGTTGTACGCCTTTGTTCTTGAACGCGGAGCCGCAGAACACGGGGAAGAAGATGCCGGCGATGGTGGCTTTGCGGATAAGGCGTTTGAGTGTGGCGACGTCGGGCTCTTTGCCGTCAAGATAGGCGGCCATAACGTCGTCATCGAGCTCGACCGCGGCCTCGATCAGCTTTTCGCGGTATTCCTTGGCCTGCTCGGCAAGCTCGGCCGGAATTTCAATGTCGTGATATTTGGCGCCGAGCGTCTCGTCGTCCCACACCACGCCAACCATACGGATGAGGTCGATCACGCCTTTGAACTGCGCCTCCGCGCCGATCGGCAGCTGAACGGCGACCGGCCTGGCGCCGAGGCGATCGACGATGTCTTTTAAGCACTGGAAGAAATCCGCGCCGATCTTGTCCATCTTGTTGCAGAACACGATGCGCGGGACTTTGTAGCGGTCGCCCTGCCGCCACACCGTCTCGGTCTGCGGCTCGACGCCCTGATTGGAGTCGAGCACGCAAATCGCGCCGTCGAGCACGCGCAGCGAGCGCTCCACCTCGATGGTGAAATCGACGTGGCCGGGGGTGTCGATGATGTTCAGCCGCTTGGCGTTCCAGAACGCGGTGGTCGCGGCCGAGGTGATGGTGATGCCGCGCTCCTGCTCCTGCTCCATCCAGTCCATGGTCGCGGCGCCCTCATGCACCTCGCCCATCTTGTGGCTCTTGCCGGTGTAATAGAGGACGCGCTCGGTCGTTGTGGTCTTTCCAGCATCGATGTGGGCCATGATGCCGAAATTGCGATAGTCCTCGATGGGGTGGCTGCGGGGCATGGGGGATAAATCCTTCGCTGTCGCCGGTTCACCAGCGATAGTGCGAAAACGCCCGATTGGCTTCGGCCATGCGGTGCGTGTCTTCGCGCTTCTTTACGGCGTTCCCCCTGTTATTGGACGCATCGAGCAGCTCACCCGAGAGCCGCTCCGTCATCGTCTTCTCATTGCGTTCGCGCGCCGCCGAGATGATCCAGCGGATCCCGAGCGCCTGGCGGCGCGACGTGCGGACCTCGACCGGCACCTGATAGGTGGCGCCGCCAACGCGGCGCGAGCGCACCTCGATCGAGGGCATCACATTGTCGAGTGCCTGCTCGAATACGGCGATCGGATTCTGCCGGGTCTTGCCTTCGATGATGTCGAACGCGCCATAAACAATATTCTCCGCCACCGACTTCTTGCCGGCATGCATCACCGAATTCATGAATTTGGTGACGACGACGTTGCCGAATTTGGGATCCGGTAGGATGTCGCGTTTATCGGCCCTATGACGGCGGGACATTTCGTTACTTCCTTCGTCTCACGTTCCTTTAAGAACGCAAAGAGGCCGACTATTTCGGCCTCTTTGCTCCGTATTTCGATCGACGCTGCTTGCGGTTTTTCACGCCTTGCGTATCGAGCACACCGCGCAGGATGTGGTAACGCACGCCCGGCAAATCTTTCACGCGGCCGCCGCGGATCATCACCACCGAGTGCTCTTGCAGATTGTGGCCCTCGCCGGGAATGTAGCCGATCACTTCGAAACCGTTGGTTAGCCGTACTTTGGCGACTTTGCGCAACGCCGAGTTCGGCTTCTTCGGCGTCGTGGTGTAAACGCGGGTGCAGACGCCGCGCTTTTGCGGAGACTGCTGCAACGCCGGCACTTTCTTCTTCGCGTGCTGCGTCACGCGCGGCTTGCGAATGAGCTGGTTAATGGTCGGCATCCGTCGTCTTCACTCCAAATTAGGGCTCGCGCCCATTGTGCCGCTTACGCGAATCCATCCGCGCAAAACCAAACCGCGCCATCCGCTTCCCGGGGCGGAGCAGCGCTTGGCCTTGGCAGAGGACCGCGCGGCGGCGCGGTCATGCACCGATGATCTGACTTTCCGAAGTCAGAGGCAGCGTTTGAGCTTCCTTCGTCGAGGCGTCACGCCGCGGCCGACGAGCTTAGAAAGTACTTACTTTCAAGAGCTTATGGGGCCTGGCAGGCCGTTCCGACTGGCGAAGCTCACCGCCTGCCGAAAAGTGCGCGGTATGTATCGGCGCCGCCGCCCCAAGTCAACCCCAAGTCATGCGGATATGGGCATAAAAGCGCGATGGCGCAAGCATTTCCGCCTGTCGTTC
>DASXJB010000111.1:0-13284 GCA_036497645.1 Xanthobacteraceae bacterium
CGGCGGCGCCTACGACCTTTATGCGCGGGTGATCGGGCGGCATCTCGGCGCGCATATTTCGGGCAATCCGACGCTGGTACCGAAGAATCTCGAAGGAGCCGGCAGCCTTCGGCTCGCCAATTATCTTTACCGCGTTGCGCCCCACGACGGCTCCGCGATCGGCACGATCGGCCGCGGCATTGCGTTCGATCCGCTGTTGATCGGCCAAGGCGACGCTTTCGACGCGCAGAAATTCAACTGGATCGGCAGCGCCAACAACGAGGTCAGCGTCTGCGTGGCGATGCGGCAATCCGGCATTACCAAATTCGAGGATCTTTTCACCAAGGACTTGACCGTTGGCGGCACCGGCACCAGCGCCGACACCGATCAATTCCCGCGCGTGCTCAACAGCGTGCTCGGCACCCATTTCAAGATCGTCGAGGGCTATCCGGGCGGTAACGACGTCGTCCTCGCCATGGAGCGCGGCGAAGTGCAGGGGCGATGCGGCTGGTCGTGGTCGAGCGTGAAGTCGACGCACAAATCCAGGATCGACGACAAGCGCATGATCGTTCTCATTCAGCTGTCGCTCGCCAAGCATCCGGAACTGCCGGACGCGGCGCTGGTGATGGACTTTGCCAAGACCGACGAGCAGCGCCAAATCCTGAAAATGGTGTTTGCCCGCAACGTCATGGGCCGGCCCTATCTGGCGCCGCCTAATGTACCGGCCGATCGCGTCGCGGCGCTGCGCGATGCCTTCACGGCGACCATGGCGGACAAGGATTTTCGCGCCGAAGCCGACAAGACCAATCTTGAGATCAATCCGGTGTCCGGGGCCGATGTAGAGAAATTGGTGAAAGAAGTCTACGCGACGCCGCCCGACGTCGTCGCCAAAGCCAAGGCCGCGGCGGCGGGGAAGTGAGCGGCTTCGTCATTGCGAGCGAAGCGAAGCAATCCAGACTCAATTGCTTCGTCGCATACGCTCCACTCGCAATGACGAGGCTCCGCTCACACCTCCAACACGCCCCGCATCATCGGCACGCAGCGCCCGCCGATCGACAGATTTGTGATCTTGCCGCCGCGTTTTTCGGCGCTGGCCCCGAGCAGACTCGGCCGGCCCATGTCGATACCCTGGCCGATGCGCAAGTCGAGGCTCAGATCGGTCTCGCGCTGCAGACTCGCCAATAGCCCGGCGAGCGCGACATTGGCGCTGCCCGACGCGGCGTCCTCAGGGATGCCGACCAGCGGGCCGAACATGCGCACTTCTACGTCAAAGCCGCCGCTTTGATCCTTCACATAGAGCAGGACCCCGGTGATGCGATCGGCCGGCAGGTGCTTGGTGAATATTTCTACGCGCGGCCGCGCCGCCGACAGTGCCGCGCGCGTTTTCAGTTCGGCAAACATGAACGGAATGCCGCAGGATGCGATGCACGGCCGATGATCGGCGGTTTCGATGTCGCTCGGCTCAAGCGAACACGCGGCGGCCGCGATCTCCACCTCGACATCTCGCCGCGCGCGAGCAATTGCGGCGGCGCCAAACGCGCGCCGGCCGCGGAATGTCCATCTTTGATCAAATCAAGCCGAACGAGGCCGGCCTTCTCCTCGAACACGAGCGGCTCGGCCAGCGCGTGGCTAGCTCTGTTTGCCTCCACGGCCAGAACATAGGCGGTGCCGATATTGGGGTGTCCGGCGAACGGCAATTCGGCGCGCGGCGTGAAGATGCGCACCTCCGCGGTGTGCCCGGGATCGCGCGGCGGCAGCACGAAGGTGGTCTCGGCGAGATTGAACTCGCCGGCGATGGCCTGCATCTGGGCGCTGGTCAGTGCCCGGCCATCGGGCACCACCGCGAGCGGATTGCCGCCGAATTTGCGGTCGGTAAAGACGTCGACGGTGACGAAGGGGATTTGCATACAGATGCCTGGAGTGGGATGTAAGCCTTATCTCGTCATTGCGAGCGACCCGAAGCAATCCAGAAAATCAGCGGGGAGAACCTGGATTGCTTCGTCGCTATCGCTCCTCGCAATGACGAGTCAACGTAAAAGTCATCTCGCGTTAGTGCCGGCTCCCGCGGCGGGGGCCTTGGTCGGTGACGCCGAGATGAGTTTCGAGCGCGGCGCGGTCGGCGGCCAGCGCGGCGCTGTCGGCGGCATGAACCACGGCGCCGCGTTCGACGATGATGGCGCGATCGGTGACGCCGAGGATCTTCTTGGCGTTCTGCTCGACCAGAATCGCCGACATGCCTTCCTCGCGGATGATCCGGCGCAGCGCCGCCAGCAATTCCTCGACGATGATCGGCGCCAAGCCTTCCAGCGGTTCGTCGAGCAGCATCACGCGCGGATTGAGCACCAGCGCACGGCCGACCGCGAGCATTTGCTGCTCGCCGCCGGACAGCTGATTGCCGAGATTTCGCCGCCGCTCGGCGAGCCGCGGAAACAAGGCGTAGACCTTGTCGATGGTCCAGCGACCCGGCCGCGCCACCGCGGTGAGATTCTCCTCGACCGTAAGCGACTTGAAGATATTGCGCTCCTGCGGCACCCAGCCGATCCCAGCATGCGCGCGCTGATCCGGCCGCAGCCTGGTGATGTCGGCGCCGTCGAGCGCGATGCTGCCGCCGAAATAGCGAGTCACCCCGACGATGGTGTTGATCAGCGTGGTCTTGCCCATGCCGTTGCGGCCAAGCAGCGCCAGCGCCTGGCCCTCGGAGAGCGACAGCGAAATGTTCGACAGCACCACGGCCTCGCCGTAGCCAGCGCAAAGGCGGTCGATGGCAAGGAGTTCAGGCATTGAGCTCCTCCCCGAGATAGACCGCTTTGACCCGCGGATCGCGCGCCACTTCGTCCGGCGCGCCGTCGACAAACAGCGCGCCATTGACCAGCACCGAGATACGCTCCGCAAAAGAGAACACGAGATCCATGTCGTGCTCGATCAACAGCACTGTGACGTCCTTCGGCAGCGCTGCGATGGTGGCAAGAAGTTCATGCCGCTCAGCCTCGGGCACGCCGGCGGCCGGTTCGTCGAGCAGCAGGAGCCGCGGACGGCAAGCGAAGGCGAGCGCGATTTCGAGAAGCCGCTGCTTGCCGTAAGGCAGAATCGCGGTGCGCTCGTGCATCACGTCGGCGAGGTGAAACCGCTCGACGATCTCGACGATTTCGTCGGTGACCGCGGCTTTGGTGCCAACGAGCCGCCACCAATCGGCGCCGGAGCCGAGCCGTTCCGATACGACCAAGCCGATCGATTCCAGCGGCGTGAGGTCGAGGAACAGTTGATTGATCTGAAACGTGCGCGCCATGCCGAGCCGCACTCGCTGGTGCGGCAATAGCTCGGTAATATCGCGCCCTTCCAGCAAAATGCGTCCGCCGCTCGGCCGCAGTACCCCGGTGAGCAGATTGATCACCGTGGTCTTGCCGGCGCCATTGGGTCCAATCAGCGCGTGCCGCGCGCCGGGCTCGACGGCGAGATTGACGTTCTGCGCCGCCAGAATGCCGCCGAAGCGTTTTTCCAGTCCGATGGTTTGCAGGATCGGCACGGCTCAATGCCCCTCGGATCCGGCGCTGCCGAGCGCCGGCAAACGCGGCGCAAGCCGCGCGGTGAGCCGCGCAAGTAAGGAGCGCAGCGTACGAATCCAGCTGGCCATGCGCTCGCGGCCGATCAGAACGATGACGACGAGCACCAACCCGATCCAGAACTGCCAGTATTGCGGCGTCAGGTTCGAGATCCAGTCCTGCAGAAACTTGTAGATCACCGCGCCGATCAGGCCGCCATAGAGATAGCCGGTGCCGCCGATGATCAGCACCAGCAACAGGTCGGCCGAGCGCTCGAGCGAGAACACGTCGAGCGAGCAGAAGGCGGTGGTCTGGGTCAAGAGCGCGCCGGCGATGCCGGCAAAGCCTGCCGACACCGTATAGATAGACACCAGCCGCCACTTGACCGGAATGCCGATCGCCGCAGCGCGCAGATTATTGCCCTTGATCGAACGCAGCGAGAGGCCGAACGGCGAATAGATGATCCGCCGCACAATGACAAAGCAGATAAACAGCACGATCAGGCAGTAGATATAGCCATTGTGTCCGAACAGATCGAACCGGAACAGGCCGAAGATCGGCGCGATCTCGACGCCTTGCAGTCCGTCGGCGCCGCCGGTGATGTTGGAATATCGGTTGGCGAGTTCGCCGAGCATCAGCGAGACGCCGAGCGTCACCATCAGCCGGGTGAGGTCGGAGCCGCGCAGCACCAGAAAGCTCGTGACAAAGCCCAAGGCCGCGGCCACCACCCCCGAGCAAACCAGCGCAATCACCGGCTCATCGATGAATCCGTATTTGGCGACCAGGCCGGAAAAATATCCGGCCACACCGAAAAATGCCGCCTGGCCAAGCGAGATGATGCCGGCGTAACCGAGGATTAGATCGAGCGACAGCGCGAACAGCGCCAGGATCGCGGTATCTTTGAGGATTAGATATTTTCCTGGGAACAGCCAGATCGTGGCGAAAGCGAAAATCCAGAACGCGATTTCGAACGGCGACCAGCGGGCGCGGCGCTTGAGATAAAGAGCGACTTCGTCGGCGCGCGCGGTCATCGGCTCACCGCGCGGCGCCGCGGGCGAACAGGCCCTGCGGCCGCCAGATCAAAACAACAATCATAATCGCGTAGATGACGAAAGCGCCGAGCTTCGGCACGTAATATTTGCCCGCGACGTCGCCGATCCCGAGCAGGATGGAAGCGAAAAACGGCCCGGTAATGCTGGAGGTGCCGCCGACCGTCACCACGATCAAAAAATAGATCATGTATTTGAGCGGAAAAGTCGGATCGAGACCGAGAATTTCCGCGCCCAGCGCGCCGCCCAATCCGGCCAGCCCGGAGCCGAACGCAAAGGTGATGCCGAAGACCGCGCCGACATTGATGCCGAGCCCGCGCGCGACGCGCTGGTCGTCCACCGCCGCGCGCAAGCGGCTACCAAACCGGGTCTTGGCCAGAATCAATTGCAGGGCGACGGTCAATAATCCGCAAATCACGATGATGAGCAGCCGGTATTTGCCCATGCCCACGCCGGCAACTTCGAACTGCCCCTGCAAGGCTTCGGGGATCTGCACGAATTGCTGCGACGAACCCATCGTGTAATCGACCGCGGCGACCGACATGAAGACGAGCCCGATCGTGAACAGCACCTGATCGAGATGGCTGCGGGCATAGACATGAACGTAAAGCGTGCGTTCGAAAATGCCGCCGATGAGCGCGGTGACCAGAAAGGCAATCGGCAAGCCGAGCGCGAATGGGATGCCGAGCCGGTTGACCAGGAAGACGGTGCAATAGCCGCCGGCCATGGCGAAAGCGCCGTGCGCCAGATTGATGAAATTCATCAGTCCGAGCGTGACCGAAAGCCCGCAGGCCAGCACGAACAGCAGCATGCCGTAGGCGATACCGTCATAGAGAATCGTCAGCATGATGATCGGCCCAGAATTTACCCATCACGCGTCATTGCCTGGCTTGACCCGGCAATCCATGCTGCTTCGAGGCCCCATGGATGCCCGGGTCACGGCCCCGGCATGACAGTGTCTACTTCGCCTCCGCCGCCTTGATCGGATCCTTGATGTTGGCGAACGTGGCGAATTCCACGTTGTAGAGTTCGCCGTTCTTTTTCTCGACCTTGCGGATGTAAACGTTTTGCACGATGTCGCGCGTCTGCGGATCGATCGAAACCGGACCGCGCGGGCTTTCCCAGGCCATGCCTTTGGCGGCGGCGATCAGCGAATCGCCGTCGGTCTTGCCGCCGGTTTTCTTCAGCGTCTCATAAATCAGGTTCATGCCGTCATAGGCCGACACCGCCATGAAGTTCGGCCGCAGGCCGCCATTGGCCTGCTCGAATGCGGCAACGAACGCCTTGTTGGCCGGCGAATCGTGATCGGCGGAATAGAAATGCGCGGTGATGGTGCCGACCACCGCATCGCCCATGCCGTTGAGCAGATCGTCGTCGGTGACGTCGCCCGGCCCGATGATCTTGATGCCGGCCTTGTCGAGTCCGCGCTCGACGAATTGCTTGACGAAAATGCCGCCCTGCCCCGACGGAACGAACACGAAGACCGCATCTGGCTTCTGGTCGGCGGCGCGCTGCAGGAACGGCGCAAAATCGGGATTCGCCAGCGGGAAACGGATGGTGTCGAGCACCTGGCCGCCCTTTTTGGTGAATTCGTCCTTGAACGATTTTTCGGCGTCGGCGCCGGGCGCATAGTCCGACACCATGCTCACGACTTTCTTCACGCCGTTCGCCGCCGCCCAATCCGCCATCGGCACGGTGGATTGCGCCAGCGTGAAGCTGGTGCGCGCGATGTAAGGCGACTTCTCGGTGATGATCGAGGTGCCGGCCGCGGTGACGATTTCCGGAGTCTTGCCCTCGCTTGCCAGCGGCGCGACCGCAAGCGCGGCCGGAGTGACGCCGAAGCCGGCGAGGAAGGTGACTTTGTCGTTGACGATGAGATCCTGCGCGATGCGCTTGGTGTTGTCCGGCACAGCGCCGTCGTCCTTGATGATCAGTTCGACCTTCTTGCCGGCGACGGTGTCGCCATGCTGCGCCATGTAGAGCTTGGCGGCGGCGGCCTCTTGCTTGCCGGTCGATTGCTGCTGTCCGGTCATCGGCAGGATGAAGCCGATCTTGACGTCTTGCGCCTGTGCCGCACCGGCCATCATCAGCCCCGCGGCGGCAGCAGCGACAAACGACCAGCGCTTCATGGTTTTCCTCCCTGGCGAGCGATTGACCGGATACCAACACCCCAAGCAATCGTTGTCCAGCGACCGGGATGTCTCATGCCGAGTGCGGCTACATGAGCAATGAGAATGGACACGCGTGGAATCTTTACCTCCCCCTTGAGGGGGGGAGGTCGATCCGCGCAGCGGATCGGGAGGGGGGTCCCAAAGTAGAGCGCCGAGCAACCCCCTCCCTAACCCTCCCCCGTCAAGCTTGCACTCGGGCGCGCGCAAGCGCGGCCCGGGTGGGGGAGGGAAAAGAAAGCGCAGCGAGTGGCCGTAGTCTACGAGCTTAAGCGTGCGCTTGGCGCTGCGGGTCGACGATCTTTTCCAGCCGGCCGAGTACGTGCATGCACGGCAGAAGCTGAGCGAGGCTGGCGTTCGGCTCGCGTTTTTGTTTGATCGCGGCGATGAATTCGCGGTCTTCGAGCTCGATGCCGTCCATCGAGACATCGACCTTGGACAGATCGATCTTGTTGTCCTTGCCGTCGGATAGGTCGTCGTAATAGGCCTTGTAGGTGCCGTTGTCGCAGATGTAGCGGAAGAACGAGCCGAGCGGACCGTCATTGTTGAACGACAGCGACAATGTCAGCACCGCGCCCGACGGCGTCTTCGCCACGATGCCCATGTCCATGGCGATGTGAAGCTGCGGGTGGGTGGGGCCGGCCACCGCATAGCTGTCGGAAATGGTTTCACCGGCCTGGTACTGAAACAGGTCGACGGTGTGCGCAGCATGGTGCCAGAGCAGATGGTCGGTCCAGCTCCGCGGCTGGCCGGCGGCGTTGATATTCTTGCGGCGGAAGAAATATGTCTGCACGTCCATCTGCTGGACCTTCAACTCGCCCTTCTGGATGCGCTTGTGCACCCATTGGTGGCTGGGATTGAAGCGCCGCACATGACCGCCCATGGCGGTGACGCCGGTCTCCTTGGCGATTTTCACCAGCGCTTCGGCATCCTCGACGCTGTCGGTGACCGGGATCTCGACCAGCACATGTTTGCCGGCGCGCATGACCTGCTCGCCCTGGCGGAAATGCATCTTGGTCGGCGTGGTGAGGATGACCGCGTCGGCCCGCTTAATGCCTTCGGACAATTCGCCGGTGTAATGCGGAATGCCGTATTTCTTGGCGACCTGCGCGGTCGCATCCTGGTTGCCGCCGACCAGCGACGTCACTTCGACGTCGGGAATGCGCTTGAGCGCATCGAGATGCTTTTGCCCGAACGCGCCTTGCCCCGCTACGCAGATTTTCATTTCATTTCTCCGAACCTACAGATTGTCATGATAATAGCAGTTCGTCATTGCGAGGAGCGAAGCGACGAAGCAATCCAGTGGTGCTCTTGTTTTAAACTGGATTGCTTCGCTGCGCTCGCAATGACGCTCCGGCCATGACGCGCGTGTGGATCAGCCGCGAATCCGCTCGACCCTCGCCCGCGCTGCGGCGCGTTTGAGCTTGCCGGCCGGGCGCTTCGGCTTGGCCGCGGATTTGCGCGCGCGGCCGCGGTTGGCCAGAATGATGTGACCGACCGCCGTATTCGACGCCGGCACGGTGTAGAAGCGGTAGACCTCGTCGACCTTGTCGTCGAGCGCGCCGCGCATGATCAGCCACATCACCATTTCGATGCCTTCGGCGCCGGCCTCGCGCATGTAGTCGATATGCGGAATCTTGACGAGTTTCTGCGGATTGTTGGAGAGATTATCGAGGAAGTTCTTGTCCCATTTGCTGTTGATCAGCCCGGCGCGCGGCCCGGAAATCTGGTGCGACAATCCGCCGGTGCCGAAGATCACCACTTTGAGATCGTCCGGATAGGACTCCACCGCCTTGCGGATGGCGCGGCCGAGCATGAAGCAGCGATGCCCGGTCGGCGGCGGATACATGACCACATTCACCGCCAACGGAACGACCGGACATGGCCAATGTCCGTTTTTCGCGATTTTGCCGAACAACAGGTTCATCGGCACGGTCATGCCGTGATCGACCTCCATCTTGTTGCAGATGGTGAGATCGAACTCGTCGAGAATGACCGACTGCGCAATATGGGACGCCAGCGCCGGATGGCCTTTCACCACCGGCACCGGGCGCGGGCCCCAGCCTTCGTCGGCGGGCGGAAATTCCGCAGCGCAGCCGAGCGCGAAGGTCGGGATCATCTCGACCGAGAACGTCGAGGCGTGATCGTTGTAGACGATGATCGCGACGTCGGGTTTGGTTTCGCGCATCCACGCTTGCGATTTCTCGAAGCCCGAGAAAATCCGCTTCCAATACGGCTCCTCGGTCTTCCCGTTGTCCAGCGCCGCGCCGATGGCGGGCACGTGCGACGAACCTATCCCTGCGATGATTCTGGCCACGGCTTCACTTCCGTTTCGCTGATCTGGTTTTCGATTTGGGTTTGGTCTTGCGCTTACTGGCTGCGGATTTGCCGCCGCCCGCGGCGCGCAGATGCTCGGAGGGTGCGTTCTTGCCGGAGCGCGAGCGATTGCCTTCGACCGAGCGGCCGCCGGCGAGCATCATCGCCGCGTAGTCCTGCTGCGAGGAACCGGTCATCGTCGCAGCGAGATGCTGAAACGAATGCCCGTCGGTGGCGCCGAGCTTGGCGGTGAAATAAATGTTGCCGCCAAGCTCCAGCATGCGGTTGTAGTCGCGCTTGAGAATGGCGTCGGTCTGCTCCGGGGTGAGATTGAACTTTTTCAGATACTCCGCTTCGTTCGCCTTGAAGGCTTTGCGGTTCTCGTCCTTCATCAGCGACATGCAGAACATGTTGATGCCGTATCCCTGGCGGGACCGTTCGGCGTCGAACACGAAAGTGCCCGGAATATCGTCGTAATCGTGTCGTTCGCGGGCCATCGGCGTCTCTCTCGCTAAAGTATTATGCTCTTAATCGACATATATAGCGCAGGACCGCTTGGCAACGTAAGGCGTCCGCAAGGGCGAACTGATCCGCGCACTAATCCGGCGGATGCGTGCCCAGCAACTGCAGTTCGGATTCCTTGGCGGTCGCCGCTTTGCCGTTAAGGTCGCGAACGCCAAAGATCTTGAGGCCTTTGCCCAACTCGGCCTGCACGACGATAACCGGAATGGGCTGCTGCCCTCTCCTTTTCAGATAAGCGTATTGCGGGATGGGGACGTCGAGCGGCTTGCCGAACGGCACCCCATAGGCGCGCAGCGCGAACACTGCGTTGCCGTCAATGACGTCTTTGTCGGTGGCGGGGCGGCCGGAAATGAAACCGCTGGTCGGCAGCGGCGGCCAGCTTTCGGCGAGGGCCGCCGAAATGCCCAAAATCGTCAGCGCGGTCACCAGCCACAAGCGCATTGCTCTGTTCCGGGTCGGTTTCGATTGCAAGGGATCGCTCGCTTAAAGCATGATCACGAAAAGTGGACGCCGGTTTCCCGCCTGCGCGAAGCCATGCTAGCCGCTAGTACTCTAGTGTCACGCTTCGGCGGGCGAAGCTAGGTCGGAAAAGATCGTGCTCGAATAACAAGCTAAAGCGAAATACCAAATCAACTTAAAACCATTTCGCTTTGGCTCGGCAATGAGGCCCAGAGAAAGAGCAGCGTTGCCAATATGCCGAGCGCCGTGCGGCCCGCATGCAAGCGGCCCCATTTTTCGATCAGGCTCCGTGCGCGCGGATCGCCGCCGGCGCGGTCGAGCGCCAGAAGCGCATTGTTGACTGGCATGATCGCGAACAACGTATAGGGCCAGTTGGCGAGAATAGCGGCGCCGCCAACGAGCCGGCGCCAGTCGCCCGCCTGCCACCACGCGACTACGCCGAACAGCGTGCTGACCAGCGCCAGTGGCGCCTGCATCCTGGTTCCGAGCTTATAAGCCGGTTTCCACTCGGCCAGCAGCGCGCCGTCGTCGAGATGAAGCCGCGCGGGCTGTTCGCAAGCGCTGACATAGAGGGCGGCGCCGCTGAAGACGGCGGCGGCGATCAAAGCAAGCTGTCCGCTCAGCATGCGTCACCTCACTGCTTTGCGCGGCCATTCGACTTCAATCTGGCCCTTTAACTCCAATAAAGCCGCATCGGATTGTCAACCAAGAGGCGCTGCCGCGCCGCCGCCGTGGTCGCGACCTTGGGAATGTAGTCGACCAATATTCCGTCGTCCGGCGCTTCTTTTTTCATATTCGGATGCGGCCAATCGGTGCCCCAAATAACGCGGTCGGGAAAATGCTCAATGAGCGCCCGGCCGAACGGCACGACATCATCGTAAGGCGGCCCGGCAAGGCTCATGCGTTCCGGACAAGTCACCTTGACCCAGAAATTCTTGTGCTTGTCCATCAAGCGATGGAAGCGCTGGTTCTCGGGATGATCGACGCCCTTTTTCACGTCGGGCGTGCCCATGTGATCGACCACGACTGCCGTCGGCAACGCGGTGAAGAAATCTTCCAGTTCGGGCAGGTCCGGCATTTCGAAATAGACGACGATGTGCCAGCCGAGCCTTTCGACGCGTGCGGCGATCCGCGCCAACACGTCGCGCGGGGTGAAATCGACGAGCCGCTTGAGGAAATTGAAACGCACGCCGCGCACGCCGGCTTTATCCATCCATTTCAGTTCGTCGTCGGTGACCTCTTCGCCGACGAAAGCCACGCCCTTGGCTCGCCCGTTCGCGGATTGGAGTGCATCGACCATGGCGCGATTGTCCTTGGAATGGCAGGACGCCTGCACGATCACGTTTTTGTCGAGCCCGAGAAAATCGCGCAGCGTGATTAATTTTTCCTTGGGCGCGTCGCATGGCGTGTATTTGCGCTCGGGCGCGTACGGAAATTTGTGCTCCGGTCCGAATACGTGGCAGTGCGCGTCAACCGCGCCGGGCGGCGCCTTGAATTTCGGCTTCGACGGATTGGGATGAAACGGGATGTAACCCGGCGACATCGGCACGCGAAAAGTCTCCTCACTTGTCATTCCGGGGCGCGCCGTAGGCGCGAGCCCGGAATCCATAACCACAGACGATTCAAATCGGCATTCTCGAGACATTCCCGAAACACAGGGGGGTATGGATTCCGGGCTCCTCGGTTCGCCCGGCCCCGGGATGACCGCTAAACCTTCTCCACCGCCAGCGACACGCCCTGGCCGACGCCGACGCACATGGTGGCGAGCGCGCGCTTGCCGCCGCGCTTCTCCAGCCCATGCACGGCGGTCAGCGTCAGCCGCGCGCCCGACATGCCGAGCGGATGGCCGAGCGCAATCGCGCCGCCATGCGGATTGACGTAGTCGGCGTCTTCCGCGACGCCGAGCTGGCGCAAGCAGGCGATGCCTTGCGAGGCGAAGGCCTCGTTGATCTCGATCAGGTCGAAATCGCCGATCTTCAAGTTAAGCCGCGCCAAAAGTTTCCTGGTCGAAGGCACCGGGCCGATGCCCATGATGCGCGGCGGCACCGCCGCCGACGCCATGCCGAGCACGCGCGCGCCGGGAGTAAGCCCATGCGCCTTGGCGGCCTCCTCGCTGGCAAGAATGATCGCCGCGGCGCCATCATTGATTCCTGACGCGTTGCCCGCGGTGATGGTGCCGGGATTGCGCACGATCGGTTTGAGCTTTTGTAGGCCCTCGAGCGTGGTCTCCGGGCGCGGATGCTCGTCCTTGTTGACGATGATCGGCCCGGCTCTTCCGCCGGGTACCTCGACCGGCACGATTTCTTCGGCGAAGTAGCCGGCGGCGGCGGCCTTGCCGGCGCGCTGTTGCGAGCGCAGCGCAAACGCGTCCTGATCGGCGCGCGTGACCTGGAATTCTTGCGCCACGTTCTCGCCGGTTTCCGCCATCGAATCGATGCCGTATTGCGCTTTGAGCACCGGATTGACGAAGCGCCAGCCGAGCGTGGTGTCGTAGATTTCCGCCGAGCGCGAGAACGCCTCGCCGGCTTTGCCCATCACGAACGGGGCCCGCGTCATCGATTCGACGCCGCCGGCGATGGCAAAATCCATTTCGCCGCAGCGGATGGCGCGCGCCGCATCGCCGACCGCGTTGAGCCCCGAGGCGCACAGCCGGTTGACGGTGACGCCCGGCACCGAATCCGGCAGCCCGGCCAACAATAGCGCCATGCGCGCGATATTGCGGTTGTCCTCGCCGGCCTGGTTGGCGCAGCCGAAATAGACGTCGTCGAGCCGCGACCAATCGGCTTTGCTATTGCGGGCGAGGAGCGCCTTGATCGGCACCGCGGCGAGATCGTCGGTGCGCACCTTGGCGAGCGCGCCGCCATAGCGGCCGATGGGCGTGCGCGCCGCATCGCAGATGAAAACCTCCCGCATCGCACGCTCCGTTTTCTGGAAGATATATTGTCTGGACTGCGGTCCTTCAGGCTATTTACGGGCCGCGGCGGACAGGGTCAAATGCGTCCGATGAATAGCGAGACAAGCGAATTTTCTGAAATGCCGCCGACCTTGAAAGCCGAGCGCCACGGCGCGGTCGCGGTGTTGCGGCTTAATCGCGCGCAAAAGCGCAACGCGCTCGACGATCCAATGGTGGCCGGCATCGAGACATTCTTCTCGACGCTGCAGGAGGACATCCGCGCCGTGGTTCTGTGCGGCGAGGGCGAGCATTTCAGCGCCGGGCTCGAATTGACCGAACTGGTCGATCGCCAGACCGTC
>DASXJB010000112.1:0-10731 GCA_036497645.1 Xanthobacteraceae bacterium
GGCGGTTTTCGTTCGGCTCTGCCGAGCTGATGCAGGACGTGCTCGGCGTTCTGCCCGGCTCGGTCACGCCGTTCGCGGCGATCAATGACATGCAGCGGCGCGTGGGCGTCGTGCTCGACGCGGAGCTGCTGGCGCATGACGCGCTCAATTTTCATCCTTTGGTGAATACGGCGACAACGACCATCTCGCGCGACGGCTTGTTGAAGTTCTTGGCGGCGACCGGCCACACCCCGCGCATCGAAGTCCTCTCTGCGGCACCGGAGTAAAATCCCCGATTGCATTTGAGTGATTTTCTTCCCATTTAATCAGCCGGATAGGGTCAATTCGCCGGGAAATGCGGGCAAGAACACGAAAAGAACGCGAATAAAGGTCAGGACAGAAGACGAGCAGAACGCGACATGTTGCAACCAGCTGGAACAGCCACCGCAGAAGCGTCGGTCAAGGACACGACGACGCAGACCTTTGTCAAAGACGTCATCGAAGAATCCAAGCGCCAGCCGGTGCTGGTCGATTTCTGGGCGGACTGGTGCGGTCCCTGCAAGCAGCTGACGCCCGTTTTGGAGAAGGCCGTCAAGGCGGCCAAGGGTAAGGTCAAGCTCGTCAAGATGGATATCGAGAAACACCCCTCGATTCCGGCCCAGATGGGCATTCAATCGATCCCGGCGGTGATCGCTTTCGTCAACGGCCAGCCGGTCGATGGTTTTATGGGCGCGCTGCCGGAGACGCAGGTGGTCGCTTTTCTGGAGCGGCTGACCAAAGATCGCATCGGCGGTGAAGCCAACGATTTGCTCACTACCGCCGACGCGGCGCTCGCCGCGGGCGATGCCGCTGGCGCGGCGGAGCTCTATGCGCAAATCCTTGCCGAGGACAGTTCCAACGTGCCGGCGCTGGCGGGCTTGGTGCGCTGCTATGTGCAGACCGGCGCGCTCGACCAGGCGCGGCAAACGCTCGCGATGATTCCTGCGGCTAAGCAAAACGACGCCGCCGTGGCGGCGGCGCGCGCCGCGCTCGAACTCGCCGAGCAGGCCAAAACCGTCGGACCGATTGCCGAGCTCGAACAGAAGGTCGCTGCCAATCCGCTCGATCATCAGGCGCGCTTCGATCTTGCGCTCGCGCTCAACGGCAAGGGCCGCCGGCTCGATGCGCTCGAACATCTGCTGGCGATCGTCAAACGCGACCGCAAATGGAATGATGACGGCGCGCGCAAGCAGCTTGTGCAATTTTTCGACGCATGGGGTCCGACCGATGAAGCGACGATCGAAGGCCGTAAGCGGCTGTCCTCGGTCCTGTTCGCTTAAAGGTTTGCGCCGGTCTGCAGAGACGACGATACTGCAAGCCGTATTATCGATGCCGTGAGTTTCGGTGCCGTCGCAGGGCGGAGTGCGACATGCCGATGAACGCGATCTACAAAGGGCCGGATGCGCTGCCTGATGTGATTCCGGTGTTCCCGCTGCCGGGCGCGTTGCTGCTGCCCAGGGGGCAAATGCCCCTGAACATTTTCGAGCCGCGCTATCTGGCGATGATCGAGGACGCGTTGCGTTCTTCGCATCGGATGATCGGCATGATCCAGCCCGATCCGGCGCATCCAGGCGCCGATGCGAACAAGCCGAATTTGTTCAGGATTGGCTGCCTCGGCCGCGTCACCCAATTCGCCGAGAGCGGCGACGGCCGCTATCTGATCCAGCTCACCGGCATTGCCCGCTTTCGTATCGAGGAAGAATTGCCGGTCAGCACGCTCTATCGGCAATGCCGCGTCAGCTATCAGCCGTTCGTTGACGATTTCGTTGCCCGCAAGGGCGAGGAACAGGTCGATCGCAAGGCGCTGTTGCGCGCATTGACTGAATTCCTCAAAGCCAACAATCTCAAGGCGGATTGGGAGGGCATCGAGAACGCGCCCAATGAAGCTTTGGTCAATGCGCTGGCCATGATGTCGCCGTATGACGTCGCCGAGAAACAGGCCATGCTGGAAGCGCCAGACTTGAAGACCCGCGCGGAAATCCTGGTCGCGGTCACCGAGATCGAGCTTGCCAAAAGCAAGTCGCCGGGCGAAACACCGTTGCAGTAATTGCTTCTCCTCAAGAAAGATCTTCCGATTTAACTGGAGATGATGATGTCTGATCGTCCGGCCGAGAGCGTCGATCCCAAATTGCTCGAGATCCTGGTCTGTCCGCTGACCAAAACGCCGCTCGAATACGACGCCGCGAAACAAGAATTGATCTCGCGCGCGGCCAAGCTTGCTTACCCGATCCGCGACGGCATTCCGATTATGCTGCCCGAGGAGGCGCGACGGATCGATTGACAATCGTGCGTCACCCGCGGGCTTGACCCGCGGGTCCATGCTGAATCGCCGAAATCGCGGCTTAGTCGCATGGATTGCCGGATCAAATCCGGCAATGACGACTCAAAATGAGGAGGGAGAACCGTGATCAAAGTCTGGGGCCGTAACACCTCGTCGAATGTGCAGAAGGTGATGTGGGCGATCGGCGAGCTCGGCCTGCCGCATCAGCGCATCGATATCGGCGGACCATTCGGGAAAAACCAGGAGCCCGCCTATCTCGCCATTAACCCGAACGGACTCGTGCCGACGCTCGAGGAAGAGGACGGCTTTCTGTTGTGGGAATCAAACACCATCGTTCGCTATCTAGCCGCCAAGCACAAAGAGCCCATGCTCGAGCCGGCGGATTTGCGCAAACGCGCGCTGGCCAGCAAGTGGATGGACTGGCAGCTCAGCGTCGCGGGGCCTGCGATCTTCGGATGCTTCTGGGGCCTTATCCGCACGCCGCCGGAAAAGCGCGATCATGCCGCAATCGAGGACTCGAAAAAGAAGACGACCGCGGCGATGACGATCATGGACCAGCAATTGGCGAAAACCGCCTACCTCGCCGGCGATGGATTCTCATACGGCGATATTCCGGTCGGCATCATTGCCTACCGTTATCGCCAGCTCGTGCCGGAGCGCCCGGCGCTCCCGCATTTCGAACGCTGGTATGCGGCGATTGCGGCGCGCAAAGCGTTCAAGGATCACGTCGCCGCGGTGCCGTTGACCTAGCGCATGATCCCGAAAAGTGGGAACCGGTTTTCGGACAAGATCATGCGCCAAGAAAATAATCATTCCGCGGCGGCGCGGGCGCCAGCCGAATGCGCCGAGACGATGTGATCCATCGCCGCCTGGACGCCACCCTTTTTGTGCGGAATGCCGGCGAGTCCGAGCGCCATTTCGGTCGCGGCCAGCGCGCCGACCTGCCAGCCGTCATTGACGTCGCCAAGGTGCCCGATGCGGAAATATTTCTTGGCATAGGGCCCGAAGCTGGCGCCGTAGGAAATATTGAACATGTCGAGCGCCAGGCTGCGGAAAGCGTCGGCGTCGTGCCCGTCCGGCAGCAGCACCGCGGTGACCGTCGGTGAATAATATTTCGGATCGCGGCAGAGGATTTCGAGCCCCCAGGCGCGCACGGCGCGGCGGGTGGCTTCGGCAAGGCGCGCGTGCCGCGCGAATACGTTGTCGAGGCCTTCCTCGTGCAGCATCTCGATCGAAACCGCGAGACCCTGCAGCATCTGCGTCGCCGGCGTGTAGGGAAAAAAACCGATCTTGTTCATGGTCAGCATCTCGTCCCAGGCCCAGAACGACTTCGGCAAATTCGACGTTTTCGCTGCGGCGAGCGCCTTGTCGCTGATCGCGTTGAACGACATGCCGGGCGGCAGCATCAGGCCCTTTTGCGCGCCGCCAATCGTGACGTCGACGCCCCATTCATCGTGCCGGTAATCGGTCGATGCCAGCGACGATATGGTGTCCACCATCAGCAGTGCCGGATGGCCCGCGGCATCGATCGCTTTGCGGATTGGCTCAATCGGCGACAGGCAGCCGGTCGCGGTCTCGTTGTGCAGCACGCAAACCGCTTTGATCTCATGCGCTTTGTCCTTGCGCAGATATTCTTCGACTTTGCCCGCGTCGGCGCCGGTGCGCCAGTCGCCAGGAATGAACTCGGGCTTCAGCCCGAGTTTCTGCGCCATCACTTTCCACAGCGTCGCAAACTGGCCGGTTTCGACCATCAGCATGCGATCGCCCGGTGACAAAGTATTGACCAGCGCCGCCTCCCAGGCCCCAGTGCCGGTCGCGGTATAAATGATCACTGGCTTCGTGGTCTTGAAAATCGTTTTGATGCCGTCCAGGCACCGTCTGGCCAGTTTGGCGAATTCGGGACCGCGATGATCGATGATCGGGGTATCCATCGCCCGCAGCACGCGGTCTGGCAGCGGCGTCGGCCCTGGAATCTGCAAAAAGTGACGCCCGACGGCGCGCGACGAATTCTGCGGCATTTTCGGCACTCCTGCGGACGGATGGACAAAGCTGGATGGAAATAGCCGGATAGTCAAAGAGCCTTGGGCGCGCGTCCGAGGCGCTCGCGGCTTGTGGCGTTGAATAGCGAATGCGACATTCGGGTCAAGCCCCGATCCTCGTCACGGCTGGCGCGCCGATGCGCGCGGGCAATCGCCCAAACAAAAGAAGGAGACGGCCTTGGCGGCAACGCTGTTGCCAGCGCTCGAAAAAACGATCGAACGGCGGCTCAAGGCGGAGCAAACGGGCGATGTTCGCTTCGACGCATTCACGCGCGGGCGCTACGCCACTGACGCCTCGCACTATCAGATCATGCCGCTCGGCGTGGTCGTGCCCCGCTCGGCGGCCGACGCCGAACAGGCGCTGGCGGTTTGCCGGGCCGAAGGCGTGCCGGTGACGCCGCGCGGCGGCGGCACCTCGCAGGCCGGCCAGACGGTCAACCGCTCGGTGATCCTCGATTGCTCGCGCTATCTCAATCGGATCGTCGAAATCGACGCCGCGGACCGCCGTTGCCTGGTTGAGCCGGGCATCGTGCTGGACGAACTCAATCGCACGCTCAAGCCGCATGGCCTGTGGTTTCCGGTCGACATTTCAACCGCCTCGCGCGCCACGATCGGCGGCATGGTGGGCAACAATTCCTGCGGCGCGCGTTCGTTGCGCTACGGCAATACCCGCGAAAATGTGCTCTCGATCGATGCCGTTCTCGCCGACGGCGCGCGCGCGCATTTCGGCCGCATGGGCGAGACTGGGGTCGACGTGCCGCCGGCGCTCATTCGCGATCTTCTTGCCATCGCCGCCCGCGAAGCAAACGAGATCGAACGGCGATTCCCGAAAGTGCAGCGCCGGGTCGGCGGCTATAATCTCGACGCGCTCCTGCCCGGACGCAACGACGTCAACCTCGCGCATCTTCTGGTCGGCTCCGAGGGCACGCTCGCGTTTTCGACCAGGATCGAATTGAAGCTGTCGCCGCTGCTCGGACCGCGCGCCGTCGGCGCCTGCCATTTCGGCAGCTTTCATGAAGCGATGGCGGCGGCGCAGCACATCGTCGCGCTAAAGCCGATCGCGGTCGAACTAATCGACCGCACCATGCTCGGGCTTGCGCGCGAGATTGCGATGTTCAAGCCGACGGTCGATGCGTTTTTGCGCGGCGATCCCGAGGCGATCCTGTTTGTCGAATTCGCCGAGGATCGCGACGAAAACGCGCGCCGGCTCAAGGCGCTTGCCGCTCTGATCGGCGATCTCGGCCTGTCGTGGGACAAAACCGGCGCCAAATGGGGCGGCGTCGTCGACGTGCTCGATCCCAAATTGCAGACCGCGATCGGCGAAGTGCGCACCGCGGGGCTCAACATCATGATGTCGATGAAGGAGGAGGGCAAACCGATCTCCTTCGTCGAGGATTGCGCGGTGCCGCTCGAACATCTCGCCGACTACACGGCGCAGCTCACGGAGATCTTCGAGAAAAACGGCACGCGCGGCACGTGGTACGCTCACGCCGCGGTCGGCTGCCTGCATGTGCGGCCGGTGCTTAATCTGCGGCTTGAAAAAGATGTGCGCGCCATGCGCGCCATCGCCGAAGAGGCCTTCGCCATGGTGCGCGCCTACAAGGGCTCGCATTCCGGCGAGCACGGCGACGGCATCGTGCGTTCGGAATTCCATGAGACGATGTTCGGCCCGCAATTGGTCCATGCATTCGAGGAGGTGAAGGACCGCTTCGATCCGCAGCATCTATTCAATCCCGGCAAAATCGTCCGGGCGCCGAAATTCGACGACCGTGCATATTTCCGCTACGGCGCCGGCTATCGCGCCGAGGCCATCGCCACCGCGCTCGACTGGCCGGCTTATCCCGGCGCCGGCGGCGGCTTTCAGGGCGCCGTCGAAATGTGCAACAACAACGGCGGCTGCCGCGCGCTTTCGGGCGGCGTGATGTGCCCGAGTTACCGTGTCACGCTCGACGAGCGCGACGTAACGCGCGGGCGCGCCAATACGCTCCGCCTCGCCATTACCGGCCAGCTCGGTCGGGATGCCCTTACGTCCAACGAGATGGCGGAGACGTTGCGGCTTTGCGTCTCATGCAAGGCCTGCCGCCGCGAGTGCCCGACCGGCGTCGACATGGCGCGCATGAAGATCGAAGTGTTGCGGGCGCGAGCGCAAAAATTTGGTCTGTCGCTGCAGGACCGACTCGTCGGCTATCTGCCGCACTATGCGCCCCATGCCGCGCGTTTGCATTGGCTGTTGAATTTACGCGACCGGCTCCCCGGCGCCGCGGCCCTGTCGGAGGCGATCGCGCAATTTGCCGCACAGCGTCCGCTGCCGAAGTGGCGAAAGGATTATTTCCGTGACGACCAGCGGTTTTTCGCATCGGCCGGCAAGCCGACGCGGGGAGAAGTCATCCTGTTCGCCGACACGTTCAATCGCTACTTCGAACCGGAAAATATTCATGCGGCGATCGCGGTGCTCGCGGCCGGCGGCTACCGGATTCATTTGGCGCAGCCGCCAAACGGCGACCGGCCGCTGTGCTGCGGCCGCACCTTTCTGGCGGTCGGCAAGACCGATGCGGCGCGCCACGAGGCGGAGCGCACGCTGGCCGCGTTGGCGCCGCATCTGGCGCTGGGCCTGCCGGTGATCGGGCTTGAGCCAAGCTGCGTGTTCAGCTTCCGCGATGAGATTCCGGCACTGCTCAAAACAGACACCGCGAGAAAAGCCGCCGGCCGGGTCATCCTACTCGAAGAATTTCTGGCTGCTGAAGCGGCCGCCGGGAGACTCGATATCAAGCTTACGCCGGCAAAAAAGCGCGCTCTATTGCACGGCCATTGCCATCAAAAATCGTTCGGTGCGATGGGCGCGGTCGAGACGACGCTCAAACTCATCCCCGGCCTTGACGTGGCAACGATCGAGTCGAGCTGCTGCGGGATGGCCGGCGCCTTCGGCTACGATGCCGAGACCATCGATGTATCGCGCGCGATGGGAGAGCTATCGCTGCTGCCAGCGGTGCGTGAGGCGCCGAGCGACGCCATCATCATCGCCGATGGCACGTCATGCCGCCAGCAGATCCGCGATGGGACGCACCGCGAGGCGATGCACGTCGCACGCGTGCTGGCGATGGCGCTGCCGGCGACGCGTGAATGAACAGTGCGGGAGAACCCCCGCTAGGCCTCGCGGCTCAGCGCGCTTTCATGCCAGCGGCGCAGCGCCAGATGGTTCACAAAGGAAAGCGCGTAAAAGATCGCGATCCCGGCGACTGATAACAGCAGTAGCGCGGCGAACATGCGCGGGATATTGAGGCGGTATCCGGATTCGGCGATGCGATAGGCGAGGCCGGAACCGGCGCCGGCCGACCCGGCGGCGATCTCCGCCACCACCGCGCCGATCAGCGACAATCCGCCGGCGATCTGCAAGCCGCCGAGGATGTAGGGCAGGGCCGAAGGCAGCTTGAGATGCCAGAGGACCTGGCGCCGCGATGCGCCATAGAGTGTAAACAGGTCGGAGAGATTGCGGTCCACCGAATGCAGGCCGAGCGTTGTATTCGCCAGCACCGGGAAAAACGCGACAATCCAGGCGCAGGCAAGCACGGCCAGCGGCTGCGGCAGGTAGATCAGCAACAGCGGGGCGATGGCGACGATCGGCGTCACCTGCAGGATAACGGCGTAGGGATAAAGCGAATATTCGAGTAGCCGCGACTGGTTGAACAACAGCGCAAGCCCGACGCCGCCAAACGCCGCGAGCAAGAAGCCCTCTACCGTCGTCGCCAGCGTGACAAGAAGCGACTGCGACAGCAATTCCCAATCGTCCACCAGCGTGCCCAGGATCAAACCGGGGCCGGGAAGCACGTAGGGCGGAATATGACTGATCCGCACGATCGCTTCCCAAATCAGGAGCACGAGCGCGAGGACCAAGATCGGCAGCGCGATCCGCAGCACACGATCGCGCCGCTCTTGGCTGGTTTGCGCCGCGTTCACGCCTGATCTCCTGCCGGTTTGTCGCCGATCATCGCTTGTGCCAGCGCCGTGGAAGTGCGGCGGCAATACGCGGCGTATTCAGCCGAGGTGCGGAAGTTTTGATCGCGTGGATAAGGCGCGTCGATTGTCAGCTCCGCGGAAATCCGGCCCGGCCGCGCGGTCAGCACCAGGATGCGGCTCGACAGGTAGACCGATTCGAACACCGAATGCGTGACGAACACGACCGTGGTTCCGGTCGCTTGCCAGACCTGCAACAGATCGTTGTTGAGCTTGAAGCGGGTGATCTCGTCGAGCGCGGCGAACGGCTCATCCATCAAAAGAAGCTGCGGTTCGGTGACCAGCGCTCGCGCGATCGAGACGCGCATGCGCATGCCGCCCGACAATTCACGGGGAAAGGCTTTCGCGAATTTCGCAAGACCGACGCGATCGAGCGCGCCGCTCACTCGCTTGGCGATGGTTTCGGCCGGTACGCCTTTGAGCACCAGCGGCAGCGCCGCATTGTCGAATACGCTGGCCCAGGGCATCAGCGTCGGTTCCTGAAACACGAATCCAATCCGGCTTGTCTGATCGGCCGCCATTGCCTGGGCCAGCCATTCGACGCTGCCTTGGCTTGATGGGCTTAAGCCGGCGATGATCCGCAGCGCCGTCGACTTTCCGCAACCCGAGGGACCAAGAAGGGAAAGGAATTCGCCGGCACGAACCTCGAAATTCAGATTCGAGAGCGCCAGCGTGCCGTTCGGAAACGCCTTGCTGACGTCGTGCAGTGCGAGCAATGAAGACGCTGTTTGCGGTTTGATGGCTGGCGGCATTATTGCTTCGGCCGCAGATCGAGCCCGACTTTTTTGTTCACGAATTGCAGCGTGTAGCCTTTGCGATAGTCGAGACTGGGCTTGGTCACGCCAGCCCGCGCCATCTCGTCAAAAAAATCCTTCATCCGAGCGTCGGTCATGGCGCCGACGCCAAGCGTAAGCGCATCACCGGAATCGACGATACCGTATTTCTTCAGTGCACTAACGCAATAGGCCAACAGCCCGTCGGTCATCTCCGGGTTCTGCTTTTTGATCAGCGCATTGGCGGCGCTGTTATTGCCATACACAAAATTGTACCAGCCGATGATCGAGGCATCGACAAAGCGCTGCACCAAGTCCGGTTTTTTGTCGACCAGTTCGCGCCGCGTCTCGATGAGCGTCGAATAGGCGGAAAATCCCTGGTCTGCGAGCAGAAAGACTTGCGGCGTGAAATTCGCGGCCTTGGCGATGGCAAAGGGCTCCGATGTCACATAGCCCTGCATCGCGCTTTTGTTATTGGCGAGAAACGGCTGCGGGTTGAAGGTGTAGGGCCGTACTTGCGCATTGGTAAAGGCAAAGTCCGCCTTGAGCCACTGGTAAAAGGTGGACACGCCCTCGTTGGAAATGAACAGCGTGAGCTTTTTCAGGTCGGCGAATTTGTCAATGCCCTGGTCCGGATGCGCGATCAGCACCTGCGGGTCCTTCTGAAACAGGGCAGCCACTTCGACCGTCGGAATCTTTTGCTCGACCGCGTCGAAGGCTTGCAGAGTATTGGCGCTCAGAAAGAAATCGATTTTGCCGACCGGTAGCAATATGCGGTTGTTAACGTTCGGCCCGCCCGGCACGATGGTGACATCGAGGCCATATTTGCGATAGGTGCCGTCCGCCAGCGCCTGATAGAAGCCGCCGTGCTCGCCTTCGGCGACCCAATTGGTGCCGAACGAGACCTTATCAAGCGCCTGTGCGGCCGCCGGCGAGCTGGCCGCACCGGCGAGCGCAAGACCTATCGATGCAATCCGAAACGCAATCGCTAGCGGCATCCGTTGCTCCTGTTCGCGGCAGACGCGTCGACAATAGAGCATGCTCACACCAGGGTCGAAACTCATTATCACCATGGCCGCGACGCTGGGAATTTTGGCCGCTGGCTAGGCGCGAGGAGCGACGTGATCTATACGATGATGAGCGACGAGCAACGACACCAGCGGCCAAAAGGGCCGCGTCCCTTCGGGTTGCGGCGAAAATCGCGACCGGGTTCGTCGAAAGGCTCGACCGTATCCCCGATACGCTCTTAGCCTTTCTCCTGCCCGGACCGCGATTTTGCCCGCAACGCGGCTCATGGGGATAATGAGTTTCGACCCTGCAGTCAGATCGATCGAGCAAGTGAGTGGTGCACGAATGCCGTTGCCGAAGCGCGATTGGCTGGAGATGACCAGGCAGGACATCGCCGGCGCGACGACCGAGCGTTGGATCGCGGTGCTGCCGCTCGCGGCGATCGAGCAGCACGGTCCGCACCCGCCACTCGGCGTCGATAGCTTCATCGCCGAGGCCTATCTCAGCCGGACGCGCGAGATGTTGCCCGATGATCTCCCGGTTACCTTTCTACCGGTCCAGCGCGTCGGCATTTCGACCGAGCACCTTGCTTACTCGGGCA
>DASXJB010000113.1:0-7501 GCA_036497645.1 Xanthobacteraceae bacterium
TTCACTCGCGTTACGGCCCGCTGGATCGCTCGACCGCCAGAAGCGGCCTTTGTCACGAGGCTTCGGCCCGTCCGGTTACCCGTCCAAGCCGCTCGTCAGCTACCAGATCAATCGACAACTCTCTGGGCGGAACCCTCCTCCACTGGTGACACGCGCCTTCGGGGCGCACCGAAACGAACCCATTTGGTCGGCCATTGGACCAAAGGGTGCCATGCACCAATACGGCCGCGGGAGTGCGCGGGCCAGAATTGATTAAAATCTCTATCGCGGGATTGGCCGGTGCCGTGCTCGCGGAAGAGAATTGCCGTATTTGGGTGATGTGCAGCAGATTACCTGGGAGCTGAACCCAGCTGGCCCAGCTGGCCCAGGCGGCAAGCCGCGAGCAAGATGTTTGTACAATCCGAGAGATTAATGTCTAGCATATACAATCATTAGTTGGCGCTCGCAGCAGTTATTCATAGTTATTTACTATGAGCGACCGCGCATATCGCCGAGCCCGCTCAATTTCGCTCGGCGTCAAAGGCGCCGGCGAAGAGCCAACCATGCACCGCACCGCCACGTTGTTCATCGAAAGTCGACGGATGTCGTGCTAAAGCCGCGCGCTGGCGGGCGAACTTGGCCGGCGAACTTGGCGGATCGCCAGCTCCTCAGAATCCCAGCGGCAGCAGCGGGCGGAACGCGATTTTCCTCGCCGCGGCCGCTGGGCGGTAAGGCGCCGGCGGCAGACCAATGACACCCGCTTGGCTGATTGTGAATGTGGACGATGGCGTAATGAGTGACAGGTTCAGCACGGCGCAGAATGGATCGGACCCGCGAGCGCAAGCGCTCGTCGGCGCCTATACGCGCGCTGGTTATGCGCGGATCGATCCGCCGCTACTGCAGCCGGCCGAGCCGTTCCTCGATTTGTCCGGCGAGGACATTCGCCGGCGCATGTTTCTGACCACCGATCCGCAGGGGCGCGAAATGTGCTTGCGCCCGGATATCACCATTCCAGTGTCGCGCGCCTATCTGCAATCGGCCACGGCGGGCAAGCCGTCGGGCTTTTGCTATCTCGGCGCGGTCTTTCGCCATCGCCCCCGCGCGCCGGCGGAATTTGTGCAGGTCGGGATCGAATCCTTCGGACGCCAGGACAAGGCTGCCGCCGATGCCGAAATGCTCGCGCTCGGACTGGAGGCGACCGCGCAATTCGGGATCGCAGCGCCCGAGATTCGCATCGGCGATGTCGGATTGTTCTCGGCTTTTATTGCCGCGCTCGATCTGGCGCCGGCCTGGAAAAGGCGGCTGGTCAAGGATTTCAACCGCAAATCTTCACTCAAGCACGATCTCAATCAGCTCACGCTGGCTGCGGGCGACAATCGGCTGGAATATCAGGGCGTGCTTGCGGCACTGGCCGGTTCAGACCCCAAAGCCGCGCATCATCTCGTCACCGATCTTCTCTCGATCGCCGGCATCGCCACGGTGGGCGGTCGCACTGTCGCCGAAATCGCCGATCGCTTTCTCGAACAAGCGACGCTGAACGCGCCAACCCGGCTGCCGCGCGAGACGCGCGCGCTGATCGAGCGCTTCCTCTCGATTGCCGGCGATCCGGACGACGCCGCAGCGGAACTGCGGGGGCTCTGCGCCGACGCAAAAATCTCGCTCGGCCAGGCCCTCGATCCGTTCGAGACGCGGACCGGATTCCTGGCCGCTCGCGGCGTCGAGGTCCGCGCCATCAAATTTGCAACCGCTTTCGGCCCCGGCTTCGACTATTACACGGGCTTCGTATTCGAACTGCACCAGGCAGGCGGCAGCAATCCGCTGGTGGCTGGCGGCCGTTACGACGGACTCTTGGCGCGGCTTGGCGCGCGCGAGGCGATCCCGGCGGTCGGTTTCGCTGCTTCTATCGAAGAACTGACCGCGGCCGGAGGCGCGTCGTGAACGGGCCGCTCATTCTCGCCGTCCCCTCGAAAGGGCGGCTGCAGCAAAACGCAGAAAACTTTTTCGCCCGCGCCGGGCTGCAGCTCGTTAAGCCGCGCGGCGCACGCGATTATCGCGGCGCCATTGCCGGATTCGACGGCGTCGAAATTGCGTATCTTTCGGCAGCGGAGATCACCCAGCAACTGAGCCAGGGCGCCGTGCATCTCGGTATCACCGGCGAGGATCTGGTGCGCGAGATGATTCCGCAATCCGACGAACGCGTGATCTTGATCGCCGGGCTCGGATTTGGTTTTGCCAATGTGGTGGTCGCAGTGCCGCAAGCCTGGATCGACGTGCGTACCATGGCCGATCTCGACGACGTAGCGAGCGCATTCCGGCTCAAGCACGAGCGCAAGATGCGGCTCGCCACCAAATACGCCAACCTGACGCGCGACTTCTTTGCCGCGCACGGGATCGTCGATTACCGGATCGTGGAAAGCTCCGGCGCGACCGAAGGCGCTCCCGCGGCCGGCACCTCGGAGATGATCGTCGATATCACCACCACCGGCGCAACGCTCGCCGCCAACGGATTAAAGACCATCGAGGACGGCGTGATCCTTCGCTCGCAAGCGAACCTCGTCGCCGCGCGCGCGGCTTCATGGCAACAGACGCACCGCGAGACCGCGCGGCTCTTGCTCGACCGTATCGCTGCACAAAAGCGCGCCGAGGCCTTTGCCGAAGTGCGCACCCGTTTTGCCGGATTGGACGACAAGCTGCTCGCCGCCGCGCGCGATAAATTTAGCGTGGCGACCCCGTTCGGCGGTCCAACATCATCGGGGATGCTGACACTGCACTGCCCGCCGGAGAACGTGCAGGCGCTGGCCAATTTCCTGCGCGAGTACGGCGCCGAGGCGGTTTCGGTTGCGGGACTTGACTACGTCTATACCTGCGACAACCCGCTTTACGCGACGCTAGCTGCCGAGCTGGCGCGGCCAATCTCGTAACTCGTTTTCGGTGATCCGAACGAGCGGCTTAAGCCGAATGCCCGTCAAAGTTGCCGGACTTCGGCAGCTTTTTCTCGCGCTGCGGAGTCATCCTGGCAGGATCGGGTGCGCCCGGCTCGCCGCGCGGACCAAGCTCACGACGCGCCGTCTGATCTTCGGTTTCGCGTTCTTCTTCGCGGATCTTTTTGGGCATCACGCCTCAGAACGGACGGTGCGTGCGGCCAAGGAGCCAACCGAGCCCAAGCGCAATGGCCACCGCCGTATAGGGCTGAGTTTCAATCGTATTGCGGAGCGCGCGCTCCAGTGAGCCGGCAGTCTGCCGCGCCGCCTCATTGGCGCTGTCGGCAAGATCGGCGGCCGTGTCGCGCGCGTGTTCATAGACGTCCTGCGCGGCGTCCGACGCCTCGCCGGCAAGATTAGTCGCTTGTTTTTTTGCGTCGCCGAACGCCTGGTTGAAGTCGGAGCTGGCGGAACGGGCTTGAGCCATGACAGTCCTCTACTTGCCTCTGCTTGGTCTTCTATTGCACTCTGGCCGGTAACGCCCAGCCGACCGCAAAAGTTCGCGTCAGCTGAGGTTTTCATTGCAAATATTTGCTGGCCCAAGCCTTTTGGTCGCGCTGTTTGAGGGCACAAAGTGCCGAGAGGAACGATCGCCGGTCCGGCGCGTTCCATGGTGCTGCGCATTGCGGCGGCTGTTTGGCTTGCAATGGAGGTTCGCCATGCCGGTTTTGCTTGGTTTCATTCTCGGAGTGGCTCTGACCATCTTGGGCGTCTATGAATACGATTCTTCGACCGGGCGCGCCAGCAACGGCCTGTCGGCAAGCGCGGCCGGCTGGAAAGCGCCGATGGTCAATTGGGACGTGGTCAACGACGACTGGCACAATTTCCAGTCCGGCGTGCGCTCGACCACCGACACCATCGAGCGGAAGCTGAAGCAGCATTCCGGTTGATCCGCTTCAAGCGCACATTGGGGTATCCGCCGTCCTAAAGCGAAATGATTTTAGGTTGATTCGGTATTTCGCTTTAGCTTGTTGTTTGAGCATGATCTTTTCCGAAAACCGGTTTCCACTTTTCGGGATCATGCTTTAGTCCGGTTAAGCAAAATAAGCTCAAGCTACCGGACGCGGCTCAACCAGGGAGAGGCCTCACACGGCGTTGGTCGGACCGGATCGATGGGCGGCTCCATTCGTCCGAGCGGTCACGATCTGCTGCGCGACCTCATAGCTGCGCGCGAGTTGCAGCCAGTTCTGCTCGAGACGTAGAAAATCCTCGCGGATATTGGGGTAAGCTGCGTTCTTTGCCTGGCGGGCGCAGTGCGCGGCATGAGCCTGGCAGTCTTCAATTTCCTTGGTAAGAGGAAGCGGCATCCCCCCGCATCGCTTTCACAATTTGATACCGAGGCTCACGACCACAGCGCATGCCAGTCGCCACGGGTCGCTTTCATTCGAGGTCCGGCCGAATTCGAGGACGCGATCGGCGATCACCTCACGGACCTGGTCCGGATACTGCGCGCCGTGGAGCATGGCCAACACCGCGTCAAAGGCGTCGCCCAGGAATTTGGTACTGACATCGTCGAAAACGGCGCCGACCGCCATGGCGCAACCCGTGCTTAAGTCGATTATCGTCCGGCTTGACAAATCCGTCGGTGAGTCATGCGACTCACGTGACGGAAGATTTTCGCCGCTGTGGATTATGCAAAGCACACCGAAAACAGAACATGCATCGGCGCGCGTAACGGCGGGCGGCGAATCTCCGTCAGCCGGCGACGTGTCGTCACGTTAAAGCTGAGATGATTTTCCGAAACAGTTGAAAGAAAACAGGAACCGTTCGTTGCCGATAGCGCCGTGCCAGGCGGCGGGCAAAACGGGCCGGCGTCAGAGCTTGATGCCAATCCGCTGCGAAAGGTTTTCGTGCTTGATCGCCTCGTAGCACTCGCAGGCGCATGCTTCGAGCGCCGGACGATCGAGGATGGTAATCCGGCCGCGGCTATAGCGGACGATGGCCCGCTTCTGCAGCTCCTGGGCGAGCAGCGTCACGGTGGTGCGCCGCACACCAAGCATTTCCGCGAGGAACTCCTGCGTCAGCAATAGCTGCTCGCCGCCGGTGCGGTCGGCGCATTGCAGCAGCCAGCGACACAATCGCGACGAGCCGTCGTGAATGGCGTTGCAAGCGGTGTTCTGCTGTGCTTCCGCCCACAGCGTCTCGGTGTAGCGCACGATGAGATCGCGCAGTGCAGCGCTGCGGTTGACCGCGTTCTCGAAGCGAGCGGCCGAAATCGCGGAAAATCTCCCCGGGATCTGCACTATCGTCCGGGTAAACGACAGGCGCGGTCCCAGCCCGCATTGCAGGCCGACGGCACCCTCCCGCCCGATCGAGGAGGTCTCGACCATGTCGCCATCACCGGTGGTAATGAGCTGCGCGATCATCCCGGTATGGGGGAAATAGACCTGATCGATCGGATCGCCGGCGCCATAGCAAACGACGCCTTGGGGCAGTGTGAGTTGCCGGAGATCAGGCTCTAGGAGGATAAACGCATCGTCGGGCAATGCGGCGAGCAGGCGGTTTCCCGCCGACCTGGTCAAGCTGTCCCGTTCGGTCCGGGGCGTCGGCCGGTTTACCAACGCATTACTCCAAGTCACGACCGAAACCCCACCTCCTGAATTATATTCAATCCTGTCGATTGCCCGCCGCTCATATCTTTCGGATATCTTTTGGATTCTTTCGGATATCTTTCGCACCCGGGCACTCTAGATCGGTCCCAAGTTCCGAACACATTTTGGATTTCGCCAACGTTTGCCGTGGCATCGCTCCCTCCTGAAACCAAGCGAGGGATTAAGTCGCCAAGCCTAACAAATGTTTCCCTCGGCCTAGCTGTGTTTTCGCCCGCCGGCCTAGGCCGATCAGCGAGCGCCAAAGACAATCACTGCGCTGACGTCAAATGTCGCGGATGATGGGCTTTCCGACCCGGCCCGCCGCGTGATGTGGGAAATCGACGAAGGCGATCTGTCGCGATTCCGTTGCCACGTCAGCCATGGCTCTGGACGCATGGCTCTGGACGAAAATCTACGCCGCTTGCCGGCGAGCGCGCCGCGTTGGCGCGGAAACTATACCATCAGGCAAAAAAATATTAGTCATCGGTTGCTTGCTGAGAGCTGGGCGGAAAAGCTGAGTTCGAGCGCGAGAGCGAGATCATCCGCAATTCGACGCGCCTGCATGACGTAAAGTTAACGCGGGGCCACCTTTTTTGACCCGCTTGGCGCCCAAACGGGACGAGGTGCGCCGTGGCGATAGCGCCCGGAAGCGGCTATAAGCGAGGCTTGGTTTTTGGTTGGAGCATGATCTTTTCGGAAAACCGGTACCCACTTTTCCGGATCATGCTCTAAGGAGCAAACTGATGACCGGTGCGGTCGACACCAAAATCACGTCGCTGCCGCGCGACCGTCAATCGGCGGATGCCGCCGGGCAAGGATTGTCGATCGTGGTGCCGCTCTTTAACGAAGCGGCGACGCTCGAACGCCTGCACGCACGGCTCATCGACGTGGCGAAGCGGCTTCGCGACACCCGCGCGCTGGTCTGCGAGGTGATCTATGTCGATGACGGCAGCCGCGACGGCACGCTCGCCATTGCCCGCGAGCTGGCGGCGACTGGCCTCGACGTGCAGGTGATTTCGCTGTCGCGCAATTTCGGCAAGGAGGCGGCGCTGCTCGCCGGGCTCGACCATGCCCGCCGCGGCGCCGTGCTGTTCATCGACGGCGACGGCCAGCATCCGACATCGCTGATCGAGACGCTGGTCGGCCACTGGCTCGATGAGGATTGTGACGTCGTCTATACCGCCAAGGCGAATCGCGCCAATGAATCGCCAATCCGCCGCGTCGCGGTGAAGGGCTTTTACCTTCTCCTCAATTGGGGCGCGCGGCCGAAGATTCCGGAAGATGCGGGGGACTTCCGTTTATTGTCGCCGCGCGCGGCCAATGCGATGCGTCAGCTTCCGGAGCGCAATCGGTTTTTCAAAGGGCTGTCGAGCTGGATCGGCTTTCGCCAGATGCGGATTGACTACGAGCCGGAGGCACGCGCCGAAGGCCGCAGCACCTGGAATCTCCGCCGCCTGATCGGCTTGTCGATCGACGGCGTCACGGCGTTTTCAGTGGCGCCGCTGCGGCTTGCCACCGTGATCGGAACGGTGCTCGCGCTCGTTGCCTTCTTCTACGGGCTGCAGATCGTTTACGAGACGCTTGTCTACGGCATCGCGGTGCCCGGATACCCGTCGCTCTTCGTCGGCGTGATGGTGCTCGGCGGCGTGCAGCTGATCATGATCGGCGTGGTCGGCGAATATATCGGTAAGATTCTCGAAGAGATCAAAGGTCGTCCGGTCTACTTCGTCGCCGAGCACGCGGTGAAGGTCGGCGAAGCAGACAAACAAAACGACGCACGCACCGCGGCCGAATGAACTCAGCGTTGCGGCACATTTGGCTGTGCGCCGACGATTACGGCATATCGCCGGCGGTCAGCGCCGCGATCCGCGAGCTGGTTGCGCGCGGGCTCATCAACGCGGCGTCGGTCATGGTGGTGACGCCGAGCTTCTCGGCGAGTGAAGCGAGCGC
>DASXJB010000114.1:0-3305 GCA_036497645.1 Xanthobacteraceae bacterium
CATGACGTTCGGACTCGCTCCGGCATCGCTGGCGTATGCTGTTGAGACACCGCCCGCATGAGCCACGTCGCGGCAGTCTCGCCGGCCTCGTTGAAACCACTGGGCTTGGCAGGCGCGGAATGCTAGGCGGCGGCTGCACCCAGGCACCGTATCTCGGACCTAGATGACGCGCGGTTTCCCTGGTTGATCACCTTCGTTCCAGTATCATTGGCATTCCGTATCGCGGTCGCAAGGTGATGAGACCTTGGGGTTCGATGGGATGACCGGTCTTGAGATGTAGCCGATAGCGCTGAGCGACCATGGCCAGGATCAAAATTGCTTCTGTCATTGCAAAGGCCGCGCCAATGCAAATGCGCTGACCCGCACCAAACGGAATGTAGGTGAACCGTGCAGGGTCGGTCGTAAATCGGTCTGGATTGAAGCGATCCGGCTGATCCCAAAGCGATGCCTTGCGATGCAAGAGCCAGGGGACAATCAGCACGAGAGAGCCCGCAGGAATACGATGACCGAGTATGTAATCGGGGGCGATGGGCTCGCGCGCCATAGTGTGCGCCGGCGGATAGAGGCGCATTGATTCCTCGATAATCATCCGCGTGTAGCGGAGGTTGGCGACGTCTTCATACTGCGGGGTCCGGCCATTAAGCGCCGTGGTCAACTCTTCATGGAGTTGGCTTCTAAGGATGGAGGCCGGCCCATCACCAACTGCCCAACAGCATCAACACCGTGGACCTGAAAGATCGACTTCGCGATATCGAGACCGATCGTCGTAATCGATTGCATGATTTGGCTCCTCTGAATCGTGGGAGCTCTAACAGCACCCACATCCATGGCACTCACGTGCCGGTGGAGGAGCCGTCCACAGCATCAATAGCGGACATTCAGTTTCCAAGATCAGCGCGGCTATAGCCACGCGTGCAGACGAGAGCGATTCAAGTTCTGTTGAAAACGAACGGTCCTTGTGCTTTCGGCCGCGTTATCAATCGTTTGAAATCTCTACTGCGCGCCATTTTGAGCTAAATTGCGCGCATGCACTACATGGCGCTCACGAAGCTGCTGATCCTGCTGTCGTTTGCGAACGGCTCACCAGTCATCGCCAAACTGGTTCTGGGCGAGACCTATGCGATGCCGATCGATGGCAACGTTCGATTTTTCGACGGCCGACCTCTGTTAGGGCCGTCCAAGACCATTCGTGGGGTCTTGGTCTCGTTGCTGGTGACGGCATTCGCTGCGCCGCTGATCGGCCTTCAATTCAAGATTGGACTGTTGGTGGCCGCTACCGCCATGGCCGGCGACCTGCTGTCGAGCTTCTTGAAGCGCCGGTTCGATCTCGCGCCTAGTACTAAGGCGACCGGGCTCGATCAGATTCCGGAAGCGCTCTTTCCGTTGCTCGCCTGCCGTTCTGCGCTTTCATTAACGGCGATCGATATCGCGACCGGATGCATAATCTTTTTCATTGGCGCAGTGCTGTTCTCACGTCTTTTTTTCCGGCTGGGGTTGCGCGACCGCCCTTATTGAGCTTCCGCAACACAGGCGATGCAATGTGATCTCCGGAAGGCAATTGATACGCACTGTCACGATCGAGGATCCGACGCCTACCGAGGTGTAACCGGCCATCTCGTGATATGTCCATGCGCCCGCTCCGAACTTGCGCGGCAGAACCGAATCGAGCGTGACAGGAATCGATCCGGGGAGACAAATTTGCCCACCGTGGGTGTGGCCGCTCAATAGCAAGTCGAAGCCAGCATGCGCCGCCTGCCGATAAATTTCAGGCGTGTGCGATAGTAGGATCGAAAATGCTTGATGCGGAATGCCGGAAGCGGCCTTTTCGATGTTACCGACTCGGAAGTAATGGGCATCATCAATACCAGC
This sequence comes from Xanthobacteraceae bacterium, assembly GCA_036497645.1. GTDB lineage: Bacteria > Pseudomonadota > Alphaproteobacteria > Rhizobiales > Xanthobacteraceae > BOG-931. The sequence continues at coordinate 1,870 of DASXJB010000114.1, forward strand.
CACATAGATGCTCGCGCCCGCACGCGTAATTGAGTCAAATTCATTGAGCAGCAGGCGAATCCCCATCGCTTCGAGATCAGGGACCATGCGGATGCTGTCGTGATCGCCGAGCACACCGTAGACTGGCGACTTGATGCGCGCTAACGCCGGCCGCATACACGCAAGCGCGTCGCCAAACTGTCCGAACGACGCCCCGCGATAATCACCGGTAAGAACGCACAGGTCGTAGCTCAAACCGGGAAGGATCTCTTCCAACCGCCGCATCGCGCCGTCATTCATGTCGGCATGAAAATCGCTGATGTGAAGCAGCGTAAAACCGTCGAACTCGGGCGGCAGCGTCTTGAAGTGGATATCGTTGTGTCTGACCTGCACGCGCGCAGTATTGCGCCGCCCGCGCCAATACATTCCGGTCAGCTTGAGCAGTATGCGAATGACGGAATGAATTGGATACCAGTTCCCGATATGGAAGAAATTAAATAATCCCTGGCCGAAAACCTGAGCCTCGCGGTCTGTCTCAATTTTCAGACGCTGCCTCGCATATACGCGCCCACCTAGCCGCTGCTCTAGCTTACTCAAGACGGGTTCGGTCATTGTAAACCGCCGATCGCAATCGGCATTTTCGTTTCATACCGGAGGCAAAGCCGAACAGAGCGCACGCGGCGACCAAATATGGCTGCAACAGTATGCCAGATCGATCACAGTGATAGAACGAATTACATACGGCTGCGTAATTCTCAGAACCCGATATCCCCAAATGTCCGCTTTGGGTCATTCAGTGCCGACCCAATTCGCACGGCGCATGCGTGTCAGATTCCTTCTGTCGTAGCGACCGAACATTCTCAGGCTTGATCCCGCTTTTCACCAGCGCCGTGACCGCGGCATGAATCTGATCTCGTGCCAATTTTGCATGGGCGCGTTCTCCCGGTCGCAAATAGGTGAGGGCGGCGCCGAAAATAACCGTTTCGCTTCAAAGGCACCTAATGCCCTCACCTTTTTCCTAAGCGATGGATTCATTGAGAAAGTGCGACACCTTGTGCGCCCACCAGAATGGCGGGCGCGACTGGCGCCGCTGGTCAACGGCATCGCGGAGAGGCCGTAACCGGAAAGCCGCGCCCCACCCAGCGCAGATTATTGTTCCCCGTCGCCCTTCGAGGCTCGCTTCGTTCGCGCCTCAGGATGACGGGATTGGACAAGTCGACTTCTAGAACAGCCCGACGATCCGACCGTCCGGTCCGATGTCGATCGATTCTGCCGCGGGCACTTTCGGCAGGCCGGGCATGGTCATGATCTCCCCACAGATCGCCACGACGAACTCGGCGCCGGCCGAGAGCCGCACCTCACGCACATTGATGACGTGATCGCTCGGCGCGCCCTTGGCGTCCGGATTGGTCGTGAAGCTGTATTGCGTCTTGGCAACGCAGATCGGAAATTTGCCG
>DASXJB010000115.1:0-10375 GCA_036497645.1 Xanthobacteraceae bacterium
CATCGTAGTGTCCGCTCGAAACGCTTCGTGAAAATGATTTATTCAGCCAAGACATGATGATCTCCGTTTCGCTGCGGCTGACGACGAAATTCTTTGCGTGTCGTACGCAGTCGTGGTGCAACGCGATGGCTTTTCCGTCCCCGGAACGGCGATTTCTGCGTGTTCTTTACAGCGCCTGGGACCACCGGATTTTTGATGACCCCTCGCCGGTGCGCGCGGCGGGAATTAAACTTCCGCGCGAAACTAAAAGTTGTCGATTGCGTTTGATGAATGGTTAAATATGGAACTTTGAGGAGAAATTTATTACTTATTCCAAAAGCTAGCGTCGCGATGGGATCGGCGACACTACGAAATAACAATCTGATACCGGCTCCATACCTGATTGAATCGAATGATTTGTGGTTGCCTAGGCAAGCATAGCGGCGCGTGATGTGATTCATTTGGCTATCTGATTCGGGGGAACAGATGGTCAACTGCACCAAGAAGCAAATTCGGGAGTTGAAAACGGCCGTGCGCTGGAAAATCCCTGAGGCGCAACGCCAGCGCATCCAAATGGTGTTGCTGCGCGAGAGCGGTATGACCCAGCGTTCCATTGCGGAAGCGATGGGGGTTTCGTTGAGTACCGTGAACCGCGCGCACATGGCCTTTGATCACGGCGGGATCCAGGCGCTTAAGCCGAAGCCGATTGGCGGGCGTCAGCGCGAGAACATGACGCTGGCAGAGGAGAAGGCCTTGCTGCGACGGTTTGCCAAGGCCGCCGGGGACGGCGAGATGCTGAACATCCATGAGCTCAAGGCGGCCTATCAAGCGGCCATTGGTCATGCAACCAGCAACAGCACGATCTACAATCTTCTGGCCCGCCATGGCTGGCGCAAGCTGATGCCGCGTCCGTTTCATCCCAAACGTGATCTCGCGGCTCAGCATGCTTTTAAAAAAACGTCTTTCCCCGCGCGGTCCGGCGGGCGCAGCGCGCGGCTGCCCGGCGCGGCCGCCGGTTGCGGGTGATGTTTGCCGATGAAGCGCGTTTTGGCCGGATGAACCGGCCGCGGCCGTGCTGGGCCCCGCGGGGCATCCGGCCGCAAGTGGCCTCCCAGCTCATTCGCGAATACATCTATTTGTACGGAGCGGTTTGTCCGTGGGATGGAACCTGCGTCTATTTGATTATGCCGACCTCGAACACGACCTGCTTCCAAAGCTTCCTCAATGTCTTGTCGCGAAGATTTGTCAGGCAGGAAATCCTCTTGGTGCTCGACGGCGCACCAAATCATCGCTGCGCTGATCTTGCGCTCCCCAATAATGTCTCGCTGCTCTTCCTGCCGCCCTACGCCCCAGAACTCAATCCAAAGGAAAACCTCTGGGATGAAATCCGCGAAAAAATCTTCAAGAATTACGCCATCAAATCGATCCAAGCAGTGTACCGCAAACTTGAAGAGGCGATCCTCTACATCGAGCGCAACTCCGAGCTCGTGAAGTCCATCACTTCCTTCCCTTATATCGTCAACGCCTTTCGCGAGGGCACTTTCGCGCCCTCTCATGAGCAGGATGAGGGTCCGTAACATGATCGGTGACGATTTGTCAAGCCGTCGTCTCTTGTTCGGGGACTTTTTCGACCGGCAACGGCGCCGGAGGCGGGTCAAGCGAATCGCGGCGCTGCATGATGGCTTTCGCACGCAAACCATCCTGCGAACTGCCGACATCGTTAACGCACGGCGGCGCGGCGCGGCGGCTCGTAAAGCACCACCACATAGCGCGATCCGCAGCGCGGGCAGCGCAGGCGGCTTTCCAGCCGCGAGAGCGGAAACGCCCGGCCCCGCGTCCAGACCAGGGTCTCCATGTCGAGCTCCTTGCGTTAATTGCATTCGCGACTCGACTGCGAGCGCGGCCCCTCGGAGCGGCCATAGGCGCAACGGACAGTGACGCGCCAACCTTGCGAACAGGCTTCGCCGAGCGTTTCGATCGCCATCGCAAGCCTCGGACCTCAACTCGTCACACTTCGACGCGTCACGCTTGGACTTGCCGCACTTGGACTTGCCGCACTTGGACTTGCCCTCTGCGAACCTGTTCGACGTGGAAAAATCCGGCATGGACGCGGAACAGGGTCTTGACTTTTGAGAACAAAAAGAGAACAATCCTCCGTCCGAGTCAAGGAGGCAATCGTGAAAGCGGACAAACGAAGTGCTTGGCTGCGTAAGCTTGATGAAGAGTGCCCGTATCAGGTGGTGCTGCCGCGGCGGCAATTGACCGACGACAGCGCGATTCTGGATTTTCTGCTCGCCCATGTCGGCAAGTTCGACATGTATGTTGAAGACGATTATGCGGCGTTCGTGCGCTATTGCTTTGAAGACCCGCTCGACGCCGAGATTTTCCGCGCCCGGTTCGAGCCGAAGATCGAGCGCTTCAAGCTTGCGGGGTGACACCAGCAGCACGGACTCAAGCGCTGTTCGTAGCGTGTCACTTCGGTGCTTACGTCACGTGGATTGCCGGGCCAAGCCCGGCAATAACCGCTCCGGGCCCGCCGACAAGAAGCACCGGCGCGGATGTTATTTCTGCGGCGTCAGCCGTTCCGTGCCGCTGCCGTTATGGCCGCGCACCGACCACAGCCCGCTCAGCACGCCGCTGTCGTCGACCTTGTAGATGATCAATCCCGGATCGCCGCCGATCATATAAGTCGCGGCAAGCGAGTCGTTCATGCGCATGCCGAAGCCCTTGAACACCGAACTGCCGATTTCCCAGCGGATCGCAAAGGTCGTGTCGGAAATGACCTCGATGGTCGCGGTGCCGGCATATTTCGAGCCGTTCGGGTTGGTGCCGGCAACATCGTATTTCGGCGCCAGCATCAGCGTGTCGGCGCGCGCCGCAACCGCCAGCGCCAGCAAACAGAATAACGCAAAGACCGTTCGGATCATGGTTAGCCCCCCTCACCTTTTGCGCAAGCTAGCGATGCGGAAGGTCATGCGTGTCAAGGGCGCGGTCAAACATGCCAGTTAGCGCGAACGTTTTTCCAAGCTCGGCAGCTTCTGCCGCACCTTGCCGATCTCGGCCCAGGCGTCGTCCTTGAGGCGCTTTTTCAGATCGAGCACGGAAAAGTCGTTGCCGCCGCCGGTGCGGGAGAGCCGCTCCCAGGTGACCGGCGCTGACACCGGCGCGCCGGGGCGCGCACGTGTCGAGTAAGGCGCGATCGAGGTCGCTTCGCGCGAGTTGCGGAAATAGTCGATGAAGATATGGCCGCCGCGCAGCGCCTTGGTCATTTTGGCCAGATAAAGCTTCGGACTGTCCGCGGCCATGCGCGCGGCGATGCGGCCGGAAAAGTTTTTGGCGGTATCCCAATCGACGTCGTCGACCGGCACCACCACGTGGACGCCCTTGCCGCCCGAGAGCTTGACGAAGCTTTCGAGCTTTTCGCCCGCAAGGCGGTCGCGGATCTCGCGCGCGGCGGCGACGATCTGCGGCCAGGCGACGCCCTCGCCGGGATCGAGATCGAACACGATGCGGTCGCAGGTTTCCAGGCTGTCGAGCCGCGAGCCGCGCAGATGAATTTCGAGCCCGCCCGATTGCACCACCTCGACCAGATCGTCGACGGTTTCGACCGCGATCACGTCGTGATCCTTGCCGGGCACGGCACGGCGCAACCGCGACGTCTTCACGTTGGCGGCGATGTGCTTCTGAAAGAATGTCTCGCCGCCGACGCCTTCAGGCGCGCGAACGAGCGACAGCGCACGATTGAGAATGTGCGGCTTGATCCAATCCCAGACCGAAACGTAATACTCCGCGAGATCCTTCTTGGTAACGCCGACGTCCGCCCAATAGACGCGGTCGGGATGGGTGAGGCGAACCGCGGTTCCGCCCGCGCCGCCCGCGCTCTTTTTGTTGCTCGTGCCGGACGGCGTGCGTGCACTCTTTTTGTTGGCCGTGTTTGACGCAGCGCGCGCACTCGCGACGCGGACTGCGCTTTGTGCAGCTTGCCCCGCCTCACCCGGCGCAGCAGCCTCTGCCGGGCGCGGCGCCGGCACTTCACGCACCACTTCCTTCGCCGGCTTGTCCTCGCGGATGCCCTTGAACGACGCCTGCCGGAGTACGCCGCCATGAGTGATGCCGGCGAATTCCGCCTCGATCACGAGCTTGGGCTCGACCCACACGACATCCTTGCGCTTCTCGTCCGCCGGCAATTCCACCGGCCGCTTGTCGACACGCAATGGTGACAGGCGCTTGAACAAATCGTGCGCCATTTTCTGGGTGTAGCCGGTGCCGACGCGGCCCGCGTAGCGAAGTTCGCCATTCTCATGCACCGCGACGATCAGCGCGCCGATCGCGCGCGGCAGCGCGGTCGCCGGCACGTAGCCGGCGACGATGAATTCCTGGTCGCTGCGGCATTTGGTCTTGATGAAACTGTCGGTGCGGCCCGAGCGGTACGGCGCGCTGCGCCGCTTCGAGACGATGCCCTCGAGCCCCATCTCGCAGGCGTGGCGCAGAATGACCGGACCGGCTTCGTCGAAGTCGTCGGTGTAGCGGATGATGTCGTGCATATCATCTTCAGGCCGGCCTTCGAGTAGCTTGGCGAGCGCGGCCTTGCGTTGGACAAGCGGCTCGCCGGCGAGATCGCGGCCGTCGAGATACAAAAGATCGAACGCATAATAGACGAAGCGGTCGGTGCGCCCGTCTTTCAGATCGGTCTGCAGCAACGAAAAATTGCTGATGCCGTGCTCGTCCTCGACCACGATTTCGCCGTCGAGCAAGGCGGTCTCGGCCGGTAGCGCGGCGACCGCGTCTGCGACCGGCGGAAAGCGGTGCGTCCAATTCTGCTGCTTGCGCGTCAGCAATTGCACATTGCCGCCATCGAGCCGCGCCTCAATGCGGTAGCCGTCGAACTTGATCTCGTGCAGCCAATCCGGTCCGCTCGGCGCGCGATCGTAAAGCGTCGCGAGCGCGACCGGAACAAAGCTCGGCGGCGGCTTGCCTTTGGCGGAACGCGCCGTCTTGGCTTTTTTGTTTGGCTTGCTCTTGGCGTCCGCCTTCACTTTGGCTTCTGCGGCACGCGCCGGCGTCTTTACTTTGGCGCGCGAGCGCCTCTGCGTACCCGCGGCGATCCGCCGGATCTTGTGTTTGAAGCTCGCCTTATCTTCAGCTTCGTCTTCGGCGATGCCGCCGTTCGCGCGATTGGAGTGCCACACGCGCTTTTTGCCCTTGCCGCCGGCGATCTCTTCGATGGTGCGGCCGCTGACGACCGAGCGTGATTTTTCTTCCAGAATGTCGCGGTCGCGCGCTCCGCGCGCTGCTTCGTCCTTGCCTTTGATCAGCAGCCAATTGTCGTGGCGGTCGCCTTGCCGCGCGCGCATGCGCACCAGATGCCAGCGGCCGTGCAGCTTCTCGCCGTCGAGATCGAAGACGAGATGGCCTTTGGCAAGCGCCTTGTGCGGATCGCCTTCCGGCGACCAGGTGCCGCGATCCCAGATCATCACGGTGCCGCCGCCATATTCGCCTTCCGGGATCGTGCCCTCGAAGGTGTTGTATTCGATCGGATGATCCTCGACCCGCACCGCGAGCCGCTTCTCGTCGGGATCGAGGCTCGGGCCGCGCGTCACCGCCCAGCTCTTCATGACGCCGTCGAGCTCCAACCGCAGGTCGTAATGCAGCCGTCTTGCAGCGTGCTTCTGAATGACATAGCGGTAGCCGCCCGCGGGCCCCTTGCGCCCGCGCGGCTCAGGTGTCACACCGAACTTTCGCTTTTTGCGGTAAGCTTCCAGCGCCACGGGGATTCAAATTTTTGGTTCAGTGTCGTATTCCCGCCACACGGCGCCGATTTCTACTGAAGTTCCGCCCGAAGGACCGAAAGACCATAGTTAATGCCCATCCGGTCGTGGCAAAATGCGCCGCGCCTTCAGCATACGCGGCATTCTCCCAACGTGGGAGTCTCTCGGCAGGTTCCGGGCAGCAAAGCGGCGAAATTGCGCTTAAGCCCCAAAGTGGTGTAAGAATTCGCGGTTTATGCGCAAGCGTGGGTCAAGCCAACTGGTCCGATCCCACTATTCGCCGATTAGGCCGCCGCGCCAACGAGGCTAATAAGAAGGAGTATTCGCGTGACCGTTCAGTCCAAGACCCCGTTGCTGGATCTGGTCAACACGCCTAGCGACCTACGCAAGCTCGAGGAGGGCCAACTCCGCCAGCTTGCCGACGAGTTGCGGCGGGAGACGATCGACGCTGTCGCGGTCACCGGCGGTCACCTCGGCGCAGGTTTAGGTGTTATCGAGCTGACGGTAGCGCTGCATTATGTCTTCGATACGCCGAGTGATCGGCTCATTTGGGACGTCGGTCACCAGGCCTATCCGCACAAGATCCTCACCGGCCGCCGCGACCGCATCCGCACGCTGCGCCAGGGCGGCGGACTGTCGGGTTTCACCAAGCGCGCCGAGAGCGAATACGATCCGTTCGGTGCCGCACATTCCTCGACCTCGATTTCCGCCGGGCTGGGCATGGCGGTGGCCCGCGATCTCGACGGCAAGAAGAACAACGTCATCGCCGTGATCGGCGACGGCGCGATGTCGGCCGGCATGGCCTATGAGGCGATGAACAATGCCGGCGCGATGAACTCGCGCCTGATCGTGGTGCTCAACGATAACGACATGTCGATCGCGCCGCCGGTCGGCGCGCTGTCGGCCTATCTGGCGCGCCGCGTGTCCGGCCCGGCCTATCGCGGCTTGCGCCACTGGATGCGGCAGATCGCCAAGCGCCTGCCGAGCCGCATGCTCGAGAAGCGCGCGATCGCGATCGAGGAATATGCCCGCGGTCTCGTCACCGGCGGCACGCTGTTCGACGAGCTCGGCTTCTTCTATGTCGGCCCGATCGACGGTCACAATATCGACCACCTGCTGCCGGTTCTGAAGAACGTGCGCGACGCCGGCAACGGCCCGTTCCTGGTCCATGTCGTGACGCAGAAGGGCAAGGGCTACGAACCGGCGGAAAAATCCGCCGACAAATATCACGGCGTGGTCAAGTTCGACGTGGCGACCGGCGCGCAAGTCAAGGCGAAAGCCGGAGCGCCGGCGTATCAGAAGGTTTACGGCGAAAGCCTGATCAAGGAAGCGCGCAAGGATCCGAAGATCGTCGCCATCACCGCGGCCATGCCATCGGGCACCGGCGTCGACCAGTTCCAGAAGGAATTTCCCGAGCGCACTTTCGATGTCGGCATCGCCGAGCAGCACGGCGTGACGTTCGCCGCGGGACTCGCGACCGAAGGCTTCAAGCCGTTCGCCACCATCTACTCGACCTTCCTGCAACGCGCCTACGATCAGGTCGTGCATGACGTCGCGATCCAGAAGCTGCCGGTGCGCTTCGCCATGGACCGCGCCGGCCTCGTCGGCGCCGACGGCCCGACCCATGCCGGCTCGTTCGATGTGGCCTATCTCGGCTGCCTGCCGAACTTCGTGCTGATGGCCCCGTCCGACGAGGCCGAACTGGTGCACATGGTGGCGACCGCGGTCGCCATCGACGACCGGCCCTCGGCGTTGCGCTATCCGCGCGGCGAAGGCCGCGGGGTGCCGCTGCCGGAGGAAGGCAAGCCGCTCGAAATCGGCAAAGGCCGCATCGTGCGCGAAGGCACCAAGATCGCGATCTTCTCCTATGGCACGCGGCTCGGCGAATGCCTCAAGGCGGCCGACGAGCTGAACGCACATGGGCTCTCGACCACGGTCGCCGATGCACGCTTCGCCAAGCCGCTCGACGTCGATCTGCTGTTGCGGCTCGCGCGCGAGCACGAAGTGCTGCTGACCATCGAAGAAGGCTCGGTCGGCGGCTTCGGCTCGTTCGTGCTGCAATCGCTTGCCGAACAAGGCGTGCTCGACCGCGGCATCAAAATTCGGCAGATGGTGCTGCCCGACACCTTCATCGATCAGGACACGCCGAACGCGATGTATGCCAAGGCCGCGCTCGACACCAAGGGCATCGTCGCCAAGGCGTTCGAAGCGCTCGGTCAGAACCTGCGCGGCGACGTGGTGAAGCTGGCAAGGTAAAATAAACGGGCTGCGGTTCCTCCTCCGCTCATTCCCGCGTAAGCGGGAATCCATGTGAGCCGAGGACCGTGCGGTATGATGCGCTGGGTCCCCGCCTTCGCGGGGACGAGCGGAAGTGAATATGACCGCCCGGGAACGCGCCGACCGCCTGTTGGTGGCGCGCGGTTTTTATGAAAGCCGCGCGCGGGCGCAGGCCGCGATCGCCGCCGGCTTGGTAACCGCCGACGGCGTTCCGATCCGCAAAGCATCGGACGCGATTTCCACGACGGCCGAGATCGAGGCGAAGCCCGAGCACCCTTATGTCTCGCGCGGCGGGATCAAGCTTGCCGCGGCGCTCGATCACTTCCATCTCGATGTGGCCGGCCGTATCTGTCTCGATGTCGGCGCTTCGACCGGCGCCTTTTCCGAGGTGCTGGCGGTACGCGGCGCGCGGCGCATCTATGCCGTCGATGTCGGGACCGGCCAGCTTCATCCGCGCGTTGCGGCGCGCAGCGAGATCGTATCGATGGAGCAAACCGACATCCGCACGCTCCATCCGGCGCGGCTTGCCGAGCCGCCGGATTTTGCCGCGGTGGACGTGAGCTTCATCTCGCTGAAACTGGTGCTGCCGGCGATCGGCAAGCTCTTGTGCGCGCGTGCCACCATCGTCGCGTTGATCAAGCCGCAATTCGAGGCCGCCCGGGCCGCGATCAAAAAAGGCATCGTGCGCGATCCGGCAGTGCATCAAGCGGTCTGCGACGATATCGCGGCATCCTTTGCCGCCGAAGGCTGGCGCGTCGGCGGCGTGATCCCCTCGCCCATCCCGGGCGGCGACGGCAACCGCGAATTTCTCATCGAGGCGGAGCGTGATTGAGCGGCTTGAAATCATCGGCATCGGTCACCGCGGCGACGGCGTCGCGCAGGGCCCGCAAGGCGCCATCTACGTGCCGGGCACCCTGCCGGGCGAGACAGTCGAGGTCGAAGAGGTCCCCGGCCATCCCGACCGGCGCCGGCTTCTCAATGTCGAAAACGAAAGCTCCGCGCGCATCGCGCCGATCTGTCCGCATTTCGGTGTGTGCGGCGGCTGCGCCGTGCAGCATTGGGACGAGGCGCATTACCGCGCATGGAAGCGCGGCCTGGTGGTCGAGGCGTTGCGGCAGGCGGGTCTCGATGCGCCGGTCGGCGAACTCGTCGACGCCCATGGCGAAGGCCGCCGGCGCGCGGTGTTTCATGCGCGCAGCGGCACCAAAGACGTGCTCGAAGTCGGCTTCGCCGCCGCGCGCACGCACCGCATTGTGGCCATCGACCGCTGCCCGGTGCTGGCGCCGAGCTTGAACGGTGCGGTGAAGGCCGCGTGGGCGCTGGCCGAAACGCTCGGCCCGGCCAAAAAGCCGCTCGACATTGCGGTGACTGCAAGCGACGCCGGCCTCGACGTGGATGTGCGAGGCTCAGGGCCGCTCAAGCCCGCGCTGATGACGGCGCTGGCGGGCGTCGCCGCCGAGCACGATCTCGCCCGCCTCACCCGGCATGGCGAATTGGTCGCGCTTTCGCGGCCGCCGACCCTGCGCGTCGGCAAGACGATCGTGCATTTGCCGCCGGCCGCCTTCCTTCAGGCGACCGCCGCAGGCGAGGCCGCGCTGGCGCGGCTGACCCTCGCGGCTTGCCAGGGCGCGACCAAAATCGCCGACCTGTTTGCCGGCATCGGCCCGTTCGCATTGCGGCTCGCCGAACGCGCGCGCGTGCTCGCCGTCGATGACGACGAAGCAGCACGCGCCGCGCTCAAGCGTGCCGCGGCGACACCGGGCCTCAAACCGATCGAGACGGAGCGGCGCGATCTATTCCGCCGCCCGCTGCTCGCCGACGAACTGAAAAGCTTCGACGCCGTCGTGTTCGATCCGCCGCGGCAAGGCGCCGAGGCGCAGGCGCGCGAACTTGCGGTAAGCCGTGTGCCGCTGATCGTCGCGGTGTCATGCAATCCGGCGACATTTGCCCGCGATGCGGCAACCCTGATCAGGGCGGGCTGCCGGCTCGCCGAGGTGACGCCGGTCGATCAATTCCGCTACGCGGCGCACGTGGAAATCGCGGCGCGGCTCGAGCGCTGACGCGCCGCTTGCCCCTCGAAGAGCCTAACTGGAGCGGGACGAGTTATGGTTGGATCGGTATCCCGCTCCAGCTTTTTGTTTGAGCATGATCTTTTCGGAAAATCGGTACCCACCCTCGGATCAAGTCCGAGGGCAGGCTTTTTCCGGATCATGCTCTAGACCGCGTACTCGCAAGTCGCCCACCAACGTCCGCTTTCGAATAACTGGACATTCAGCCGACATCGCCGAATGACCGAGTTTGGAATTGTGCGTTCAACCGGTCGGTGCAACACCGCTTGCAGTCTATCGGCT
>DASXJB010000116.1:0-7756 GCA_036497645.1 Xanthobacteraceae bacterium
GAAGGTGCTGGGCGAGCTAATGCAACGCGACAACGGATTGATGCGGGGTAAAGGCGGCTCGATGCATCTGACCTCGGTCGAGCACGGCGTGATGGGCTCCTACGCGATCATCGGTGCGCATTTGCCGATCGCCTGCGGCGCAGCGTGGCGCGCGCAGTACAAGGGACAGAAGGACGTCTCGGTTTGCTTCTTCGGCGACGGCACGACCAATATCGGCGCTTTTCACGAAGCGCTGAATTTCGCGGCGGTCTGGAAATTGCCGGTGATCTTCGTCTGCGAGAACAATCTGTACATGGAATACACGCCGATCGGCGATGTCACCGCGGTGCCGAATCCGGCCGCCGACCGGGCCGCCGCCTACGGCCTGCCGCGCATCGTGATCGACGGCAACGACGCCGATATCGTCTACCGCACCGCCGCGTCGGCCTACGAAAAGGCGCGCGCGGGCGGCGGCCCGTCGCTGATCGAGTGCCTCACCTATCGGTACAGCGGGCATTCGCGCGCGGATCCGGCCAAATACCGCCCTGAAGGCGAGCTCGAGAAATGGAAAGAGCGCGATCCGATAAAAATCTATCGTGAGCGCCTGAAGCAATTCGGCGTCAGCGAGGACATCATCGCCGGCATCGAGCTTTATGCGAAACGGCGGGTCGACGAAGCCACCGAGAAATGCAAGGCGGCGCCGCCGCCGGCGCTCGACATTCTCACAACCGATGTCTATGCCGACGGAGGCTTCGCATGGCGGAATTGACCTACCGCGAAGCGGTGGCCCGCGGCATCGCCCAGGAGATGGCGCGCGATCCCGACGTGGTGTTTCTCGGCGAGGACATCGGCAAGGCCGGCGGCGTGTTCAAGGCGACTGTCGGTCTCTACGAACAGTTCGGGCCGCTGCGCGTGCGCGACACGCCGATTTCCGAGCAGGCGATCCTCGGCGCCGCGATGGGCGCGGCGATGACCGGATTGAAACCGATTGCCGAAATCATGTTTTCGGACTTTTTCGCGGTCTGCTTCGATTACATCGCCAACGAATTTGCCAAGAGCCGCTATATGTCCAACGGCCAAGTCAAATGTCCGCTGGTGGTGCGGACCGGCAACGGCGCCGGCTCGCGATTTGGCGCGCAGCATTCGCAGAGCGTCGAGAATTGGTGCATGATGATTCCCGGCCTCAAGGTGGTGGCGCCATCCTCACCGCGCGATGTTATCGGGCTTTTGGCCGCGGCGGTGCGCGATCCCGATCCGGTGATTTTCCTCGAGCACAAATCGCTTTATCCGATTAAAGGCGACGTGCCGGACGGCGAGATCGTGGATCGCCTGGGCACCGCCAGCATCGTGCGGCCGGGCAAGGATGCCACGATCCTCGCGTTGGCGCTCATGGTGCCCCGCGCCATTGCCGCGGCTGACCGGCTTAAATCCGAGCACGGCATCGACTGCGAGGTCATCGATGTGCGCTCGCTCGTGCCGCTGGACACCCAGACGATCCTCGGCTCGGTGGGGCGGACGCATCGCCTGTTCACCGTTGAGGAGAATCCACGGCTGTGCGGCTGGGGCGCCGAGATCGTTTCGATCGTCGCCGACGAAGCGTTTTACGATCTTGACGGCTCTGCGGTGCGGATCACTACGCCGCATATTCCGCTGCCGGCCGCCGACATTCTCGAAGACCTTGCGCTGCCGAGCGTCGAGCGGATCGTCGACCGGGTGAAACGCGCGATGGAGAGTTGAACCACTGCCGTCATCACCGGGCTTGGCCCGGTGATCCCGAGAGATATGGCACTGCTGTGCTGGATCGATCGGGATGGCCGGAACAAGTCCAGCCATGACGCAAGGCGAACGAGGTAGAGCCATGGCTATGTATGACAATCTGCTTGCCAATGTACCGACCGATCTGTGGATCGGCGGCAAATGGCGGAAATCTTCCGACGGCGGGCGTTTCGACGTTATCGATCCAGCGACCGAAAACAAAGTCGCGTCGGTGGCGAGCGCAACGATCGAGGATGCAAAGGCCGCGCTCGATGCGGCAAGTGGCGCTTTCGCTGCCTGGGCCGGCAAGAAGCCGCGCGAACGCGCCGAGGTTTTGCGCAAGTCCTACGAATTGATCATGCGCGATGCCGAGCGGCTGGCGAAACTCATCACCATCGAGAACGGCAAAGCGCTGTCCGATTCGCGCGGCGAAGTCGCTTATGCCGCCGAATTCTTCCGCTGGTATGCCGAGGAAGCGGTACGCAATATTGGCCAAAATTCCGTCGCGCCGTCTTCCGGCGCCCGCATATTCGTCCATCACAAGCCGGCCGGAGTCGCCGTGCTGGTCACGCCGTGGAATTTCCCGGCCGCCATGGCCACGCGCAAGATCGGACCCGCGCTTGCCGCCGGTTGCACGGTCGTGCTCAAGCCGGCCTCCGACACGCCACTGACCATGCTGGCGCTGATGCCGATCCTCGAAGAAGCCGGAGTGCCGGCCGGCGTCGTCAACGTGATCCCGTCGCGTTCGTCCGGCAAAGTGGTCAGCGCCATGCTGCACGACCCGCGGGTGCGCGTGGTGTCGTTCACCGGCTCGACCGAGGTCGGCCGCAAACTCTTGCACGAAGCCGCCGATTGCGTCGTCAAGCCGGCGATGGAGCTCGGCGGCAATGCGCCCTTCATCGTTTTCGAAGACGCCGACATCGACGCCGCGATCGACGGCGCCATGATCGCGAAGATGCGGAACATGGGCGAGGCCTGCACCGCCGCCAATCGCTTCTACGTGCATGAGAAGGTGCACGACGAGTTCGCCCGCAAACTGACCGCGAAAATGGGCGGCCTGAAAATGGGCAATGGGCTCGACGACGGCGTTTCGCTCGGACCGCTGGTCAACAAGGACGGTCTCGACAAGGTGATCGAGCTCGTCGATGACGCGGTGAAGAAGGGCGCCAAAGTGCTCGCTGGCGGCAAGTTGCCCGGAGGGCCCGGTTATTTCTACCCGGCGACCGTGCTGGCCAACGTTTCCGATGACGCCAAAATGCTCAACGAGGAAATCTTCGGGCCGGTAGCGTCAATTCAGTCCTTCAAATCGGAGGACGAAGTCATCACCCGCGCCAACAACACCGAGTACGGTCTTGTTGCTTATCTCTATACCAAGGACTTGAGCCGCGGTATGCGGGTGTCGGAGAAACTCGACTTCGGCATGGTCGGGCTTAATCGCGGTCTGGTGTCCGATCCGGCGGCGCCGTTCGGCGGCGTCAAACAATCCGGGCTCGGCCGCGAAGGCGCGCACGAAGGACTCATGGAGTTCACCGAGACCCAGTACATTTCGGTGACGTGGTGATCGGTGACTTACTGAGGCGGGCGGGCGCGGCATGACTGACGGCGAAGTGGCCAACAAGCTGCTCGGCGCCTGGCGCTATGTCGGCACGCGCATCAACGGCAGCAATTGGGATCGCGGTGCCAATCCGAAGGGCATGATCTATTACGGCCCGCATGGCGAGATGGCGGTGCAGATCGCGCCCGACGTCAAACGCACGCGCGCCGGGACGGCGATGACGCCGCAAGAAGCGTTCACCGCGGTCAAAGATTACATTGCCTATTTCGGCACCTATACGGTGGACGAAGCGGCGGCCGGCACCGTCACGCATCATCGGCAAGACAGTCTGCAGCCCGGCGACAATGGCGATCTGGTGCGGCGCTACGAATTGGACGGCGACCGCCTCATACTGCGCGCCCCCAACTCGACGCTGGAAGTCACTTGGAAACGGATCAAGTGATGGACGTCCTGATGCCACAACTCGGCGAAACCGTCGCCGAGGGCAAAATCACCAAGTGGTTCAAATCCGCCGGCGAAGCAGTCAAGCCCGGCGATAATCTGTTCGAGATCGAAACCGATAAAGTGTCGATGGAAGTGCCGTCGACCGCGAACGGCGTGCTCTCCGAGATCCGCGTACCGGCCGGTGGGGTGGCGCCGGTCGGGGCGGTGGTCGGCGTGATCGCGGATGGCGCCGGCGCAACGGCAAGTGCGGCGGCGGCCGCGACAGCAAGCGGGCCGCTGCCGCAATCCGCCGATCGCGGTACCCGGCGCGATGCGCCGGCCGCGGCGGTTGATGCTGACGAGCGGCCGCGCGCGGCACTCGATCCGTTTTTCGAGGTCCGCACGCCGCAGCGCAATTATGGACCGGCGCGGTTACCCGGCGGCGCGACGGTGACGCCGCTGGCGCGGCGCTTGGCTGGCGAAGCCGGGATTGATCTTACGCAATTGCGCGGCTCCGGGCCGCGCGGCCGCATCCTCGCACGCGACGTCGCCGCCCCGCGCGCTGTGGCCACGGCGCCGGCCGTCTCCGCGGCTGGACCGAGCGCTGCCGAAATCATGGCGCTGTTTGAGCCCGGAACCTATCAGGAGGTCCCGCTCGACGGCATGCGCCGCACAATTGCAGCCCGATTGACGCAAGCCGCACAAACGATTCCGCATTTTTATCTGACTATGGACGCCGATATCGGCCGGCTCATTGCGCTACGCGAGGAAGCCAACAATGCGGCGCCCAAAGATCGTGACGGCAACGCCGCATTCAAGCTCTCAGTCAATGATTTCATCATCCGCGCGCTCGCACTTGGCTTGCAGAAGGTGCCCCCGGCCAACGCGGTTTGGGCCGGCGATCGCATCTTGCGCTTTGCCTATTCCGATATCGGCGTGGCGGTGGCGCTTGAAGGTGGGCTGATCACACCGGTGATCCGCCATGCCGAGACAAAATCCTTGAGCGCGATCTCCGCCGAGATGAAGGATCTGGTGACGCGCGCCCACGCCAAGAAGCTCAAGCCGGCCGAATACCAGGGCGGCGCGGCGGCGATTTCAAATCTCGGCATGCACGGCGTGCGCGAATTTTCCGCAATTATCAATCCACCCCACGCGACGATCCTGGCTGTCGGAGCGGCGCGGCGGCAGGCGATCGAGACCGACGGCGGCGGTGTCGCATTCGCCAGCATGTTGAGCCTGACCTTGTCATGCGATCATCGCGTGGTGGATGGCGCCCTGGGCGCCGAATTTTTGGCGACGATCAAGCGATTAATTGAGTCGCCGGTCACGATGCTGGTGTGAGGATCATAATGAATGCCACTAATCACGAAGTCATTCTGCTGGGGCCGTTGAAGCCGCTGATCGTCAAGGGGCTTGAAGCGGTCGGCACAATACACAAAGCGGCGGAAGCGAAGGACACCGATGCTTTTTACGCCGCACATGCGGGCGTCCGGGCGATCGCCTGCTGCGCCACGTCGGAGCTGCTTGGCGACGCCTTTATGCGGCGCTTTCCCAAATTACAGATCATTTCAAGCTTCGGCGTTGGCTACGACCATATCGACGCCAAAGCCGCAGCCGCTCATGGCGTCATTGTCACCAACACCCCGGAAGTCTTGACCGAGGAAGTCGCTGACACGGCCCTTGGCTTGCTGTTGTGCACGGTGCGCGAATTTCCCCAGGCCGAACGCTATCTGCGCGCCGGCAAGTGGCTGCAGAAGGCGTATCCGCTGACCAAGGGGACCTTGCGCAATCGCACCGTCGGCATCGTCGGCATGGGCGCGATCGGGCAAGCCATTGCGCGCCGGCTCGACGCGTTCGGGGTGCCGGTGGTTTATCACGCCCGCCAGGCGCGCCCGCAACTGCGCTATCGCCATTATCCGAAGCTCATCGATATGGCGCGCGACGTCGATACGCTGATGGTGATCGTGCCGGGCGGCCCAGCGACCGCGAACATGATCAATGCCGAGGTGCTCAACGCTCTCGGGCCCAACGGCATTCTGATCAATATGGCGCGCGGCTCGGTGGTCGATGAGCCGGCGCTGATCAAAGCGCTGGCCGAAAAACGCATCATGGCGGCGGGGCTCGATGTGTTCGCTAAGGAGCCGGAAGTGCCACAGGAATTGATCGCAATGGACAACGTGGTGCTGTTCCCGCATGTCGGGTCCGCCTCGGTTCATACCCGCGACCGCATGGACCAGCTCGTCGTCGACAACATTGCCGCCTGGGCGACGGGAAAACCGCCGCTCACGCCGGTCGTGGAAACACCCTTCAAATCCTGGAACACCTGAGTTTAGCGGACACGATTGCGCCGGCGCTGACGCGATCATGCGCGCGTGCTAGCCTCGAGCGCATGCGCACTAGCCAAATTGCAATAGTTGCGGCCATCGCCCTCATTCTCGGCGGCGGCGCGGCTTTGGCGCAAGGCATCAAGCCGGACACGCAGCAAGACGTGCAGCACGACACGCAGGCCAAGCCTGATCAGCCGCAGGATCTGTCCGGCTCCAAGGGGCAAAATCCGCAAGCACAAAATCCGCAAGCGCGATCCGGCGCGGAAGACCCGGTGAATGCGATGCTCGGCGCTTGGGAATTCTCCGATGCCGACCATAACCGGATCTGTCGCTTCAACTTCCGCGGCGAAGCGGCTTCAGGCGGCCGGCGGCTCGATATCGACAAAGCATGCTCGAACTTGTTTCCGTCCACCAAAGATATTTCCGCATGGGCACTCAACAATTATGGTGATTTGAGTTTGCTCAATGCTCGCGGTGAACCAGTCATCGACCTCACCGAAGTCGAAAACGGCATGTATGACGGTTTTACTCCAGGAGAAGGCCGCTACGTTCTGCAGAGCGCAGCCGCAGCGCCGGTGCACTCCGCTGAAGACATGGTCGGCGATTGGGCGATCACGCGCGGCGCCGGAAAGCCGATCTGCACGCTAACTCTCGCAAATAGTCCCGCCGCCGGCGCCCTGGCGTTGCAGCTCAAAGCCGGGTGCGATTCCCTGATCACGCGCTTTAATCCCAATGCATGGCGCATGGATCAGGGTGAACTGGTACTGCTGTCGGCGCGGGGCCAAACTTGGCAATTCGAGGAGACCGAGCCGGACACCTGGCAGCGGGTGCCGGAATCGGCCGATCCGATTTTGCTCGTGCGGCAGTAACGCTTGTCATTGAGAGGAGTGAAGCGACGAAGCAATCCAATCCGCCAGCACTGACTTGGATTGCTTCGCTGCACTCGCAATGACGAAATCTGGAAACAAAAGATATCAGATCGTCATCGTCGGCGGCGGACCGGTCGGCGTTGCCCTTGCGGTCGAGCTCGGCCAGCGTGGCCTGTCCTGCGCGCTGATCGAGCGGCGGCGCGAGCCGCAGCGCATTCCCAAGGGACAAAATCTCACGCAGCGTTCGGTCGAGCATTTCTACTTTTGGGGCGTCGCTGACGCGCTGCGCGCCGCGCGCATCCTGCCGCCGTCCTATCCGATGAGCGGCATCGTCGCCTACCGCGACCTGAACAATGAATATTGGGCGGCGCCGCCGCTGCGCGAGATCGTCAATCCCTATTACTTCCAGAACAACGAGCGTCTGCCGCAATATCAGGCCGAATACGTCCTGCGCGCGCGGCTGGCGCAGTTCGATAATGTGGAGGCCCGGTTCGGCTGGGCCGCGCAAGCGATCGACCAGAATGGGGACACCGTCGAGGTCACGATTGCGGAAGACAGCGGGGCCGGACGCGAGATACTGCAATCCGATTACGCGGTCGGCTGCGATGGCGCGCATTCTTTGGTCCGAGAGCAAGCGGGCATCGCGCGCGGCGGCGCCGATTTCGACCAATTGATGGTGCTGGCGCTGTTTCGCTCGCGCGAGCTTCAGCGTTTTCCGCCGCGCTCCACCTATCGGGTCATCCATCCCGAGTTAAACGGTTATTGGCAATTTTTCGGCCGCGTCAATGTCGGCGAAAGCTGGTTCTTCCACTCGCCGGTGCCGGCCAACACCACCCGCGATAATTACG
>DASXJB010000117.1:0-7375 GCA_036497645.1 Xanthobacteraceae bacterium
ATCTGGCCGGTGGTGATGTTGTCGCCCTTGGTGGCCGACACGCCGGTGAAGCGTTCGTAGTGACCAAGGTCCAGATCGGTCTCGGCGCCGTCGTCGGTGACGAACACCTCGCCGTGCTGGTACGGCGACATCGTGCCGGGATCGACGTTCAGATAAGGGTCGAGCTTACGCAGCCGCACTTTGTATCCGCGCGCCTGTAGAAGCGCGCCAAGCGCCGCCGATGCGAGACCCTTACCGAGTGAGGAGACCACGCCGCCGGTGATAAAAATATACCGCGCCATGGGACCTAACCCTTAGCGTGGCTCGCTCGATTCGACGAGCGATTTTCCGGCATAGCTGGCGCGCCATGGGAAAGCGCTTGCAGGGACGAGCCAAAAACGATGTTTTTACAAGACATTGGACTTGTGTGTTTAAGCGTGACCGCAAGTCGCAACCACGCGCATTCCCGCCCCTAGATGGCGATTGTTGCTGCTACGCGCGAGCAGGCAGAGCAGGAATGCCGACGTTTATCGCGATTGCGGGACTTGCGGTCCACCCGGCGCGGGCGGCGCGGGCTGTTGGCCCGGCGCGGCCCCAGGACCCGCTGGCAGCGTCGGAATACCCTTCTGCAACTGATTGAGCAGTCCGCCGGCTTGGCCCCCTTGGCCCGATTGCGGCGGTTGCGGCGCTCCTACGGGCGCCTCTTGGCTCGCGGGAGCGCCGGTATTGATGATCGAGGCCGGATGGCGCTGAAAACTCGCCCACCAAGACAGAACCAGGCTGGTGACAAAGAAACCCGCCGCCAACAGCGCCGTCGTACGCGACAAAACGTTGGCAGTGCCGCGGCTCGACAGGAATCCGGTGGTTGAACTGATGAGGCCGCCGCCCTCGGACTTCTGCAGCAGCACCACGCCAATTAGCGCGATAACCAGCATGAGATGAATAACGATAAGGACAGTCAGCATTCCGAATATCCGTCGCCGTGGTCTCGAGATCTGGGGAGTGTGCCGGCTCGCTCTCATATAGGAAACCGCGAGGTCTCTACACGGTCCGCGGTGGCATTTCTATGGCTCTTTGCGCGCAAGGAGCGCGAATGGACCTGAGTCTCACTGATTGCGGTACACGCCGGCAATCGCCAGAAATTCGTCGCCATTGAGGCTTGCCCCACCGACAAGCGCCCCATCAACGTCTTTGACTCTGAGCAAGTCTCTTGCGTTGCCTGGCTTGACCGAGCCGCCATAGAGAATGCGCGTGTTGCGGCCGATCTCAGCAAAGCGCGACGACAATCGCGCCCGAATGAACGCGTGCGTCCCGCCGACATCGTCACGCGTCGGCGTTACGCCGGTGCCTATGGCCCAGATTGGTTCGTAGGCGATCGCGATGTTCTCGCCATCATCAGTCAACGAACCGTCCAACTGCGTGCCCAACACGTCGCGGGCGTGCCCGGCGTCGCGCTCGGCGCGCGTTTCACCGATGCAGATAATCGCAAGAAGGCCGGCGCGCCGCGCCGCGAGGGCCTTGGCGCGGACCGCCGCATCCGTCTCCCCATGGTAACGGCGCCGCTCGGAATGTCCGACAATCACGGCCGTGGCTCCAGCATCCCGCAGCATTTCAGCGGAAATATCCCCGGTATAGGCGCCCGCGAGCTCGGCGTGGCAGTCCTGACCGCCGATAGCGACGGCTGTTCCCTGCGCCTTCGCCGCGAAGCCGGTGATGAGCGTCGCCGGTGGACAGACCACAAGGTCAACTGCGGCAAGGCCGCGCGCGCCGGCAATGATTTTTTCCAACTCCGCGATGGAGGCTCTCAGCCCGTTCATTTTCCAGTTCGCGGCAACTAACGGACGACGCGTCATCTTGATCTCGATGCAACCTCAAAAAATCGCCGCATAGCCTGCGACAAACAGCCGTTAGCAGACCGGTTGCAGGCGGAAAAGAGGCGCTTTACAGCTCGCTGCCATCGGTTGCGGCAGCACTGGCCCATCCTTATAGTGCACCGCCGCGCTGCGCCGATCAGCGCATTTCAAACGTTGGCAGCATGCTCAGGGGAATTCGCAAAGCCTCCGAAAATTGGCTTGGCCGCGGCCTCATGGCCGCGGTCATGACAGTGCTGGCCGGCAGTTTCGCCGTCTGGGGCATTAACGATATTTTTCGTGGCTTTGGCCGCACCACGCTTGCCAAGATCGGCGACACTGAAATCCCGATCGATCGTTTTAGGCAAAATTACCAAGATCGCCTGCAGCAGATCGGCCGCGAACTTGGACGGCCGATACCGGCCGACCGCGCCAACGCTCTCGGGCTTGACCGGCAAGTGCTTGGCGAGATGATTGCCCAGGCCGGGCTCGATCAACGCGTGCGCCAGATGGGTCTCGGTCTGTCCGATGCCGACATCGCGCGGCAGATTACATCGGATCCGAAGCTGCAAACAGCCTCCGGCCAATTTGATCGGGCCAAATTCGAACTAATCCTACGCAATATCGGCTACTCCGAGCAGCGGTTCGTGGCCGAACAACGGCAGGAAATCCTGCGCCGGCAGATTCTGGACAGCGTGTCTGCCGATCTCGCAGCCCCCAAAGCTTGGCTTGATGCAGTCAACCAGTTCGAGAATCAGCAGCGCAGTGTCGAATATATCGCGCTCGGCCCGGCGCAAGCCGGCGACATTCCAAAGCCAACCGAGGAAGAGCTGAAGAAGTATTTTGACGAGCGCAAAATCCTGTTCCGCGCCCCGGAATACCGGAAGATCGCAATCGTTACGGTGACTCCGGCGGAGTTGGCGAAATGGCTGGAAGTTTCTGACGACGACATCAAACAGGCCTACGATCAGAGGCGCTCAAGTTTCACGACACCGGAGCGGCGGCACGTCGAGCAGATTGTGTTTCCGACCTTGGCCGATGCGCAAGCCGCAGCCGACCGCATCAAAAACGGCGCGCATTTCAGCGAGATCGCCAGCGACCGCGGCTTGAAGGACCAAGACATCGACCTGGGCACGATCCCGAAATCACGCATCGTGGAGCCGACGGTCGCTGATGCGGCCTTCAGTCTGAAGGAAGGCGAAATCAGCGCGCCGCTACAGACACGGTTCGGAGCCGCGCTCGTCACGATCCTGCAGATCGTACCTGAAACGACGCGATCCCTTGCCGAAGCCACACCGCAGCTTCGCTCTGATATCGCGCTCGAACGCACCAAGACCCAGGTGCAAAACCTGCACGACAAGATCGAGGACGATCGGGCCGGCGGCAGCACTATTGAGGAAGCCGCCGCGAAGCTGAAGCTACCGGTGACTACTTACGAAGTGGACCGGTCTGGGCGCGATCCAGACGGCAAGCCGCTCCCTAATATCGCCCACGGCGCTGAGGTAGTTAAAGCCGCGTTTGCCTCCGATGTCGGCGTCGACAACGATCCGATCGACGCTGACGGCGGCTATATCTGGTATGACATCGCGGCGATCGCGCCGGCACGCGAGCGCACGCTCGATGAAGTCAAAGTGGAGGTTGAGCAGCGCTGGCGCGACGACGCAGTCGCTTCCCGATTGAAAACCAAGGCTAGCGACATGATCGGCAAGCTCAATAGCGGCGACCAGCTGCCCGCGTTAGCCTCAGCCGATGGCCTTAAGGTTCAGACTGCAAAGAACATCAAGCGCGGCACCGCCAGCGGCGGCATTTCGGCTCGGATGACCGATGCCGTCTTCCAAACTGCAAAAGACGCATACGGCAGCGTAGCAGGCGACAATCCATCGCAATGGATCGTGTTTCGTGTGCTTGAAGTCAACACGCCGGCGCTCAATACAAAATCGCCCGACCACGAACGTATGACCCAGACCGTGCAACGGGAACTCTCGGCCGATCTGGTCGGCCAATACGTCGCCCGGCTCGAAGACGATCTCGGTGCCTCGGTAAACGCCTCGGTGCTGGCGCAAGCGACAAGCAACAGCCCGCCGGACACCAACTAGATGCAGTTCGAGCCTTCGGCCGAATCGTTCGCAGCGCGGTATGCAGCGGGCGAACCGCAGGTAGTATGGACCACGCTGGTTGCAGATCTGGAAACACCGGTTTCGGCGTTTCTCAAGATCGCCGGCTCACGGCCCGCGAGTTTTCTTTTGGAGTCGGTCGAAGACGGCGCGGTCCGCGGGCGCTACTCGATTATCGGCCTGGAGCCGGATCTCATATTCCGCATCAATCGTCGCCGGGCGCAGATCAATCGCGCCGCGCAAACTGAACCCGAGGCGTTCGCAGCGCTCGACGACACGCCACTCGTTGCGCTACGCAGCTTCATCGCCGAAAGCCACATCGCCCTGCCCGACGTCCTGCCGCCGATGGCTGCCGGCGTTTTCGGCTATCTCGGCTACGACATCGTCCGACTGATTGAAGACCTGCCGCCGCCCCGCAACGACCGGATTGGCATTCCGGACGCTGTCCTTATCCGCCCGACATTGATCCTGGTTTTCGATGCGGTCGAAGACACGATTACGATCGTGACGCCGGTTCGCAGGCACAAGGCAGTACCGGCTCAAGCGGCGTTAGCAGGCGCGAAGGAGCGTCTATCGGCGGTGGTTCATTTACTGGACCGGCCGCTCGATAAGACAGCAGAAATCGAGAGCGAATCATTGCTCGTCAAGCCTACGTCCAACACAACTCCCGCCGAATTCAAACACATGGTTGCGCGCGCAAAGGACTACATCGCCGCCGGCGACATTTTCCAGGTCGTGCTCTCACAGCGTTTCGAACTGCCATTCGCGCTGCCGCCGTTTGCCCTCTATCGCGCTCTGCGCCGCATCAATCCATCCCCGTATCTTTATTTTCTTAATTTCGGCGACTTTGCCATTGCCGGATCGAGCCCTGAAATCATGGTCAAGACCGCTGGCAGGATCGTAACTATTCGCCCGATTGCAGGCACGCGCCCACGCGGCGCCACGCCGCGCGAAGATCTCGCGCTTGAAGCCGAGCTTCTCGCCGACCCCAAGGAGCGCGCCGAGCATCTCATGCTGCTTGATCTCGGCCGCAACGATGTCGGCCGGGTTGCCGAGATCGGCAGCGTCAAAGTCACCGACCAGTTCTTCATTGAACGCTACAGTCAGGTTATGCATATCGTTTCGAATGTCGAGGGAACATTGCGCAAAGATTGCGGGCCGCTCGATGCCCTGGCGGCCGGTTTCCCGGCTGGGACCGTCTCCGGCGCACCAAAAGTGCGCGCGTTGCAGATCATCGACGAGCTAGAAAAAGAAAAGCGCTCCCTGTACGCCGGGTGCGTCGGATATTTTTCGGCCGGCGAACAGATGGACACCTGCATCGCCCTGCGCACCGCACTGCTCAAGGACGGCAAGATGTATGTTCAAGCGGGCGCTGGTATCGTGGCCGATTCCCAACCCGAGTACGAGCAACAGGAATGCATCAATAAAGCCATGGCGCTGTTTCGCGCTGCCGATGAGGCCAAGCGATTTGCCAGCGCTGCCCGGCGGGGTGATTAATCACCAAACCAATGGTGCGTAACTCTCATTTCGTGCACAAAGTTACGACGCGATAGACGCCGCAAATTTACTTTACACTGCGCGCCAACTAATATCGTCGCGGTCAGCAACCGCATGGGGGAAAGCATGTGCGAAATTCGCCGGAACGCATATTCTGTAACGCGACGCAGCGCTCTGACATTTACAGCATCGGCACTGGCGGCAGGCTTGATCGGCCGACCGGCCATGGCTGCGAGCAAAAAGACGCCCCCGAAGCCGCAAAATGTCATCTCCCCCGATGCAGCGCTCGACCGTTTAACGAAAGGCAACGGCCGCTACATTCGAGGAACCGCGCTCCGGCAGGACTTCGCGCACGAACGTGAGGCGTTGACCACAGGCCAGAATCCCTTCGCCGCGATACTGAGTTGCGCCGATTCGCGCATTGCTCCCGAACTTTGTTTCGATACGGCGCGGGGCGACCTGTTTGTTTGCCGCGTCGCCGGCAATTTCGCCAGCGACGAAATGGTGGCCAGCTTGGAATACGCTGTGGAGGTGCTCAAGACACCGTTGATCATGGTGCTTGGGCACGAAGCGTGTGGCGCGGTGGACGCCACCATCAAGTCGGTGAAGGACGGCACGACCCTGCCCGGTCATTTGCCGTCACTGGTCGCGGCTCTCAAGCCCGCGGTTGATGCTGTCCAAGGGCAAAGCGGTGATTTGCTGGCCAATGCGATCCGGCGCAACGTCACGCTCAATGTCGATAAGCTGAAAAATGCCGCCCCGATCCTGAGCGCATCGGCCGCCGACAACAAGATCCGTGTGGTTGGCGGCATTTACGAGTTAAGGACCGGAAAAGTGCAATTGCTGAGTTGAACAACAACTGAACTGGGCCTGCTCAAATAAATCATCGGGCGGGAATGGCGCTCCGACTGTAAACGCGCAGCCTTCGAAATACCGTTCGGGATAGGGGGACCAACAAACATCCGAGACCCGCCATAGCGCCAAGCAGGATCGGATATTGAATGATGTCGGCGTAGACCAGCGCCAGACCGCGCAAATAGATGACGCCGCTAAAGGCGATGATCGCCGCCAGATAAGCGGCCCAAACAGCATCGCGGCGAGCACTTTCGGCATTTCTCCCAAGTGATCGGCCTCTACGGCTTCCGATCGACAGTGTGGACTGCGGTCTTTGTCTCTTGGCCGGGGCTGCAATTCGGCTTCGAGCCTGCGAATTGCCGCTTCCAGCGCAGCTTGCTCGTGCGTGATCGTCAGGGCTGAAATTTTTGGATTTTTCTTGCGCAGTTCGGCGATGATGATGCTGCGGGCGCGCTCATACAACTCCTCGCGCGCGGCACCGTCCCCCGTCTCGAGGTTTACGACCGCTCGGGCAAGCACTGAGTAGTAATCAGCCATTCGGTCGTCCCCTCTGACCGAAACACGTGCCAATATTAAGCTGGCGCGACGCGAAATCCAGCATGGAATGTTCCACCGAACCCGGCTGTGCATGGATGTTGTCCGGGACTGCTCTCAAAGCTCACGCGATGCGGGATATTCGACCATTGAGGGAGCGCGCAGTGAGTGTCCCATTGAAATCTCGGAGCGCGCAGCGCAACCCCGGGAACTTACTTCCGCGCAATGACTTGTTGCCTCGGGCGTCGGTGAAGGGCGAAGTTCGCCTTTGGAGGAACCATGGACAAGAAACTAGCCGGCCTGTTGGGAGCGGCCGCAGCCCTCACCACGATGACCGCCGCTCAGGCGGCGCCGGCACGCGGGCCGGAACTCCCGCAGCCTACCAGCTATCGCGACCTGCTCGATCCGATCCCGAATGCGCTGCCTCTGCTAAAAGCCGATGATGAACGGCTGGCACAGAGCGGCGGCACCCGAACCGCCCAGGTTGTGATCGGGCACCACCATCATCATCACCATCATGGCGCGCGCGTTCATGTCCGGGTCGGA
>DASXJB010000118.1:0-15022 GCA_036497645.1 Xanthobacteraceae bacterium
TGCCGGAGCGGCCGCGGTCACGGCCGCGCCCGTATCGGCCGTAGTGGCGGTTGGGGCGGGCACGAGCCCGCTGGCTGCCGGCACGACTGCTGGTGCCGGCGGCGCAGTGCTTGGCGACGAAGTGTTTACGGACACCGAAGCGGCAGGCGTCGGCGCTGCCGCATTCGCCGCGGGTGGTATCGCTGGTTGGTTTTGCGGCATCGTGCGGGAAGATGCGCGCGCGGAGATATCTGGCTTGCCGCTCGGCGGCGCCACTGTCGCGGAAGCAGGCGGCGATGGGAGCCTCGCCGGCGCAGTCATTGCTGCCGGCGCGGCGGGGGCGACGGATGGCACGGCGGCGGCGCGGACGCTGGTCACGATCGCGCGCGCGGCAACCGGTGTCTTTTCCGGCTCGCTCGGACGATCGACCAGAGAGAGCACAACACCGGCCCCTGTGGTGGCGCCAATCGCGGTCGCCACCAAGACCACACGGGCGGTGCGCGCAAAACTCGGCGCCGGGGCCAAATAACCCCATTCCGGACTGAAATTCCCGGCCGAACGCATCAATACTCCTGCCTCTCAGCCGTAACCGCTATCGAGATCATTTTTGCTGGCGGGCCCCAACCCAGCCGTCCGTGCTGCCTTGCACAAAACAATTGGGCCAAGGCTCTGGTTCCACGTCAGATTCTGGTTGGCTTAACGGGGCAGGCCGTAATGGGCAAGCCGGGGCCCCGCAGGAAAAGGGCAATTCAACCATAAAAACTGGGAATTGTTGCCAAACGGCACCATTTTGGCCCGATCTGGGGTTGTCTCAGGCCACCTCCCGTCATCAAGAATCCGAACTGAACGGCCGCGCGCTCGGCGCCGAACCGCCGATGCGTTCGCCGACCGAGGCGAACATGTCGCCGAGGGCGGCAACCGCCTGCTTGGTCGCGGCGACAACGTGATCCTTCAGATCAAGCGTCTTGGCCAGTAGCGAATCGGGATCGCGGGCAAGCCGATCGGCCGGCGCAGCATTCTGCTGCGGATTTTGTTCGCTCTGGACCATCGCGACCTGTGTGGCGACGACTGGGTTCGGCGCGGCGGCGGGTTTGGGGCGCGGCACCGCGACTTTCGCTGACGTCACCGCCGCAAGATGGTGCGCCGGCGCCGCCGCTGCGAGCTTGATCTCTGCCGCATCTTGTTCAGCAAGCGCTTTGTCGCGCGCCTCATTTTCTTGCGCCGCCTTGGCATCGGCCACTGCACGCGCCGTTTCCGCATCCTGCACCGCGAGCCGGCTCTTTTCGGCCGCCATCTGCGACTTGAGGTAGCCGATGATCGCCTCGTGTTCATCGCGAACCAGCGCCAAGACTTGCGCCGAGGCGGGGCTCATTTGTTCGGCCGGCGGCGGCGCGGCACGGCCCAATTGATATTGGGTGAACAGGAATCCGCCGATCACGCTTGCGAGCGCCGCAGGCAAGATGTCGAGCACGAACTTGCCAACAAATCTCGCCAGGAATGGAAATTCGGTATGCGCCGTACGATTGCGCGGCGCCGGGTCTCGCCAATTGCCATCGATCTGCATCGCCTGCTCCCCTCGCCGATGAAAAACGTCAGCCTTTTTCAAACGACTGATTGAATTTCAAACATTCGTTCTGGGCGGCGCAAGGCCCGGAAAAAGGAATTTTTGCGGCATTTCACAGTTTGCTCCCGCTAATCAATTCGTGTGCAGCGGTCGCAATCCCGAGACGACCCAATGGCTGATTGTGGCCGAGAGCCATTCCACGGCCTCTTCGTCGAGCACAAGGCTGACCGGCGGCCCTGCCAACTGCTCGCGATTGCGCACGAATACGCTGCACTGGCCTAGGAGCCAGACTGCCGCGACCGTGACGGTGCGTTGATCGGCGTCCGGCATGAAGCGGCGTACCAGATCGCCGGCAAGGCCCAGGAACGGAGCGGCCTCTTCGGCCACGAGGTTGCGGAAAACCGTCGTCGGCTGCACGGTTTCCCAATTGAAGATGCGCATGTGCCGGCTGTACTCGTCGCGGCCCAGCAAAGGCTGCAGCTGCCGGCGTACGAATTGCGACAGCGCTTCTTCGCGCGACATCGATTTTAGCTCTTCGGCATGCGCGAGCTGATGTTCAGTCAAAGTGCGGAAAGCCACGCGAAGCACTTCACGATAGAGCCCATCCTTGCCATCGAAATGGTAGTTGATCGCCGCCTGGTTCACCTTGGCCTTGGCGACGATGGCGCGGATGCTGGTGCCATCGTAGCCGCTCTCGGCGAACAGCCGCTCCGCCGCCCTCATGATGCGGTCGCGCGTTACCTCGGATGGTCGCGTCATTCGCCTTACCGTTGCCACTTTTCAAACCGTCGTTTGAATTCCTGATATGCGTTTGCCGCGCGTAATGCAATCGGTTCTTTGACATGGGCGCAAAGCTCATCCGGTGGCGGCTAGGCGCGGTCGGCAGGGCATATTAGGGTCGAGGCTCTTTATGCCGTTGCCGAACAGACGGTTATATCGGGAGGATCATCTTGTGAATCAGCATCGCTTGCCGTCGGATATCGTCGGACTAGCCAAGGTCATGCCGCCGCTGTCGCGGCGCGGGTTCATGTCGAGTTCCGCGGCGGCGGCCGCCGGCTACACGCTTGCCGCAGGCCCGGTCCGCGCTGACGTCATCCACACCGACACCAAAGGGCTCGAAGCCGGCGATGCCAAGGTCGCAGTGACCGGCGGCGACATGCCGGTCTATTACGCGCGGCCCTCCGGCGTGCAACACCCGCCGATCATCCTTGTCTGTATGGAAATTTTTGGCGTCCACGAATTTATCAAAGACGTGACACGGCGGCTCGGTCATCTCGGCGCTTTTGCGATCGCGCCCGATTATTATTTCCGGCTCGGCGATATGACCAAAGTTACAGATACCCAAGAGCTGATGCCGAAGGTCAACAGCAAGAGTGACGCTGAACTGTTCGCTGATCTAGACGCCACCGTTGCCTGGGCGAAATCTCAAGGTGGCGACGCCAACCGGCTCGGCATCATGGGGTTTTGCCGCGGCGGCCGTAATGTCTGGCATTACTCAGCGCATAACCCCACTCTCAAAGCCGGCGTCGCGTTCTACGGCCCGCTCGCCGACAAGAGCGATGCGGCGACGAAAAGCTCGATAGAATTTGCTCCAGAGATCAAGGAGCCGGTGCTCGGGCTATACGGCGAAGCGGATACCGGCATCTCGGTCGATCAGGTCCATCAGATGGAGGCCGCGCTCAAAGCCAACGGCAAGACCGCCGAATTCCATATCTATCCCGACGCGCCGCACGGCTTCGTCGCCGATTATCGCGCGAGCTATCGCAAAGAGGCGGCCGAGGACGGGTGGAATCGGATGATCGGGTGGTTCAAAAAATATAAAGTCCTAGGCTGAACCGACGATGCTCACACCGACGCGGCGCCCTGCGAGGCGCCGCGTTTTCATCGAATCAGCCCGAGCGGAGAACACGAATGGCCCGCATCGAACAAGTGGAACGAGAAAACTTACGGCACGGCAGCAAGCACTCTACGACGATATTATGCGCACGCGGCCGCGCGGCAAGCTCAGTGGTCCGTTTTCAGTCTGGATTCACCGCCCCGACATCGCCGAACCCGCTAACGGGCTGGCCAATTGTTTTCGCGTCGGCCCCAAGCTCGACAAGCGCCTGATCGAACTGATCGTGCTGTTGGTGTGCCGTGACGCCACCGCGCAATACGCCTGGTCCGCCCACTTCAATCTCGCGCGCGAGGCCGGCTTAAGCGGCGAGACGATTGAAGCCATTCAGGCGCGCCGACGGCCCGAATTCGGCCGCGACGACGAGCGGGTCGTCTATGATCTGGTCACCGAGCTTCTTGCCAGCAAAAAAGTGAGCCCGGCGACCTATGGCCGCGCCGAGGCCGCGCTCGGGCGCGACGGCATTATCGAGGCCGTCACCTGCGCCGGCTTCTACGGCATGATCGGATTGGTGCTCAATACGTTTGAGGTCCCGCCGCAGCCCGGCGGCGACGTCTTGACCTAATCGTCCTGTCCCACGAGAGCGGCCTGGCGCTTGCGCGCTCGCGCCGCGGGCGCCGTCTGCTGACTTTGCGCCTGCCGCAAAACCGCGGCGCCGCCTTCAGTTAATTTCACCGCACGTCCGCCCTCGCCTTCGAGCCGCACCAGATCGGCGATTACGGCGTCTTCCCAAACCGAAAGCCGCGGGCAACTGGTGCGCCAGGCGTCCATGGTCTCGGCATAGCTGCGCGGCCGGTCTGCCACCCAGGCAAGAAACTGGACCATGATCAGGCTTGGAGAATCGGACATTGCAGTCTGGCTCCTGCTGGCAGTATAGACCCAAACGGCAGTTGATGCAGCCTCCCCCGTCCTATCGTGCTAAGCTCGTCGTGCCCGACCCGTGGCATGACGATTCCGGCGATTCAGATTGGGATTTGTATGTACATTCTCATTCGAGCCCTCATCACCTTCGTCGTTGTTCTGCTTGTTCTATATCTCGTCAACATGCTGCCGATAGACGGCCGCGCCAAGCAGATCGTGCGCGTCATCGTCATCATCATCGGCGTTTTGTCATTGCTCGGCTATTTGGTGAATTTCTGAAATTGGCTTCTCAACCGTGCGTCGCATCGAAGGCTATGTGATCGTTTCCGCCGACGGCATGATCGCGGACGGCAAAGGCGAAATTCCGCCGTCGATCCGCAACGAAGCCGATCAGCGCTTTTTCCAGGACGCCCTCGACCACGCCGCCGTCGTCGTGCATGGCCGCCATTCTCACGAAGGTGGCCCCCGCGCCGCGCGCCGTAGGCGTCTGATCCTGACCCGTCGAGTCGCCGCGCTCGCACCCGATTCCGCGTATCCAAATGCTTTGCTGTGGAACCCGGTCGGCGCCGATCTTGACGCGGCGCTGGATCGGCTCGGGATCGGCGACGGCACCATTGCCGTCATTGGCGGCACTGAAGTGTTCAGTTTATTTCTGCCGCTCTACGACGCATTTCACTTGTCGCAGGCCGCGAATGCGAAGATCCCGGGTGGGCTGCCGGTATTCAGCGAAGTTGGCCCGAACGCCACGCCGGAAGACGTACTCGCGGGTCATGGCCTCAAACCTGGGCCGCGCCGCGACCTCGATCCCGCCGCCGGAGTCTCGGTTGTGACATGGGAGCTCTGATAAAACGGTGATACCCGGCGGCCCGCGAGCGTAACGATTATATCGGTTTGCAAATGATCCCATTCCGCCGCCGTTCTGCCTCCATCACCGACGCGCTCGATTATGAGATAGCGCGGGAGCAGGCTTCGGCGCTGGGGCGCGCAGGCCGTGCGCTCGAGGCTGCGCTCGCGGCTCTAGACGAGCATGACCGCAACGGGCGAAACGCGGACGAGAGACGCCGAACTCTGGTTGCGGACGCCGGCGACGCGCTGTGGCGCTTCATCATCCAACGGGAATGCTGCGGGTTGCGCGACTCGCGGGCGGTGATGCGCCTTTATCGGGTTCCGCAAGAAGTGCAAAACTGCATGGGAATCTTTCGCGCTCGCGATCGGCGTGCGGGTTGACGACCGCTTCCAAAGCCAAGCGGCCCGCAAGGTCACCCCGGAAATTAGTGGGTTGGTAACTTCCTTTGCGGCCTCCTCAGCCCGCACAGCAAGATTTTGTTCACCCTTTTCGATGCATTGTCGCTGATACTTCAATGAAGTAGCCGCGACGCGCGTTCAGTGACCATGCGTAACCCTTCGCTTGCCGAGGAATTGGAGGCTGTGGTCGCCTCTGGCAGCGCTACCCGGCGTAGCGACATCCTCAGCCGCGTCACCGATCTGTTTGTCTACGACGCCGCGCGCTATTCGCCGGACCAAGTCCGCCTGTTCGGCAACGTGATGGCCCGCTTGGCACGCGGAATGGGAACTGAGGCGCGCGCCCGCTTGGCCGAGCGATTGGCGCCGATCGGCAACGCGCCCGTCAATGTCGTCCAGATGCTTGCGTTGGACGACGACACGAACGTTGCCGGTCCGGTGCTGGTTCGGTCGGAACGACTTTCCGAGCGCGACCTCCTCGTGGTCGCCGGGGGCAAGGGTCCGCTACATCTATTGGCCATGGCGCGCAGAGAGCGTCTGAGCCAACGGGTGACCGATATGCTGATTGCGCGCGGCGACCATGCGGTCCTCGCCGCCCTGATCCGAAACCGCGGAGCACGCTTTTCCGCCGCTGGCTGGCGCCGCCTGCACGAGCGTACGCGCACCGATAATGCGCTTACGGCCGAGCTGGCCCATCGATCGCAGGCCGAAGCGGATGAGCATTCACGCAACGGCGGCGAAGCCGAGATCTACCGCCACGCGCGCGACGGTAAGCTCGTCGAGACCTCGATGGCCTTGGCGAACCTGACTGCCATCCCGAGTGACGCCGTCGAGCGTGCGCTTCTCAACCCGCGTGCCGACGTCGTGATGGTGATTGCGAAAGCCGCGGGATTGTCATCCATCACGACCGAGGCGCTGGTGCGCCTGCGCGCTACCGATCGCGGCATGTCCGCAGAGGACGTGTCGCAGGCCTTGGCCAAATTCAATCGCCTGCCGCGCGACAGCGCGCGTCGCGTGCTGAACTTCTTCCGCATCCGGCTCGAAAAGGGTTCCGCGCCGACGATACCACCGGACCTGTGGGTCGGCCGCTAGCCGGTGGCCGGCGCCACTGGCCGCCTCCCGCCTCGATTTCCGCTCAGCAATAGCCCGGCTGAACCTGGAGCCAGGAGCCGTTCGGATAACGGTAATAGCAGCCACCGCGCCACCAGTAGTAACCGCTATTCCGGCGCTGTGCCTCGGATGCGATGACAGCGCCCGTGGTGGCGCCGATCACGGCCCCTGCCACTGCACCGCCCGCGCCGCGCCCAACCGCGCCGCCGATGATGCCGCCGAGCGCACCACCTACAATAGCGCCGGCGACCGGATCCTGCGCCGCCGCCTGTTGCGCAGGCATTATTGCCGCCATGCTCAGCAGCACCGCGGCTCCCAGCATTCGCTTCATGATCCCTCTCCCTCCTCGTTCGATCGCATTCAGGTCAGATCAAATCCTCGCGTCGAGGTTTGAACCCGTGTGCATCATAGAACAGCTCGAGGCCTAAGTTCGACTAGAATATTGCCGAAATGGGGTCGGCAGAGATTGCCGTACGGCGTCGGTTGCAAGCGCGTCGTCATTGCAAACGCGGCTGCAACGCGCGCTCATTTCACGTCGCGATGCAACAATCGTGATGACAAAGCGTTAAAGGTTTCGTTGCAGAATCTTCTTGACTCCCTGCTTATTGCATTTATGTGGGGATTTAGCCGCTGTTGGTCGGTTCGCGTGGACTGATCGAGCGGCTTTTCGCTTGCCGCGGTGCCGGCATCTCGGGTTGTTGTCCCTGATTGGGGAGGACGGCATGAGCCAGAACGCCCTCTTGCGATCGGTGAAAGGCTTGGGCGTTCCAAGTACCGCTCGTAAGGAAGTCCGCAAGGCCAGATTAAAAGTGGCGGCTTCGGCGGCTGCGGAAAGCCAGCAGGATTTTGCGTGCAAGAACCATTTCGCCGTTCGCAACGGCGTTCGCTGCGCCGGAGTGCATTTGATCGTCGATCTGCACGGCGCCAAACGTCTCAATGATATCGATCATATCGAGGCGACGCTGCGGCGCTGCATTGAAGCCGCCCGCGCGACACTCTTGCACATTCACCTGCACCATTTTCAGCCAAGCGGCGTGTCCGGTGTCGCCGTGCTGGCGGAAAGCCACATCTCGATCCATACTTGGCCAGAAGCGGGTTACGCGGCGCTCGACATCTTCATGTGCGGCTCTGCGGAGCCGGACAATTGCATCCCGGTGCTGCGCGAGGCCTTCGCTGCGAAGCGCGTCGACGTCAACGAGATCCTCCGTGGCCAAGATCTCCGCGACAAAGACCTCCGCGGCCAAGACGCCTGATCGGACTCAATTCGGAAGTGACGCGCCGGGCCGGGCTAGACCCGGCCTTTGTTTTAGACGACCGTTCGATTTGAACCTTCCGGTTTGCCTTCATTACGGAAGATGGCCACCATTGCGCGCTTGGCTGCCGCGGGGATTTGCCATGACCAAATCAAAGAACCAATCGGCGAACAATTTGGCCAGGAAGCGCTGGATAGCTGAAACGCTGTTCGACGATCTCGGATTTCGCATGACCTTCGAAGTCGACAGGGTGCTGTATGAGCTGCAGACTGAGCACCAGCATCTCGTACTGTTCGAGCATCGGTTCTTCGGCAAGATGCTGATGCTTGACGGTGCGACGCAAATCTCCAAGAAGGACGAATTCATCTATCAGGAGATGATGTCGCATGTACCGTTGTTCGCCCATGGTAAGGCCGAGGATGTGCTGATCATCGGCGGCGGCGATTGCGGCATCGCCGAGGAGGTGCTCAAGCACAGGACGGTGAAGCGCCTCACCCAGGTGGAGATCGACCCCGCGGTGATCGAATTCGCCAAGGAGTATTTCCCAGAATTCACCAAGCCGGTCTTTGCCGACCGACGCTTTGAATCCGTGATCGACGACGGCGCTAAATATGTCGCCGCGAGCGACCGCCGCTTCGATATCATCATTGTGGATTCAACCGATCCGATCGGCCCGGGAAAGATTTTATTCGGCGCCAAGTTTTATGCCGGCTGCCGCCGCTGCATGAAGCCGGGAGGCGTGCTGGTGAGCCAAAACGGCGTCCCGTTCTTTCAGAACAACGAGCTCACCACGACCATGCGTAGGTTCCGCCGCCTATTCGCGGACGCGACCTGCTATGTCGCGGCCATTCCGGTCTATGTCGGAGGCCACATGGCAATGGGGATAGCGAGCGACAACAAGCGTGTCCGCCGGCACTCGGTCGAGACTATCGCACAACGTTATCGCGAGGCCGGCAGCTTCAAAACCAGGTATTGGACGCCCGAGGTTCACGTCGCGGCATTCGCGCAGCCGCGCTTTATCGCCGAGCTCGTCGCCAGAGCGGACATAACGAAGCGGTGAGGTTGCGGGCAGACCCAGCGCTGCGATTGGTGTAGCGTAAAGGCGGTGATCACCACACAAACGGTCGCACGCCATGAGCTTTTTCCCGGCCAAAGATCCGACGTTTGGGGACGCGCCATCGAGCGACGCAATCGCGCACATTGTCGTGCCACGTACGGTCGATCTCGGCGGGCTGCAGGTTCGCCGCGGTCTACCCTCGGCGCGTTCGCGCATGGTCGGCCCGTTCATTTTCTTCGATCATTTCGGGCCAGCCGTGTTTCGGGCCGGCGAAGGCATCGACGTGCGGCCGCATCCGCATATCGGCCTCGCGACCGTCTCCTATTTGTTCGACGGCGAGATTGTGCATCGTGACAGCCTCGGCAGCGCAATGCCGATCCGGCCCGGCGCGGTGAATTGGATGACGGCCGGACGCGGTATTGTCCACTCTGAGCGCACCGCGCCCGATCACCGCGACGGCGGCGAGCCGCTGCACGGTTTGCAATTGTGGGTCGCGCTGCCAATCAAGGACGAAGAGACCGGGCCGGGCTTTGCCCATACGCCTTCGACCGATATTCCGCAATCGCGCGACAACGGCTTGACTTTGCGCGTCATCGCCGGCGCCATGCACGGCCTGCGCTCGCCGGTTGCCACGCTGTGGGAGACGATCTTCGCCGAGATACGGCTGAAGGCCGGCAGCGTCCTGCCGCTCGGCAGCGAGCATGAGGAACGGGCGCTTTACGTGATTTCGGGCGAGATCGAAATTGGCGGCGAGCGCCATCCATCGCAACGCTTATTGGTGCTGAAGCCCGGCGACCGCGTGGATGTGAAAGCGCTTGCGGATGCGCATTTTGTCCTGGTCGGCGGCGCCGCCATGGACGGACCCCGCCACATCTGGTGGAATTTCGTCTCTTCGCGCAAAGACCGCATCGATGCCGCCAAGGCTGACTGGAAAGCGGGTCGCTTCGCGCTCGTCCCTGGCGACACTACGGAATTCATTCCGTTGCCTGAAGGCGCTTAAGACACATTTCTCACCTCGTCATGTTCGCGCATAACCGTTGCAAGAACGGCGTCGCTTCGCTCGTCAATCCGACCGCGCTAGGCTCATGCCAGCCGATGCCCGAAAACGGAGAGCTCGAATGACTGTTGCTCGTCGCAATCTCGGGATGCTGCTCCTGACGGCGGTTTGCTTCATCATTACGGCGGCACCGCTCCGAGCGGAATCCGATCTTGAACGGGCCTATCGCACCATTGCCGAGAAAAAATTCGTCGACCTGACCCATGCATTCGGACCCGGGACGCCGGTCTGGTCCGGCTTCGGCCAAGCCAAATTCTCGGCTGCCGCCGATCCCAAGACGCACGAGCCCTACACCATCGCCAAGGACGGATTCCACGCCACCTATTACGAAATGGTCGGGCAATACGGCACCCATGTCGATCCGCCGGCGCATTTCGCCGAGAATGGCATCACCATGGACCAGATTCCGCTCAAGCAAATGGTCCTGCGCCTCGTCGTCCTCGACGACACGCCGTATCTCGCCAAAGATCCCAACCACGCCTTTTTGGTCGAGGATCTCAAGAACTGGGAACGCAAGCACGGTCGTGTGCCGGCAGGCGCCTTCGCCGCACTGCGCACCGATATGTACAAGGACTGGGCCTCCAATCCGGAGCGTTTCAAGCGCAGCCCGTTTCCGGCCTGGGATTTCGCCACGATCAAATATCTCTACGAGCAGCGCGGCGTGACCGCGACCGGTCACGAATCGATGGACACCGACACGACCGACAAGATGGATTCGGAGACCTACATCCTTGCGCACGGGCATTATCAGATCGAGGTCATGGCTAACCTGGACAAGGTGCCGGCGACCGGCGCGCTTATTATCGTGACTTGGCCGAAGGTTGAGAAAGGGCTTGGCTTTCCGGCGCGGGCTTTCGCGATTTTGCCTTGAGCCGCCGCGCGCTTCGCTGATCGGACATGATGGCGCCTGCTGTTTCTTCTCTTGATGTCGAGCGCCTCGCGCGCGCACTCCGCGCCGGCGATCGCACCGTGCTCTCGCGCGCGATTACTTTAATCGAGAGCAAGCGCGCCGATCATCGCCGCTCCGCCGCCGCGCTGATGCAGGCGCTGTTGCCGCATACTGGCCAGGCTGTCCGCGTCGGGATCACCGGCGCGCCCGGCGTCGGTAAATCGACGCTGATCGACGCGCTCGGCAGCATGCTGACGGCGCAAGGGCGCAAAGTTGCCGTGCTCGCGGTCGACCCATCCTCGCGCCGCACCGGTGGATCAATCCTCGCCGACAAGACGCGCATGGCGCGCCTTGCCAATGACCCGAACGCCTTTATTCGCCCCTCGCCGTCCTCCGGCACGCTCGGCGGCGTGGCGGCCAAGACGCGCGAGACCATGCTGCTATGTGAAGCCGCCAGTTACGAAGTCGTGCTGGTCGAGACCATCGGCGTCGGCCAATCCGAAATCGCGGTCGCCGACATGACCGACTTTTTCCTGGTGCTGGCGCTGCCCGGTGCCGGCGACGAGTTGCAGGCGCTGAAAAAAGGCGTTGTCGAACTCGCCGATATGATCGCCGTCAACAAGGCCGATGGCGACAATATCCCGCGCGCCAAGCTTGCCGCCTCGCAATTTGCCGCGGCGCTGCAGATCCTATCGCCGCGCTCGCCGAACTGGTCACCGCCGGTCAACACCTGTTCGGCGCTCACCGGGGAAGGCATCGACGCGCTCTGGTCGCATATTCTCGAGCATCGGGCGCGGCTCACGGCATCCGGCGAACTCGCCGCGCGCCGCGGCGAGCAGCAGGTGAAATGGATGTGGACCATGCTGGAAGATCGCCTGTTTGAACCGATGCGCTCCGACCGCGCTTTAAAATCGGCTTTGCCGCGGATCGAAGGCGACGTCGCCGCCGGCCGGCTGGCGCCGTCCGCCGCGGTGGAGAAGCTCGCGGCGATGCTGGCGCGATAACGCTATGAGGGTGGTGATCGCGGGCTTCGGTCCATTCCCCGGCGCGCCGTCGAACCCCAGCGGGCGTTTGGCAACCGCGCTGGCGCGCCGGCGCCGCCCCGCGCTCGCCGGAATTGAGATCACGAGCCATGTCTTTGCGACGGTCTACAAGGCGGTCGACCGCGATCTGCCCAGACTGTTGGCGCAGAGGCCGGACGTGATCCTGATCTTCGGCCTTGCCGGCCGGCGGCGACAGGTCTGCGTCGAGACGCGCGCCCGCAATGCGCGCTCGATCTTATTCCCTGATGTCAGCGGTTGGCGGCCGAAGCGCGCAGTCATCGAACCGGGTCAACGGGCATTGACGGGGAACGCGCCCTTCCCGCGCCTTCTCAATGCCATCCGCGGGACCGCGCTGCCGGCCCGTTTATCGCGCGACGCCGGCACTTACCTTTGCAATTACGCGTTTTGGCGCGCGCTGCAGCACGCGCGCGGCGGTCGGCCGCTGGTGCAATTCGTTCACATACCGCCGGTCAGTTCGACGTCGCGACCCGCGAGCCGCAAATGCAGCGCGCAGTCGCTTTCGCGCCTGGTGATCGCGTGCGAAGGGCTCTTGCTCGCATTAGTTGCCGCCAGCCGGCGTTTGAATTCACCGCCTATCGCAACGCTTGCGTTATCCGGATCTGCCCAACCTCAAACCCATTCCAATTCCGCAAGGTCGGCTCGAGGAAGCGCGAAAACGCCACGCGCTCGCTCGCGGTAAGCGGCAAAAACCGCGCGATGAGGGCCGTCATGATCGCCTGCGCCGCGCGGCTGGCGCCATCGTCGCATTTGACGGCAACGCCAAGTCCCTGGCGCGGCAGCGCCGCGCAATAGACGCCTTCGGCGCCCGTCTTCACGAATACGCGTTCGCCAAAGAGCTGCATAATGTCAGAGCAGAAGCGGCCGGTGCCGGCGACGTACCATGGCGCCTTCGCGCAAGCGTGACGCAGCCGCGCCGCGGCGCGTGCGCGCTCGGCGGAGATGCCGCGGCCGGCGCCGAATGTGGCAAGGGCCTGCGCCAAGTTGTGCAGCGGCACGGCCCAGGTCGGCACCGAGCAGCCATCGATGGCGCAGCATGCCTCACCCAATGTGGCGCCGGTAAAATCCTCAAGCACACTCCGGACTAACCGCTGCACCGGATGCTCCGGCCGCCAATAATCCGCAGGATCGGCGCCGAGCGCGCGAGCGACGCACAAAAAGCCCGCATGCTTGCCGGAACAATTGTTATGCAGCGGCGACGGCGCGCCGGACCGCGCCACGGCGGCGGCTGCGGCCTGTGCAATCGGCCAATGCGCGCCGCAGCGCAAGCCGGAAGGATCGAGTCCCGCTTTCGTCAGCATGCGCTCGACACCGGCGACATGCGCAGCTTCGCCGCTATGGGAGGCGCAAGCAAGCGCCAGCTCCTCATCATTTAAGCCGAAGCGATCGGCCGCGCCTTGCTCGATCAGCGGTAAGGCCTGCAGTGCCTTCACCCCGGAACGCGGAAATACCGGCGCTGTCACGTCGCCGAGCGCGAAAACGCTCCGGCCTTCGGCATCGGACACGGCAACGGCGCCGCGGTGCCGGCTTTCGACCAGCGGCCCGCGCGTCACTTCGACCAGAACGGGATTTTCCATACAGAACGCTTCGCCTGTTTAAGCGAGGTTGCCCGACTGCGGCTTTGCCGGCAATGTTGCCCACATGCTTTGCGATACGGGGCGGCTTACGATCGTCATTCCTGTACTCGACGAGGCGGCGATCATCGCCGCGACGCTGCAGGCGCTTGCGCCACTGCGGGCTCGCGGCGCCGAAGTGATCGTCGTCGATGGCGGCAGCAGCGACGGCACAGTCGCGCTTGCACGCCCCCTCGCCGATCGCGTCATCGCGGGGCGGCGTAACCGCGGCGCGGCGATGAATTCCGGAGCGGCGCTCGGAACGGGCGATGTGTTTATCTTCCTGCATGCCGATACAACGCTGCCTGACCGCGCCGACCAGCTCATCGCGTCCGCGCTCGCATGCCGCGCGTCGGATCGGGCTTATCGCTGCTGTTGGGGCCGTTTCGACCTGCGCATCGCCGGCCGGCATCCCCTGCTTGCGCTCGTCGCCCGGACGATCAATTGGCGCTCGCGGCTCACTGGCATCGCTAGCGGCGATCAAGCGATTTTTGTCACTCGCGAGGCGTTTTGGTCGGTCGGCGGTTTTCCCGATTTGCCGCTGATGGAAGACATCGCGTTGTCACGAAAGCTTAAGCGGCTGTGCCGGCCGCTGTGCATCGCCGCACCAGCCGTGACCTCGGGCCGGCGCTGGGACTATCACGGCCTGTGGCGCACCGTCGTGC
Organism: Xanthobacteraceae bacterium; assembly: GCA_036497645.1. Classification (GTDB taxonomy): domain Bacteria; phylum Pseudomonadota; class Alphaproteobacteria; order Rhizobiales; family Xanthobacteraceae; genus BOG-931. The sequence continues at coordinate 14,246 of DASXJB010000118.1, forward strand.
TGATGTGGCGGCTGCGGCTCGCTTACTATCTCGGCGCCGAACCGGCCCGGCTTGCGCTCGCCTATGGCCGGATCCCGCCCTCACCCGCGCAGAGCAGCGCCGGGCCATAGCGCCGGGCCGACGCGCGCATATTGCGGCGGGCGCCCGACTTCCGCGCCAAGCATCTGCGCGGCATGCCAAGCCCAATGCGGATCGTCGAGGAAAGCGCGCGCCATCGCGATCATATCGGCCTTGCCCTCGGCGACGATGGCTTCGGCCTGTTTGGCATTGACGATCATGCCGACGACGCGAACCGGCAACCCGCATTCTCGCCGCACGCGCTCGGCAATCGGAACGTTGAATCCGGGACCGTTCGGCCAGCGGCTTTCCGGAGTGATGTTGGCCGAGGAAATATCCACGTAGTCGATGCCGGCGGCTTTGAGCGCCTTCGCCATTTTGACCGCGTCGTCCGGCGTCAGCCCGCCCTCGACCCAATCAGTGCCGGTGATGCGCGCGCCAAGCGGAATGCCGCGCGGCACGACCGCACGGGTGTCGCGCACCACGTCCAGCGGAAACCGCATGCGGCCTTCGAACGAACCGCCAAATTCATCGTTGCGTTTGTTCGACAGCGGCGAGACGAAACTGTGCAGCAAATAACCGTGCGCGAAGTGCAGCTCGACGGCGTCAAAGCCGAGCCGCACCGCGCGTTTGGCGGCATCGGCAAAATCGGTACGTACTCGCGCCATGTCTTCTTCGTTCATCGCGCGCGGGGTGTGCCAGCCCGGACCGAACGGCACC
>DASXJB010000119.1:0-7176 GCA_036497645.1 Xanthobacteraceae bacterium
CGCCACCCGACCGGCCCGGAGTCGGAACGCGATGATCTCGCAACCCTCGTCATGGCGCCGTCGCCACGTATCGGCATACCCGCCTTTCTTGGCGGCGACCCAACCGGCGTCTCGATCTAGAGCATGCGCCAGAGCCACACAATTGGTCGCCCGTGCGAGTCTTTGCGTCTTGCCTAAGTAGGCGGCGGGCCACACCAAAGCCGTCTCCATGGCCCTTATAGCGCGTGATGATGGAACCATCCGGGTCCGGTTCTGGATCGCCTGAGTCCGTTCGAGCTCGCCCTGCTCATGTTGGGCGAGCAAATCCTCGAACTCGTAAGCATAAGCGGGCCATGTTGGCCGATAGCCGACGCCACCGCCCATCGGCAGCAGCCGCAAGGTCTGCATCGCTTCCATCAGACGCCTGCCCACGTGCGGCCCGTCCCAGCGCGCCGGGAGCTCGTCGAGGATTTCCAGCGGGATCATGTTCATCATCGGCGGTCCTCCGGTTTGCGGGCGGCGCTGGACGATCCAGCGTGCCGCCGAATTGTTTCCAGCGAGCCAGATCGTTGTGGCCGCCCTTGTGCGGGATGGCTGAGTCGAATGGATTGGTTTTTGGCTTGCTCGAGCCGCCAGGGCCCGGCGGCGGTTCAATCCTCTCGAACGTCATGTGCATGATCCCCTCCATCAATCGATCCTGTCGTAAGCGTCAGCAGGCCACGCGCGGACCTCGTCGGGTTTGGCTCGCATCGCCGCGTAGCGCGGCTCGCCATAGCGGCAGTTCAGGCAAACCCCCGGTTCGATGCCCGCGATCCGCTCCGGGCGCGAGACGCGGGCGCCGCAGCCCCGACACGTGAACATCTCTGACATTTTGTTTTTCCTTTTTCGTGGACCGTGTAACTGCCCGTACATCTGCCAACCGACCTCGCGCGCTTGGTGGCAGGCTCTCTAAAGAGAGCCTGACCCCCAGATTCCGACTCAGTTGTACGCTGCAGTTTCACGGCTGTTTCACACCAGTTGTACGCCAGATGTACGCTGGCAAGATTCTTGAGATTCCGGCTTGACGGGCCCATTGATGGGTACAAAATAAGGACTCCTTCTCCAAACCGATCAAAAAGGCGGCGAACGCCATGGCACGGCTTACTGATCGTTCCACAATTCCGCTGAAGCGATCGGACTTCAAGGTCATTCACGGCGAGCGTCGGCTTTCCGATGTGCGGCTTGCTGAGCGACTCGGGCTTTCTAACTTGCGTGAAATTCGCCGCTTGATCGCTCGGTGGGAGTCGTTCCTTCAAACGCAATCTGGGAAACCGTGTCACCATGACACGGTTTCCCTTGGTCGCGGTCCCGCTGGCGAAGCGTACTTCCTCACGATTCCAGAACTGATTTTCATCGCAGGAAAGTCGGAAGCGAGAAACGCCGATGTTGTTCAATACGAGGCGGCACAGATTGCGGCGTATTGGATCGAAGGTGAGCAAGCACCTGACGATGCTGCGCCGACATTGCGCGCGCTCGCGGCACCAGACCGTCCGCAACTCGTTTCTATCAAGCCAGAGACCAAGCCGCCTGAGTCGGACTTGTTTGCCGTTCCGCCGCCGCTCACCGTCGAGACGCCATCGCCCGCCGTTGCGCCCTCGGTGGATGATCCGACGCCATCCGACGATGGGAGTGCACTTGATCGATGGACCCAAAATGACTTCCATATCCACCGCCGCTATAAGAATGGCCGGGTCTCGGCGATCTGGTTTTTCCCAACCTCACGGGGCCGCTTGGGGAACGTCGTGATCAATGAGGACGCTATCGCGCCATGTAATAAACGAGAATGGTTCGTGCCGCATCCGCATTCCCGTTCTGGCGATGTGTGGCAAGTAGCGATCTGTTTTTCAGCGAAAGCTATCCCGTCTTTTGAAGTGGTTGAGGCGGTTTATGACACATTGGGGGCTGGCGATTGTGCGCCTGCCGCCAAAGGCATGTTGCGGCACTACTTGTCATGACGATCCACCAACTCAATCTGTTCGAAGGCGAAGTTGAGCCACCGCGCAAGGAATCGGCCTTGCAGCGGGCGCTCGTCAAGATGCTGCGGACCCTGTTGCGCGAGGATGTTTTAATGCGGCACATCACGGCGGGCGGTGCCGACGCCCGCACGGGCGCGAAACTCAAGCAGTTGGGTAGACTGGCGGGCTGCGCCGATCTCGAATTCATGTGGAAAGATGGTCGTCTTCTGCGCGTGTTGTTTCTGGAATTGAAAATGCCGGGGCGGACACCCTCAGAAACACAGTTGATGTTCAGGGACAGGGTCACGCCTCTTGGTCCTTACTGTGTTGTCACGACGATCGATGAAGCCCTCGCGGCGTTGATGGCCTTTGGTTTGCTCAAGACCTGATCGCGATGTAGGAACTTGGCCGCGACGGTCGTCCGTACTGCGCATTGACGATCGCGCCAGCCGCGAACAGCCGCTCCATTGCTGCCTCAAACATTTTGCTCGTGATATGCGCTTGCTGTGCTTCCGGCGTCGTGACGAATTGAGCCGGGGCGTAGCTGGGGCCTTTCTTGTGCCCGACCATGCGGCCTTCATTGTGGAATCGACGAAGCAGAGTCATGAACAGCGCATCGATACGCGCAGCGGATGCCGCCTGATCGATATTGGACAGACCGGGCCTTGGCAAAAACATGCCGTCGCGCCATTGCAACACCATGGTATCGGCGAGCGGTCCATAGTTGGATTTCTTGAACACGATCTCGCGCAGATCACAGCTATCGGCGTCATCGTCGTCATCATCGTCTTTGACGCTGCGCATGAAAAACCTGGCGCGGACGGAATTGTGCCATGCAGTCGAGCCCGACAAACCTGAGTTGGTGTGCGCGCCGGTCAGCGATGGATGCGACAGCAACACGAGCGTGCCATTGGCGACGATCGCCAGCTTGGTCAGCAAGCCGACGAATTGCTGCACTTCGCTGCGATTGATTTCGTTGCCAGCGAAAAAGTTTGCGCTCGAGGCCATCGAGATCATGACCGGCTTTTTATCGCCGACGAATTGCATGATCTGATTGTAGAGTGGTGTGGTTTGAATCTTGCCGCCGCGCGTTGCAGTCGCGAGCACGGTGTCCTGTCCTGCGAGTGATAATAGATACAGGCCGCTGCCGTAGAGATCGGCATATGTGGTTTGATAGTGCTTGACGATTGATGACAGCCGCCGATGAAGGACGAGCTCTTCGTCCTCGGCATCGATGAACAGTGCGGGCCCCATCTCGGGCACGGTGCCGAGCCAATCCTTGCCGAGCGCGCAGGCCGAGCACAGGTACAGCATCGTCATGGACTTGCCGATCGCGCCCTCGCCCGAGAACAGCGCGGCTTGTCGGCGCGGCAAACGATCGCGAACGATCCAATCCTGTTCAGGCACGGCAACACCATCCCAATGCGAATATTGAATGAACTGCAGGCTCGCCGGATGCGGCACGACGTTTTCGTTGTGCCGCGTGTCCCATTCGCCCTCGCGCGGATCGGTGTCGTCAAAGTCTGGCACAGCGATAACTCCACACGTCGTTGAAATCCCGCGCGCCCTTTTTCGGCGTGTGCACTTCGACGGTTTTGCGGGCGGATGTCCATCGCTGCTCGCACATTGCCGCCGCTTTCAATCCTGCCTCGTCGTTGTCGGCCCAGATCGCCAGTTTGTTGACGCTGTCGAGGATCGGAAAGTTTTGCATGTTCGACGTTGAGCCGACCGCCCAGACCGGGCCTTGGTCCATCGCCAAGATCGAAAGCCCCGTCTCGAGGCCTTCGCAGATGTGCAGCGCATGGTTCTGCAGATGCTGCAGTTTCATCGCGGCGCCGCTGGCGGGCCCGAGCATCATGCCATTGCCGTCTTTGCGGCCTGACCGCGTCAGAAAGATGCGCTGGATTGCTACGACAGAATTGGTCGCAACAGACCGCATAGCAATCACAAGCGCGGGCTGCACGATGTAGCGTGGTCCGCTATAGCGCGGACACGTCGCATGGTAACGGATATCGTCGATCATGCGCGCCACGTCGTGGATGTTGCGGCTTTCGAGATAGGTTTCGGCGAGCGAACCGCGGATGGGCTTGGCCTCGTCGAAGATGCCGCGCGCCAAGAGCCGCATGCGATGCTCTTTCTTCTTTTGCTCTTCGCGCTCTTTCTCGCGTTGCTGTGGATCGTCTGTTGGCTTTATGGTCCACAGCCCGCGATCGCGCAGCACGTTGATGATATCCTCTGAACTGCAACCGGCGAGACAGCGGACTTGCACGCGATCCTCGCGACCGTCGAAGATGATCATCGATGGACTCGAGTCCTCGTGCGCGACACATCTGCATTTCCACTGGCGGCCCGATCGAACCGCCTTGAGCTCGCGCGCCAGGTCCACCGCTCTCATCGATCGATCTCCACCTTTTCTTGTAGGATGTTATCGATCGTCTCGCTCATCTCGGAAGCTTGGCGCGATCCCATGACGATCTCGCATATGATCTTGTTTGCGGCGTCGAAGGCTTGGATGTGCACGCCGCAATCGGGATCGTTGCAGGTGAAAATCTGATAGGTATGAGCCAGCTTATCTCTCGCTGTGTGCTTCATGATGTTTCCTCCACCATGCTGATGCGCTCGCCGATCCACTGGATGCAGTTCACGGCCATGGCGTTGCCGAGCGCGCGATAGCGCGGATTGTCTTTCGCCAAGCCGCCGCGGTACGGGATCAGCGTGTAGTCGTCGGGGAAACCTTGGGCCCGCTCGCATTCGCGCGGCGTCAGCCGACGCACCTTCAGGCCATCGGGCACCACGTTGCGCATGCGGAAATTGTTCTCGCCCTCATGCGTGTAGGTGCGCTGCTCGTTGGCGCAGATCGGATCGGCGACCGCAATGAGATTGACAACTTCGTCGCCGGCGGGTCCGCTCGAGCGCTTGTGCCACTTGGCATTGATGGCTTGGCTGATGATCTCGGGGACGCCGACCGGAATCATTCCTCCGCTGGCGAGGAAATCAGTGCCCCAGCCACGAGCGTTAGCGCTTGCATCAAGTGTGGGGACAACGTTTTGCCCCGCCTCTCGGCGCGGCGGAGGATTCCGGCGCAGGCTTTCGGAGTCAAAAAGTACCGCGCAGGCACGTCGCCAGTTTCCAAGATATCCAACAACGAACAAACGCGATCGTCGTTGAGGGACGGCGCGCGGAAAGCCGCGTGTTCGCACGTGTTGAGCGTCAAGCACTCGCCATGCGACGCCATACCCGAGTTCGACCAGCCCTCCAATGATGGAGGCAAAATCGTTTCCATCATTTGTTGACAGAGCGCCGGGGACGTTCTCCCAAACCAGCCAGCGGGGCCGATGTAGGTCAGCAATGCCAAGATAGACGAGTGCGAGATTGCCTCTTGGATCAGCCAGCCCATCTCGGAGTCCTGCAAGGCTGAATGATTGGCAAGGTGTTCCTCCGACGAGAACATCGATATCTGTTCGGGGCCATTGCTTGAATTCATTGATGTCACCGAGATTGATTACACCGGGATAGTGATGGGCGAGCACACCGGACGCAAACGGCTCGATCTCAGCGAAGGCAACAGGCGACCACGCCAGCGCAGACCAAGCCACGCTGGCGGACTCGATGCCGCTGCAGACCGAGAGATAGCGCATGATTTAAGTCGCATCTTTAGCGAATAAATCCTCTTGCTCATCCGCCGACTTGTCGTAGTCATCGACGATGGCCGACATGACCGCGAGCTCTTTGTCTGCTTCCGATTGCGCCATCTTGTTTTCGGCGACGCGCCTCGGATAAACGAATTGCCGGTACTTCAATTCGCGCCTTGCGCATTTCAGTTTGTCGTGGACCGTGATTGTCGGCATCGAGTCCTCCCCGTCGTCGTAGAGAATAAGTTTCCGCCAGATTTTCAAAAATGGCCGCCGTTTTCGCCGCGGAATCAGATTCCAAAAAGCATTTCCGATTGAACTAGAAGCTGAAATTGTCGTCGCGTGTCTTCGGCGTGAACGCGATATCAATCTCGGCCACGATCTTGCGCAGCTCGCTCATGATCTTGTTGCGCTGTTCGTCGGTGTGCGGATATTTCGCAAGGTTGGCGATACCGCGCGCCGACGCTTTCAGATTAGTCATGCGATACATGGCGAGCCGCACGAACTTCTCTTGCCGAGTTTCGTCGGGCGGAATGCGACTACCGTTGCCGTTGTCGGTCGTCGGCGCCCGTCGCAGAGTCTGATCGATCAGATCATCCGTTTGATGTTGCTCGTAGTCGCTCATGCTTTTCCTCCTTCATGGCACTATTGCCGGGGTTAAAACGCGTCGGACCAAATTCTCGCGGACCAGATTCTCGACGATTTGGCGGATGATGAACGAGTCGGCGTGCAGCATCTCGGACATGGTTTCGATGCTCCAATGATGGCCGCGGATGCCGAGCAAATGCAGCACGGCGGCGCGCAATCGGTCCATGTGCGCCGCATATTCCTCGCGCTGACGATTGCGTCGATTGATCTCTTCCTGCTCGCGCTGCTCTCGCCAGCGCTTGTCGCGGGCTATCGATGCCAGCATGTCCTGCTCGACCGACCATGACGCGTGTTCGCGCTGATGGCGGCGGTGCGCTTCCCATTCGGCCTGCTGCTGTTTCTGTCGTTCGATTTCTTCCTCTCTCTCGCGGCAGCGTCGTGCCTGAGCCTCACGCTCTTCGCGCTCCGCTTCGGCCTTGCGTGCTCGATCGTTGCGAAGTTCGTTGATGGCGCGTTTGCACGACATGACAGGTTGATCGCTGATGGTGCCGAGCCGGTCGCCCGTGATGCAGCCATGCGCCTTGATATCCTCGATCACGTCGAGCTCGTCGTGCTCAAGTTCGTCGGAAAAGTATTCGCAAACCGGAGTCAGGTAGTCGTCGTGCAGATAGACAGGAAGCCGGGTCATGACTCGCCCCTGCACAGACGATCGACCACGACACCGATGATTGACTGCGCTTCGCCCTGCGCGTCACGCGTGATTGCGGATTGGATGTTCGCCAGGTTGGCGCCGTATTGCAGCGCCAGCGACAAGATCACGGCAGCGTCGCGGGCAATGGCCTCGATCTGTTCGCCGCTCTTGCCACCATTGATGAAGACTTCGCCGACCGCGCCGTCCTCGTAGCGTCCGAGCGTCACCGTGTGTGCGCGCGCGAGTCCGCCGAAGTCGAGATCGAACGACTCGCAGACACGACGTTGCGGCA
>DASXJB010000120.1:0-14284 GCA_036497645.1 Xanthobacteraceae bacterium
GCGGTAAGATGAACCCGCCGGTGAGCCTTGGTCGATGCTTTGTCGAAATCGGCGCTTTTGAATTGGGCGTCGACCACGACATTTCCGGCGTCGTGAACCGCCGGCGCATGCGGCTGCAATGCCGCACGCGCGTCTGTGACCGCCGGGAGTTCGACGATCTCGATCTCCACGCGGTCCGCGGCATCTTCGGCTTCTGCCGGTGTCGGCGCGAATACCGCTGCGATCGGTTCGCCGACAAAACGCACGACCTCATCCGCCAGAATTGGCTGCTCGATCGGGCGATAATTGAATTTGTGCAGCATCGGCTTGATCGGCCGTGCGCCCAGGTCGGTGGCGCGAATGACTGTGATCCCGTCCGGCGCGCTGATTTTCAGGATTCTTCCAGAGGCTACTCGGCTGCGCACAAAAGATACGAAGTGTGTTGCCGCAAGATCGGCGGTAAACCGGCCGCGGCCGCGGACCAGCGCCGGATCCTCCAGGCGCCGGATCGCGCGGCCCACCCACTTCATGCCCGAGCCGGCGGTTGCAGTGTCCATGAAAAAGACTGTAGCCCGAGGGCCGCAATCCGCCTACGCGGGCCTTTGCGGTTAGGAGGCGTAGAAACAGGGGAAACGCACGTCAACGATTGGCGCCAATTCGGAGATCGGTGCTCGTAACTGATCCTTTTGCCTTGGGGCCAATGACGGAATAAGACGCGACATATGTCGCTTTCGCGGTCTTGAGGTTGATCTTCATCTCGCGAATTTGGCGGGCTGCTGGACCTGGCAGATCAGTCGGCCGCGCGCTGCGGTGTCTGCAAGGGCAGCGCAATTTCGCAGATGAGACCTTGATCGCGCCAATCAAAACGCACCTGACCGCCGAGTTGGCCGCCAATCATTTTTTCCAAAATGCGCGTGCCGAACACTCAGTGGAGCGCATTTTATTCGCGGCGAGGGGAAGTTCCACCTTTTTTGCGGAACGACACGCGGGGTCCGGTGTTGAGTTCTGATATGTTCAATTTTGAACATGGGGGAGTGTCTAAAATTATACAGTGGGCAGGACAGAACCTATGGGCGGGAGCGAGATGCGGGAAAAGACTGCCCGGACCAAGGAAGTCCTCGCGTCAATCGGACGCGGGCTGAGGGAACAGTACAACGCCCCACAACCGCCACTCACCGAGCGCCTCGCCGAGCTTGTGCGGAAAATCGAGCAGTCCACCAACGAGTAGAAGGCCGAGGATGCACCCGCTTGCGGCGTGATCCAAGACGCCGCTGATTACCGACGCTCGGTATTATATTTCAACAAAGCCAGAAACTGATTCGAATCAAAATCGCGGCGCCTCGCGCCATCGGTCGCTTTTATTCTTTACGATAGGCTTCTTTATGATAGGCCGGGGCTGACTTGATGTGATTGGGCAATGTTGCGGATGAAGCACCTCAAGCCCGCGATGGCGCGGCATTTGCTCATCTACGCGGTGCTGCCGCTGGCCTACGTGATCACGGGGCGGCTTGGGCTCCTGCTCGCCGTACCGCCCGGCTATGCCACTGCGGTGTTTGTGCCGGCCGGCATTGCTGTCGGCGCAATGTTCATGGCGGGAGCATCCACCCTGCCTGGAACGTTCGTCGGTTCGCTCCTGCTCAATCTCTGGGTCGGCTACTCGATCACGGGCCAAATCAATGCCGTAGACACCGCGGCTGCGATCGTGATCGCGCTTGCTTCCGCGCTCCAAGCGGCGCTTGGCGGCAGCCTGCTTCGCCGCGTCATCGGTTACCCCGCCGCCTTAGACAATCCGCGCGATCTTCTGTTTTTGCTCGTGCTTTCGCCGCTGTTCTGTTTAACAAGCGCGAGTCTTTCATTGGCCGGGATGTGGGCCCTCGGCGCGGTCCAGTCCGGCGATCTGTCAATCAACTGGATGACGTGGTGGGCAGGCGACACGCTCGGCGTCCTGGTGGTGCTACCGCTGTTGCTTGTGCTCTTCGCGGAGCCGCGAGATCTATGGCGCTCGCGGATCTGGCCGGTCGCCGTTCCTATGCTGCTGTGCTTTGGGTTTTTCATCGCAATTTTTATCCGTGTTAACGGCTGGGAGAACGATCAATCGCTTTTTGAATTTCGCCTGCGCTCGCAGCAACTCGCCGACACGATGCGGGCGACGCTGGAGGAACAGCGCGGATTCCTCGAACAGCTATCGGACTCTTTTGTCGGCCGCCAGCAGCCGGTCACGCGCCAGGAGTTCCGCGATCTGGTGCACACATTGCTGCACCGATTTCCGATCATTCAAGCGGTAGAGTGGGCGCCGTTGGTCCAGTCCGCCGATCGGGGAAAGTTCGAGGCTGCCCAGCGGGCTGAGGTGCCGGGTTTCGAGGTTCGCCAACGCGCTCAATCGGGTGAACTGCGCTCGGCTGACGATCGCAATCACTTTAACCCCGTAACTTACGTGGAACCGCTCCTCGGCAATGAAAGAGCGATGGGTTTTGATCTCGCATCGGACGAGACCCGGCGCATCGCCATTGAGTCGGCGACGGCCAGCGGAAATTTGGCTGCGACCGCGCCGATTCGCTTGGTGCAGGAAAACGGCCAGCAATTGGGCATCTTGTTAATCGACGCCGTATCCAGCGGTCCCACCGGTCCTGGCATCGTGCTGGTCGTGCTGCGCATGGGCACATTCGCCGCGATGCTTGTGGACCCGCTCCGATCGACGCTCAATCTGCGATTTGCCGATGCCGCGGCGGGCTCGCCGTTCTTCGATGCGATTCCTCAGACAGTATCGGTGTTGTTTGAAACCGAATTTAATTTCGGAAGCCGCCGCTATCTCGTGAACACAACGCCATCTCCGGCCTACCTCGCGACGCATCGGGGATGGCAAAGTTGGGCGGTGCTTGCGGCCGGTGCTCTTGGCACCGGCTTGATCGGCGGTCTGCTCCTCCTGGGAACCGGTCACGTTTACCGTTTCGAACAGCTTGCTAAAAAGCTGCGGGAGAACGAGGCGTCGTTACGCGATAAGGAGGCCGAGCTCGAGAGAATTATTTACCGAACGCCATTCATGCTCATTCGGTTGGATCGGGATCTTCGCTATCGCTTCATCAGCCAAGCCTATTTAGAGATGACTGGCCGTCGACCGGAACAGGTGGTTGGCAAACGCCTGTCCGATGTTTTGGGCGATAAGGATTTTCAGGCGATTCGCCCTTACGTCGAGAAAGTTCTGCAAGGAAACCGCGTCGAATTCGAGAGAGAGGTCCATTATCAGGGCGTCGGGACGCGATACCTGCATGTCATCTACACGCCGGAAAAAGACGACAGCGGAACGGTCACCGGCTGGATCGCGTCCATGCTCGACATTACCGAACGCAAGCGCGCGGAAGAGGAACAAAGACGTGCGGCGGAGGCCGAACAAATCCTCGTCCGTGAACTGCAGCATCGGACCAACAATCTGCTCGCCGTGATTCAGGGGATCGCGCAGAAGACTCTGGCCGGTTCCGGGCCGCTTGATGAAGCAAGAAAGATATTCGAGGGGCGGTTGCTGGCATTGGCCGGCACTTATCGGCGGCTGACCAAGGCGAACTGGAGCGGCGTCAGCTTAAGGGAGATCGTGCACTTGACCTTGGAGCCGTTTGCCGCTCGCACCGAAATTGACGGCCCCGACTTGATGCTCAGTGCAAAGAATGCGCAGAATTTTTCACTTGCACTGCATGAGCTTGCCACCAATGCGTTGAAGCACGGCGCGCTTTCAAGCGCGGACGGCACTGTAAGCATCGTCTGGACCATTGCCAGCAATGGCGGCGGTCCAGTCTTGAAATTCCGCTGGCAAGAGCGCGGCGGTCCTCCGGTGCTCGCTTCAGGTCAGCGCGGATTCGGCACCTCGCTGCTTGAGTCGACCTTCAAGGTGATCAACTTCGATTATGCGTGCGAAGGCCTGACCTGCGAAATTCATGTGCCGCTCGGCAAGAACGAGTTTGAGTCGTCGCCGCAGGTTTCAGCTTGAGAGGCCGGCGTTCCGGAGCGACGACGAACATTGCGCGATATGCGGCAGCGCCATCGAAACAAGCTACGTTCGTGATTTTCGGACGCGTTTGATCTACTGCGACGCGCAGTGCCTCGCCGGAGGCGCATACAGCGCCACAAAGAATCGCATGAGAAAAGCATCATGAAGGACACAATGTTTTTTGGCCCGCTGCAACTTGAATGGACCTGTAGCCGTTGTTTCTGAAGCCAGCCAAAGGAGTTTGCCATGAAAGGCCACACCCTCATCGTCCCGGCCGCTGTGCTCGCAACAGCCACCGCAGTTGCTATCGTGGTCGCGCAGGCCAGCGATCGGCCGCCGACGGTCGATTCCGGCTTTGTTCCGAACACGGGTCAAATCAATCCCGGTCATGCCGCCGAGCCCTGGAGCGATGCGCTGCCCCGAGCACCGCAACCGTCCCAGGAAGAAGCTCGCGCGGCGCTGATGGCGCCGGACAATGGCGCCCCGTCCGCGGGCCCAGGATCAACGCCGGCGCCAAACGGCGGGGAGCAGCTGACAACCGGCAGCACCTCCGCCCCGACGACCGCAGCAGGAGGCGCAGGGCCGACCGGGCCAATATGGGCCACCACGCAGACTATGCCGGCGATATTCTCACAACGAAATGATGTGCTCGATCGCGTGCCGACGACGGCTTGGCCGCTGCCGCTGAACGAGGAGCAGCGTCGGCAGATTTTTAATTCCGTGATGGCCGACAGTTCGCCGCCGGCTGCCGGCGCGGCAGCGCTCAAACCTGGCAGTTCGCTGTCATTCGAACAGACGCTCGATCTGCATCCGCTGCCCGGAGCTGTGGCGGATATCGACGGACTGCACGGGCTGCAATACGTGAAAGGCAAGGATAAGGTTCTGTTGGTGCGACCACCGAACGGAATTGTCGTCGACGAGATCGCCCTATGACCACAAAATGATTGCACGGCCTTCGGCAGGTGCTCATGCGCCCAGCCGTGTGATCGGGCGCTTTTTCCCTTCGTGCAGCGAGGATTAAGCGCACAATCGCAATACGCATCGGTCCAGGGCCGCGGCAGCTTTTGCTCGCCCGCTTCTTTTGACCTGCCTACTGCGCCGGGACATTCGCCTCAACGGGGACGGCTCGGCCGCGGCCCAACCAATGGCCCAAGCGGTCCATGTAGATGTAGACGACCGGCGTCGTGAACAATGTCAGCAGCTGCGACACCAAGAGGCCGCCGACGATCGCATAACCGAGCGGCTGGCGAATTTCCGAGCCGATACCGGTGCCGAGCATCAACGGGACGCCGCCGAGCAATGCGCACATCGTCGTCATCAGGATCGGGCGAAAGCGCAGGCGGCATGCCTCGTGGATCGCGTTCTCAGTACTAAGCCCGCGATCGCGCTGGCCGACCAGCGCAAAGTCGACCAGCATGATGCCGTTCTTCTTGACAATGCCGATCAGCAGAATGATGCCGATAATGCCGATCACGTCGAGCGGCATGCCGAACAGCATCAAGGTCAACAGTGCGCCGAGCCCGGCCGAGGGCAAAGTCGAGATGATCGTGATCGGGTGTATCGTGCTCTCGTAGAGCATGCCGAGAATGATGTAGACCGCGACCAGTGCGGCGAGGATCAGAATCGGTGTGCTGCTCAGCGAAGTCTGAAAGGCTTCCGCGCTGCCCTGGAAGCTCGTCGCGATCGAAGCCGCCAGGTCCAGCTCTTTCGCGGCCTGCTGGATCGCAGTCACGGCCGTGCCGATAGAAACGTTCGGCGGAAGGTTGAAGCTCAACGTCACCGATGGGAATTGTCCCTGATGGTTGACCGCAATCGGTGCAACTGTCGAGGTCATCTTGGCAAACGCGCTGAGCGGCACTTCCTTGCCGCTGGACGATGTCGCATAGATGCGCGTCAGCGCGTTGGGTCCGAGCTGCAAATCGGGTTCGACTTCGAGAATCACGAAATACTGGTTTAGCCTTGTATAGATGTGCGCCGCGACCCGCTGGCCGAATGCATCATAAAGGATCGAATCAACGACCGAAGGGTTGATGCCTAGCTGCTGCGCGAGTTGGCGATCGACCTCGACTTTCACGAGCCGCCCAGTGCTCTGCTGGTCGCTCGCGACGTCGGTCAGCTGCGGCAATGTTTGGAGTTTCTTTAAGAGGATCGGCGCCCAGTGGTCGAGTTCGTCGCTGTCGACATCGACGAGCGTATATTGGTACTGGGTCTTGGAAACTCGCGCGCCAACCGTGATGTCTTGTGCGGCCTGCATGTATAAGGTGATGCCCCAGACCGGCTGCAGCGCCTTGTTCAAGCGCGCGATCACCTGGTCGACGCCGACCCTCTGGCTGGGCGGCTTCAGCGTGATGAACACACGCCCGTCATTCTCGGTCACGGTCGGCCCGCCGGGTCCGATATAGGCATTAGCCGCGGCGACCGCGGGGTCCTTCGTTACCACCGCCAGAACCGCCCGCATGCGGTCTTTCATCGCCTCCGGCGAAATGTTTTCCGCGCCCTCGGCGATGCCCTGAATCAGGCCGGTGTCTTCCTGCGGGAAAAAGCTTTTGGGGATCTCGACGAACAGAACGAGGGTCGCCACGATCGTCGCAATCATCACGAGCAAGGTGACAAAGCGGTGGCGCAGTGCGACGACCAGCCCGCGATCGTAAGTGGCGGCCAGCCAATCAAAGAACCGCTCAAGCGTGCGCGAGATGAGGCCCGGTCGCGTTCCGCTCTCCGCCGTCAAGACGCGAGCGCACATCATGGGGGTCAAAGTCAGCGAGACAACGACGGAGACGAGGATTGCCATAGCTACGGTGACGGCAAACTCGCGGAACAATAGGCCGACAATGCCGCTCATCAGAAACAACGGTATGAACACCGCAATCAGCGAGATCGAGATTGACATGATCGTAAAACCAATCTCGCCTGCCCCTTGCAGAGCGGCATCCATCGGGGCCTTCCCCTCTTCGATGTGCCGAACGATGTTCTCGATCATGACGATCGCATCGTCGACGACAAAGCCGACGGCGATGATCAGCGCCATCAGCGACAGATTATCGAGGGTGTAGCCGAGCACATAGAGGACCATGAAAGTGCCGATCAGCGACATCGGCACCGATATCGCCGGGATCACAGTCCCCCAAAGCTTGCGAAGGAAGAGAAGAATGACTCCGACGACCAGCCCTATCGTCAGTAGCAGTGTGTTTTGGACGTCGGCGACGCTAGCCCGAATCGTCTGCGTGCGGTCCGACACGATATGGATCTTGAGTGACGGCGGCAGTGAGGCCTCAAGGTGCGGCAGCGCCTTCTTGATCGCGTCGACAGTGGCGATGACATTGGCTCCCGACTGGCGCTGGACTGCGATGATGATGGCCGGCTCGGTGTTCATCCAGCCCGCCAAGTTCACATCTTGCGGCCCGACGATGGCTCGGCCGACATCGCGCACGCGTATCGGTCCGCTCATGCCGACCACATCGGGGTTGGGGTTGACCGTGGTCGCGACGAAGGAACTGGGGCGGTTGGCGAGGATATAGTTGTCGAACCCCTCCGCCGTCATTAACTGGTCGTTGGTCTGCAGCGCGAAAGCCTGATTGGCGCCATACAATGTGCCCTTCGGCTGATCGATCGTGGCCGTGGCGAGCGCCGTTCGCACCGCTTCGAGGTCTAGGCCCATTGCAGCTAGCAACGCCGGGTTCACCTGCACCCGGATCGCCGGATTCTGCTGGCCGCCGATACTGACGAGTCCAACACCCGGCATTTGCGAAATCTTCTGAACCAGAATGCTGTTGGCGTAATCGCTAACCGTCGTTAGCGGCAGCGTGTCGGAGGTCAATGCCAGCATCAGCACCGGCGTATCCGCCGGATTAGTCAGCCGATAGATCGGCGGAGTTGGCATCGGCGGCAGGAACCCAGCCGCCGCATTGATCGCCGCTTGCACGGCCTGCGACGCAAAATCCACGCTGGTGCTGCGATCGAATTGCAAAGTAATCGTGGAACTTTCGTTGCCGCTGCTCGAGGTCATTTGCGTCAACCCAGGTATTTGGCCGAATTGCCGTTCGAGCGGCGTCGTAACGGTGCTGGCAACAGTTTGCGCATCGGCGCCCGGAAGTTGCGCGGTGACCATGACGGTCGGCGTGTCGATATTTGGCAACGCAGCCACCGGCAACAGTTCGTAGCTGATCAGGCCCAGCAGCAAGATCGCCGCCATCAGCAGCGCCGTGGCGATTGGCTTGCGGATGAATGTCGCTGAAATGTTCACGGCAACAGCCCTGCGCTTGCCGGGGTGGGGTTTGGAACCGCGGCCGGGTTGTTCGAATCGGCGAGCGATACGACGGTACCCGGCGTCAGCCGGTATTGGCCGCGCACAACAACGGTCTGCCCGGCGCTCAAACCTTTGTCGATCAGCGCCTCGCCGTTGAGTGTCTCGCGCACCGAGACCGGCTGCATCGCCACCTTGTGATTCGAGTCAACGACAAAGACGTACTGCCCCTGCGGCCCCTGCTGGATGGCATCGAGTGGAACCGTCAGACCGTCGTCCTGCACCTGCGTCACGACCCGGACATCGACGAACATGCCGGGCCACAGCTTGCGATCCGTATTGGGGAAGATTGCCTTGAGGGTTATCGTTCCGGAGGCCGTGTTGGCCTGGTTGTCGATGGCGGCGAGCGTGCCGGTGTCAAGTTCGGTCTTGCCGTCCACGCTCAATGCGACAGCTTTGACTGGACCTTTCGCGAGCGCCTCCTGCACCTCCGGGATGTCAGCCGAAGCCAACGTGAACATCACGCTGATCGGCTGAACCTGGTTGATCACGACCAAAGCATTCGGCTCGGTCGGCGATCCCCTCGACGAACTTGAGTGAATGATGTTGCCGACGTCGAGCAGCCGAATTCCGGCGACGCCGTCGAACGGAGCCACTAGTTTCGTGTAGCCGAGCTGGGTTTTAGCATATTCGATCGCTGCCTGATCGGCTTTGATAACGGACTCTTCCTGAGCAATCTTCGATTTTTGCGTGGCGAGCTCCTGCTGGGTTGCATACCCTTCTTTTGCAAGCGGCTCATATCGGCCGAGGTTGATCCGCCCATTTTCGAGATGGGCCGCGTCGCGGGCGAAATTGGCCTCCGCCTGATCGAGCTGCGCCTGATAGGTGCTCGGATCGAGCTGGGCCAGGAGCTGTCCTTTTTTGATATACTCACCGTCCTTGAAATCGATACTGATGATCGGTTCCGTGACCATGCTGCGGACCGTCGCCGAGTTCAGTGCCGCGACGTTGCCGATCCCGGTCAGCACGATCGGGAAATTTTGTTTTTCGACCGTGGCTGCGATAACGGGAACGGGAGGCGGGGCCTCTGCGACCGCAGCGTCGGGCTTGTGCGCAAAATGCTGCCAGCCCAGGTAGCCCCCGGCGGCGACCGCGGCTATTAGGAGGCTGACAAGCAGGAGGGCGTGTCGTCTGTTCTTAGCGGCCGGCTTATTGGAAGAGACGGATGACGCGACCATACGATCTCCTCTGTCGGCAAGTGCCCCCAGGAGACCCTCGGTGCGAATTGTAAACCGTGAGGCCATGCGAGGCCACGGCCTCACGAGTTCAGGCTTCGGTCACAATCTGCGCGCTGCAGTGCGGCAATTTCGAGCTGCATATGTCGCCTTTGGGTCCGAAACGGAGGAAAGCTGGTTGTCCGAGTCACTTCCGCTCATTCTTGTAAGCGGATATCGATAGGATCAGAACCGCGGCGGCGCGCCGGCATAGGCTTGGCCGATGACGTTGAGCAAATCGGCCTTAAACACCGGCCGCGGATGCGTGATCTTCACAGCCGAAATCACGTCCACAGCTTTGCCGATGTCGCTCTCTTTGAGCCCAAGGTCCTTGAGCCCGGTCGGCAGGCCGAGCTTGACGTTGAGATCGTAAAGCCCGCGTGCGGCGTCACCGACGCCGAGCGCCCGTTCGATCCGCCGCATCGCATCAGGAGCGGCGGACCCATTGAATCCGATCGCATAGGGCGTGGCGATCGCGTGCGTGCGGGCATGCTCGAGATTGAACCACTGCCGCACGCGCTGGGCGATGGCATGCTCCAAGCCGACCTTGGCGCGGAAATTTCCAGCGAGCCATGCCGCGTAAAGCGCATCCGTCCTGGCTGCGAGATCGCGCGGATTCTGCACGATCCGCGGCAAGCTCGTGCCAAGCAGGCGCACCGCTTCCTCGGCCATGGTCTGCACAACCGGATTGGTATCGATGCCGTAGAGACTCTCGAGCGCATGCGCCATCGCGTTCATGCCGCTCGCAGCCGAGACATTTGGCGGCAGATCGAGCGTCAATTCCGGATCGTAAATCGCGGTTGCGGGGAGCGCAGCTGGGCCCTCACCATCCACACGGTTGTCGGCAACCCCGACATACCAGCGTGCCGCCATCTCCGAGCCGGAATAGGTGGTGACTATCGCGATGTAGGGAATGCCGGTCGTGGCCGCCGCAGCCTTGGCAAGCCCGATCGGCGAGCCGCCGCCGATGACGATAAAGCCGTCGGCGTTGTGCCGTTTGATGTCACCGACGATGCGGTCAAATGCGTCGCGCGGCATGGTCTGGCCCGCCGTCTCGCAGAAACCAAGGCAGCGATCGGTTACTGGCGCGATGAGGTTGCGCGCCAAATCGGCGCGCGTCGGCGAGCACAGGACGAGGAACCGGGAAATTTTGTGCAAATCGGCTTCGGCGCGCAGCGATTTGACGGCGCCAGGCCCGAACACGATCCGGACTGGATCGGAATGATAGGTGAAGTTGGAAATCATGCGCAGGTTGTTATCGTCTCGATGACAATCGATTTTATAGTCCGCTCGCCCCCGCGGAAGCGGGGACCCAGCCTGTTTAAGAAAGAACCTGGATTCCAGCTTGCGCGGGAATGAGCGGAATTAAAAACACGCCCGCCAAAATCATCGCCGCGTCGCTCATTCCGCCTTGATTCCGGCTGTTGTAACCACCGGCCCCCACTTGGTCATTTCCGCTTTGATATAGGCGCCAAATTCGGCGGAACTCATGTGCAGAGGGCTAGCGCCCTGCTGATCGAGATTTTTCTTGGTGTCCTCGGACCGCAGCACATCTTCGATCGCAGCATGCAGCTTGTCGACGATCGGTTGCGGCGTGCCGGCCGGCGCGAGAATTCCCCACCAATCGGCCGCCACATAACCGGGTACGCCGGCTTCGGCGATTGTCGGCAGCTCGGGCAGAATGGGACTGCGCTTGGCGCCCCCGGTCGCCAGCGGCCGCAGCCGCTCAGCTTGTATATTCGGGACGGTCTGCACGATTGAACTGAACATGAGCTGCGCTTCGCCGGCAATCACAGCGAGCATCGACGGACCGCCGCCTTTGTACGGCACATGGACGATGTCGACGCCGGCCATTACCTTGAACAATTCGCCGCTCAAGTTCTGAAAGCTGCCAATCCCCGCCGACGCGTAGTTGAGAAAACCGGGTTTGGCCTTGGCGAGATCAAGCAGCTCCTTGACCGAATGCACTGGCACGTTTGGATTGACGGTGAGCACGTTGGTGCCGGTCGCAAGGATCGCGACCGGGACAAAGTCTTTGATCGGATCATATGGCTCTTTGTAAATAAACGGATCGACGGCGTGCGCGATCGAGATGACCAGAAGCGTGTAGCCGTCGGGTGCGGCTTTTGCAGCGACGTCGGTTCCGACCACCCCACCGGCGCCGGCGCGATTGTCGACGAAGACGGTCTGTCCGAGTTTTTGCCCGAGCTGATTGGCGACGATGCGGCCGACCACGTCATTGCTGCCGCCCGGCGGAAACGGAATGATCAGCCGGATCGAACGTGACGGGTAGTCATCCGCGGCCGCCGGTGCGCACCAGGAAGTCGCCATGGACAAGAGGCCGACAGCACTGAATATCAACGCGCGCAGGTTCGCCAAAGGCATACTCCGGTTGGTGTTAACGGCCACAGCCGGCGGGATTAAAGATACGCCGTGTCGACGGCGGATTATTCGCAAGCTTTCCTGGCGGTCGCACTGGACGCGGCGCAAAATTACCACCGCAGTTGGGGCACACGCCTTTGAGACGGTTTTCGACGCAATCGCGGCAGAAGGTACACTCGAACGTGCAGATCATCGCGTTGGTGGCCGACGGCGGCAAGTCTGTGTCGCAGCATTCGCAGCTTGGACGAAGTTCGAGCATCCAGACGTCTTCCTTTCAGACCATTGGTCGCGTTCTTTCTATGACGATATGGCACGGAATGTAATGTCATGCACTTCCTTCGCTTTGGCCGTGCAAGCGGCCAGCAGGAAGCCAAGATCGGTTCCGGTCTAGACATAGCGTGCGCCCATGCGCACGAATTCGGCGGCGAGGTCGGGGCGCGAAGCAAGGCCCCCGACGCCGACATACTTGCCGTGCTTGCTGCATGCGGCAATGGTCCGGGCATAGGCATCGCGCAGGCGCGGATGCTCGTATTGGCCGGCAAGGCCCCAGTCGGCAAGAAGATCATTCGACCCGATCATCACCAGATCGACGCCCGCGACCGCGGCGATCGCATCGGCTTGGCTCAATGCTTGCTCGCTTTCAAATTGGACGATGAGCAGCGTCGCCGCGTTCAGCGCCGCATCCGCCGCCGCGGCCGGAAAACTCCGATAGTGCAGATGGGGCGGCGGACCGGCCGCCGAGCGATGACCAAGCGGCGGGAATTTTGCCGCCACGACGTAGGCCCGCGCGTCATCGGCCGATTGCACATGCGGTGCGATGACACCAAGGGCGCCGCCGTCGAGCACGCGCGACACTTCGGCGACGCCCGGCACGCGCACCAGCGGCGTGATCCCCGCCTCGAGCGCGGCGATGCAGATCTGGCCGGCGGTCTCGAGCGAGAAACTCGAATGCTCCAGATCGACATACAGGCTGTCGAAGCCCGCGGTCTTGGCGATGCGGGCGATCTCGATGCCGCGTATGAGCCGAACCGTCATCGAGGCGACGGCCTCGCCGCGGCCAAGCTTCTCCTTGACATGGTTGCGCAATAGTTCGTTGATCTCGCTGGGCATCGTCGCCATTACTTAAAGTGACTTCTCAAGTCGCGGCCGGTTCGATTATCGCGTCTCTCGTGCCGCTTGCCAAAGGCATCGCGAAGCTCGACGCTAAAGCGAAATGATTTAAGTTGAATCACCATTTCGCTTTAGCTTTTTGTTTGAGCATGATCTTTTCGGAAAACCGGTATCCACTTTTCCGGATCATGCTATAGGCTAAAAACAGGAAGGATAGCCGTGAATTACTCGACCGACTTCAAGTCAATCCGCAACGGTGTATCGGCGCAAGAGTGGCAGACCAGGCTTGATCTGGCGGCCTGCTATCGGCTGGTTGACGCCTATGGCATGACCGACCTGATCTACAACCATATCACTGCGCGGATTCCGGACAGCGAACACCTCCTGATCAACCTGTACGGCCTTCTCTATAAGGAAATCACGGCGTCGAGCCTGGTGAAGATCGACGTCGAGGGCAACATCGTCAGCAAGCCCGATACGGATTACGGCATCAACGTCTCCGGTTATGTGATCCACGGCGCCATCCACAAAGCGCGGCCGGACGTCGCCTGTGTGTTGCATACGCATACCCGCGCCGGCATGGCGGTGGCGGCGATGAAATGCGGGCTGCTGCCGCTGTCGCAAACCTCGATCCGCTTCGTCGGCCATATCGGCTACCACGACTACGAAGGCCCGGCGATCGAAGTCGACGAGCGCGAGCGGCTCGTTCGCGATCTCGGGCGGCATGATGCGATGATCATGCGCAATCACGGCCTGCTCACCTGCGGCGCGACCATCCAGCAGGCCTTCAACACCATGTACCAGCTTGAAATGTCGTGCCGGTCGCAGGTCGACGCCATGGCCGCGCGCGCCGAACTAACCATGCCGGGCGAGAACGTGCTGGCCCACACCGCCCATCTTTATCAGCCGGGCACGCGGCGGCCGTATGGCGTGCTGGAATGGCCGGCGATGCTGCGGCTCCTCGCGGCGCAGGAGAAGAGTTCCGGCTATCCGCCGTATTGGCAGTAACGATTGCCCGCTCGTCCCCGCGAAAGCGGGTGACCCAGCTTGTTTTCAGGAATTTGCTGGATTCCCGCTTCCGCGGGAATGAGCGGAAAGATGGTCCGAAAAACTCTATCCGTGGCGCCGCGCCTCCTGAATCGCTTGCCAGACCCGTCCCGGCGTCGCCGGCATTTCGATATGGCGCACGCCAAACTCGGACAGCGCATCGACGACCGCATTGATGACGACCGCGAGCGCCGGCACCGTGCCGCCTTCGCCGGCCGGGCGAATGCCGAGCGGATGCGTGGAAGACGGCACTTCGCTCAATTCGGTTGC
>DASXJB010000121.1:0-6361 GCA_036497645.1 Xanthobacteraceae bacterium
TCGCGGCCACGCGGCAGATGATCGAGAAGATCCGCGCGGTCTACGAGCTTTACGGCTTCGAGCCGGTGGAGACGCCGGCGATCGAATATACCGACGCGCTCGGCAAGTTCCTGCCCGATCAGGACCGGCCGAACGAAGGCGTGTTCTCGTTCCAGGACGACGACGAGCAGTGGCTGTCGCTGCGCTACGACCTCACCGCGCCGCTCGCGCGCCATGTCGCGGAAAACTTCGACACGCTGCCGAAGCCTTATCGCAGCTACCGCGTCGGCACCGTCTTTCGCAACGAGAAGCCCGGCCCCGGCCGCTTCCGCGAGTTCATGCAATTCGATGCCGACACGGTCGGCTCGTCGTCGCCTGCCGCCGACGCCGAATTGTGCATGATGGCGGCCGACACGATGGAAGCGCTCGGCATTCCGCGCGGCAGTTATGTGGTGAAGGTCAATAACCGAAAGGTCTTGGACGGCGTTCTGGAATCGATCGGCCTTGGCGGCGAAGCGAACACATTAAAACGTCTGACGGTAATGCGAGCTGTCGACAAATATGATCGACTTGGTCGAGCTGGCGTGAATGCGCTTCTTGGTGCCGGCCGGAAGGATGAGAGCGGCGATTTCACCAAAGGTGCCGGCTTGGACGCCAAACAATCCGAAAAAATCCTGAACTATATCGAATTCCAACTTGACGAAGTCGCCGGAGATCTTGAAAGCGCGCTAACGGAGTGGAAGAGCGAAATCGGCTCAAGCTCAGCCGGCAGCGAGGGCATTCAAGAGCTTGCTCAGATTGGAAACCTGGTTCGCGCTGCCGACTACGGCCCGGACCGAATAACGTTTGAATCGTCAATCGTCCGCGGCCTCGAATATTACACCGGGCCCGTGTTCGAGGTGGACCTGACCTTCTCGACCGACAGCAAGGATGGCTCGCCGCGTTTCGGCTCGGTCGGCGGCGGCGGGCGCTATGACGGGCTGATTTCGCGCTTTCGCAGCGAGCCTGTTCCGGCGACCGGATTTTCGATCGGCGTGTCGCGGCTCCTTGCCGCGCTCGAATATCTCGGCAAGGTCGATCTTAAAACCGAACGCGGCCCGGTCGTGGTCACGGTGTTCGACCAGGACCGCATCGCCGACTATCAGAACATGGTGGCGAAGCTGCGTAACGCCGGCATCCGCGCCGAGCTTTATCTCGGCTCCGGGAAATTTGGCCCGCAGATGAAATATGCCGATCGGCGCAATTCGCCGTGTGTCGTCATTCAAGGCTCCGACGAAAAAACGCGTGGCGAAGTCACGATCAAAGATCTGATCGTCGGCGCCGAACTAGCGAAATCGGAAAAAGGCCGCGACCAGCATTTGCAGAAACAGGCGCAGGCGCAGCGCTCCGTACCAGAAGAAAAAATGGTCGAGGCAGTACGCGAGGTGCTCGCCCGCCATCACTTGCGCTGATCGTCAGAACTCCGAATGCACACGCGCGGTGATCACCGAGACCGGGCCGCGGTCGCGGTTATAGGCCGGATTGACGATGAACTGATAATCGAGTGTCACGGTCGAAGCGAGCACCTGGAAAGCATAATAAGTCTCGATGATCTGTTCCGGCCCGGGATGCGGCAGCATGCCGTCGCCGACCAGGATGCCAAGCCCGCCGTCATTGAGGAATTGCTGGTGCACACTGGAAATATCGTTGACGATTCCGGCAAGGCCAAAGGTGTCGTCGGGCCGGCCCCATTGTTTGCCCTTGAGCGAGAGCCCGGCGGCGACGGTGCGATCGATGTCGCTATAGGCATCCGGTTCGACAGCGCCGTCGGCCCAGCCCGCGCGAATGAAGGCGCCGAGGTCAGGCGTGATCTCCTGCTCGACATTCATGCTCACGCCGCCGCGGCTCCGATATTGACGCGCGGCGGCGATATTGGCCGGCCCGCCGGTGAGTTGCGCGAGGTTGATCGCATCCTGGAAGCTGCCGAACCGGCCGCGGCTCAGGAACCCAGTGACGGCGATTTTGCCGGGATGGCCCCAGAGTTCGTAGCGCCGCTCGATTTCGCCGAGCCATTGGAATTGGGCAAAGCTGGTATCAAGCGCCTCGCCGTTCGGGACGGTCGACAGGTCGAACCAGCCGCCGCGCAACGTCCAGTCGCCGCGATACCATTCTGCGGCGACGCCATAGCTGTAACCCCAGGCGTCGGCGGCATAGTCAAATGTGCCAGTATTGATCAGCGCCCAGTTCATGAAATCGCGGCGCGGATTGTTGGCGTATTTATTGGTATCGAAAATGTCGGTGACGGCAAATTTGCCGAGCGTGATGACCAGGCGATCGGCGGTCTGCGACCCGGCGAATTGATTGAAGCCGGCATCGATCTTCTGTTTGTCGCCGCCGAGATCGATGGTCTGGCGCACGAATGCCTTCTGCAGCCGCGCATATGGCACCGAAGCGCCGACCTTGAATGCGGTGCCGGCCGGGAAACCCGCCACGCCCTCGGTCGCGCTTAGGCCGAAGCCCTGATCGATCTCCGGATCGAACCAGAATTCGGCGCCCTGCCACAGTTTCATGCCCACGCCGAAGGTTGTGTCCCAGGTCTCACGCCCCTGGTTCGGAATGAGACTATTCTGCCCGACATAAGGCGAATGAAATGGCGGCGCATATTGCTCGACGAAGGTCGTTTGGCCGTGCACGGCGAAGGCGCCGAGATCGAGTGCGTCAGGTCCCTTGGTAAAGATTTGCGGATCAATGCCGTCGCGGCCGAGCTTGTAATCCAATCCGATGCGCAACGTGTGCACCGCGAGATCAGAGGTGAAACGCTGCGCGCCAGCGGGAAAATCCACGCTGCGCGATCCATAGTCGGTAAAGAGATATTCGAGCCGCGCCATCCAGCGCGGGGTAAGCGCAACCTCGACCCCGCCGCCCACCGCGCCGCCGATCCGCGGCACCGTGAATAGATTCTCGACGGTGCCGGCCGCCGCCGTGCCACCGATCGCGACGCCTGCGACCTGCGTGCGTGAGAACTCATCGAAGCTGTAGGCGAAGCCGCCGGTCGCATAAAACAGCCCATGGCCCGGCGCGTAGCCGATGCGGCCGCGCACCGTGCCCGACATTTGGACCTGATCGCGATAGATCGCCTGGCCGATCAGCGGCGAAGCGATGGCCTGGCTGGCGCCGAGCACGCTTGGAAACGACACGTCGGCCTCGGCGCCGAGCACGATGCGCGACGGCAGCATGTAATTGTAACCGGCCTGGAAACCGAGCAGATAACTGCCTCGGCCGGTGGAAAAGTCGTAACCCTGGAACAGATCGAGCGAGCCGGACAGGCTTGATGTTGCCGCGCCGGCTTGCGTCGCCGTCCAGTTCGAAAATCCGGCCGCATAGCCGAAATGGCCGCCGGCATAGAATCCAGTCCAATCGTCCGCAGCCGACGTAGCTGCCGGCGGCGGTGCCTTGGTCGGCAGCATGCGCGAAAGGTCCGCAGCTTGCGCGCCGCTCGCAACCGCGAGCAAGCCCAGCCCGGCCAGCCAACGCCCCCTCATCCGGTCCCCCGAACCCATCACACGCTGCTGCGGCCGCACTGTGCTGCCATCCCAATGCCGACATTAACGTGACACCGGCTGGCCCTGTCCATGCGTCCGCGGATCATTCCCACAAGCACATCGCCGAGCAGCCCGGACAATTAAGCAGCGAGCATCGCGATATTGGCGCGCCGCCCGCCTTGGCTGGCCAGGCAACTTATCCCTTCATCGCTTAGGTCCAGCGTGTCGCTCGCCCAATGGCACTCGATCCGCCCCGCCGCTGTGCGCTGCCAATGGCACAACAGCAGCGGGCGGCGCTTTCGCCGCCGCGGCGGGATGAGGCGCACCGGTTGATTATCATTGCACGGCCGGACCGCCGCCGCGTTGCGACGAAGTCCAGGGCCTCGGCTGAAATTCAGCGATCGCGCCTTTTTTGCGAACATCGCTCACCTCCGTTGCCGCGGTTTGCGGTCGGCTGTGAGCGAATGGCGGCCGCCTAGCGCGCTGCACCAGGCCGGAGCGCCAATCCCCTCGCGGCCGACGGTGCCGCGATTGGTTGTCTCATGTCGGGCGCCTGCCTTCCGCCAGGAACGGAAGCCGCGGCGTCGCAGATGGTACTGCCCATATTGTTAGCGTCTGCGGTTTCGAGCACGCAGCCGCCCTCGACATTGCGGGCGTGGCCGCATACCATACCCCCTACCCTATTTTACGGAGATGTCAACCGTGTCCCACACCAAGGGCGAGAAGCTCAAACTCCTGAATCGAGTGAAGCGAGTGCGCGGCCAGATCGAGGCGGTCGAACGCGCGCTGGAAGAGGAAAAGGGCTGCGCCAATGT
Source organism: Xanthobacteraceae bacterium (assembly GCA_036497645.1). Lineage (GTDB taxonomy): Bacteria > Pseudomonadota > Alphaproteobacteria > Rhizobiales > Xanthobacteraceae > BOG-931. The sequence goes on from DASXJB010000121.1 coordinate 4,316, forward strand.
GCTGCATCTGATTGTCGCCGCGCGCGGTGCGCTCTCGAGCCTGATGACCGAGGTGATCGAGGACCACATCCGGCTCCATGTCGTCGATCCGGCGCGCGATTCCGAGCGCAGCCGAGGCGCCGAAGAGCTGATCGAGGCGGTCCAAGCCTATCTCAAGTGAATGCCGCTCCCGACGGCAATAGCGCAGGACGGGATTATGGCAGACAGCATCCCTAGTCTTCACAACCATGTCTTTCTCGGCGAGGGCCACGAGCGCAACGAGCGCCGCACCTGGACCGTGATCGCCCTGTGCAGCTTCATGATGGTGGCCGAGATTGTCGGCGGGCTTTTGTTCGGCTCGATCGCGCTGATCGCCGACGGGCTGCACATGTCGACCCATGCCAGCGCGCTTCTGCTTGCGGCGCTGGCTTATCGTTTCGCTCGCCGCCACGTCGATGACGATCGCTTCAGCTTTGGCACCGGCAAGTTCGGCGATCTGGCCGGCTTCATGAGCGCCATCGTGCTCGCCATGATCGCGCTTCTGATCGGCTATGAGGCGCTGACGCGCTTCATCTGGCCGGTGTCAATCAGCTTCAATGAGGCAATCCCGATCGCGGCTCTGGGCTTGATCGTCAATGTCGTAAGTGCGCTCCTCCTCAGCGGCGGCCATGAGCATTTGCACGGCCATAATGACCACAGCAGTCATCACCACGACCATGCTCACGCGGATGAACACCACCATCCACATCACACGGCGCACCGCGACAACAACCTCCGCGCGGCCGTTGTGCATGTGGCTGCCGACGCGGCAGTTTCTATACTCGTGATTGTCGGCCTCACACTCGGCCGCCTGTTCGGCTGGGTCTGGATGGATCCCGCTGCCGGCCTGCTCGGCGCCATCGTGATCGCAACCTGGGCCTATACGCTCATACGCGATACCGGCGCCATTCTGCTCGACATGACCCCCGATCGCGGCATGGCAGAACGCATGCGCGCGGTGATCGAAACCGACGGCGACCGCTTGACCGACTTGCATCTATGGCGGCTTGGTCCCGGCCATCTCGGCGTCATCGTTTCGGTGGCGACGCGGCAGGAGCGCGGCCCCGATTATTACCAGGCGCTGCTCGGCCGCTTCCGCGCGCTCTCCCACGTCACCGTCGAAGTGCAGCGGCAGTAACGGCTTCCTGCAAATCTACCAGGCTGTGAAGCGGTAGTTCAGGCCTGCCCGCACCAGGTTATCTTGCACCCGGCTAGTAATCGTCGTGGCCGGAGGGCCGATGACGCCCGTCGCGATATGACCCTTATCAAGATAAAGATATTCAACGCGTGCGCTGAGATTGTCGGTGATGCCGTACTCAATGCCTGCGCCAGCGATCCAGCTGCCATAGGTCACAGTCGTGTTGGTGGTGCCGGCTGGGATTGCGACAATAGGCCGTAGTTCGCCGGCGGCGCCGCCCGCCGTTCCGTAGACCAGTGTGCGATCAAAGGCCATTCCGACGCGGCCGCGCAGAGTTGCGAACCATGGCGTTTGACTCGTGCTGCCGGTCAATACGCCCGCAGGCAGCGATTTGTTTTGGGTCGAGGCGTCGTAGTCAGTCTCGAAACCCCAAACGACGGGCCCGGTCTGATAGTTTGCTCCGACCTGCGCACCGCCGATGAATCCGGGTTCTTTGACCGACGCACTCCCGCCGCCGCCGGATGCCGACATGGTATTTATGCCGAAAGCACCCCCGGCGTTGAGACCGAGATAGAAACCGCTCCAATTATAACGGTCCGAGACAGCAGAGGTGGGCCACTTGAAGCCGCTCGTATAGTCTCGCCTGTTATCTGTAGCGGTGTTCCGGCAATCACCGGAGCCTGGGTCTGCGCAGATTTTCTTCTTGATGCCGAGGAAGAAGCCGCGGCGCGGACCGTATTGCGACGCGAACACGCCGATCCCGCTGCCGTTTCTGATTTGATAGATCGTATCGAAAACGTTCACGACGTCGAAGCGCACGGTCACCGGTTGATGATCAGGCATATCGAAATCGCGCGCCAGGCCGACATTGAACTGGGCATAGGGTGCCA
>DASXJB010000122.1:0-1945 GCA_036497645.1 Xanthobacteraceae bacterium
TTCTTGGCGCTGTTCTCGTTTCGCCAATCGATGGTATCGGCCTTGAACGCTTCGAGGGCGACGGTGGTGTCGCGGAAGTAAAGGAATTGCAGCTCGTCGAAATTGTTGATTCCGACATTGACGTTCAGATCGCGTGCCCAATGATCCTTGACGCGCTCATAGACGATATTCCGGCCGGTGGAAAAATCCTTGATGCGATAAGGTCCGCTGCCGAGCAGCGGCTCGAGTGTGGTCTCGCCGATATTACGCTTCTTACCGTTTGCATCGGTTCCTTCCCACCAATGTTTCGGCAGGACGGTAAGCTGGCCGATGATTTGCGGCAATTCGCGGTTGCCCGGCGCGTCGAACACGAAGGTGACCTCGTGGTCACCGGTTTTTTCCGCCTTGGTGACATGCCGGTAATAGGCCGACAGCTGTGGGCTGTATTGTTTGAGGGAGTCGAACGAAAAAATCACATCCTCCGGCGTGATCGGCTTGCCGTCGTGCCACTTGGCTTGCGGCCGCAGCCGGTAGGAGACCGAGGAAAAGTCGGGCGGAAAGCTCACCGCCTCCGCGACCAGGCCATATTCGCTCGAGACTTCATCGAGCGCGGAGACCGACAGCGTTTCGTAAAGCAGATCGATCCCAGCGGCGAGCGAGCCTTTCACCCCGGCGACAGCGGTGTTGAAATTGTCGAACGTGCCGATCCCGATCTGCCGCGCGGTGCCGCCCTTGGGCGCCGCGGCATTGACATATTCAAACTGCTTGAAGCCCGGCTGATATTTCAGATCGCCGTAAAGCGACAGGCCGTGCCGCCAAGTCTTGTCTTCGGCGCGCGCAGCCCCAATCCATTCGAGCAAACGGAGCCGCTGCGCGGCGATCGCGAGTAGGGCAGATTTCAGCAAGGATCGGCGGTTCACCGGATGCTCCCGAATAGGCCAAAATGGTGCACGACATTATTGTGTCTTTTGAATTATGACACCAGCGTGCCGTTGTGCACCGCGAAAAAAAGTGCTCGACAATCTGCACCCGTGAACAGAACGGGGTCGCGCGTCGCTAGTGGTTGGCGGGTGCGGAGCCGTTCGACTGCGCGGGTGCGCCGCCCGGAGCCGGATTGGCCGGCGCTCCAGCGGGGGGATTCGAGCCGGCGCCGGTGGCCGCGGGCGGCGTGGCGCTGGCGTTCTGCGGCTTTGGCAGCGGCACCGGATTAGGCGACAGCGTATCGAGATAGGCGATCACGTCGGCGCGCTGCTTATCGTTCGACAAGCCGGCAAAGGTCATAGCGGTGCCGGGCGCATAGGCGCTCGGCTTGGTCAGCCAGGTATTCAGCGCATTGAAATCCCAGGCGCCGTTCTTTGATTTTAAGGCGGCGGAATAATTAAAGCCTGGCGCGGAAGCGATCTGGCGCCCGACCACGTTATAGAGATCCGGACCGATCTTCGGACCCTGGCCCTCCTGGAAGTTATGGCAGGCCTGGCATTGCCTGGCGACGTCCGCACCGCGCTGCGACGACGCGCTCGCCAACAGATTCTCGATCGGCACCGCCGCAGGCGCGGCCGGAGCTGCGCCGGCCTGTGGCTGCTCCTCTTTGACGGCGACCTCATAGCCCGGCTTGGCCGGCTTCTCCGAGGTAAAAATCGCCCCCGCCGCGATATGCATGGCGACCAGGATCAGACAGGTGCCCAGCAAGGCGCCAAGGATCTTGTTGAGTTCGAACGAATTCATCGCTGATCGCTCCGCAGGCGGCGGCGTGGTGAGCCCGAAATCGGGCCGTGGTGGGCGGCGCACAATTAGCCGGTTTGCCGCGCCGGTTGCAACCCGTATAAGCCCGATCTTTAAGGTCAAAACTCATGATCCCTATGGTCGCGTCCGTTCGGGACTTAGGGGGTAATGAGTTTTGACCCTCAGGGGCTGTGCGCCGCGATGGCTGACGTTCTGATCGTAATTCCCGCCCGCATGGCGGCGA
>DASXJB010000123.1:0-3198 GCA_036497645.1 Xanthobacteraceae bacterium
GCACATTTGGCTGTGCGCCGACGATTACGGCATATCGCCGGCGGTCAGCGCCGCGATCCGCGAGCTGGTTGCGCGCGGGCTCATCAACGCGGCGTCGGTCATGGTGGTGACGCCGAGCTTCTCGGCGAGTGAAGCGAGCGCCTTGCGCGAAGCTGCAGGCACGCACGCTGCAATCGGACTGCATCTAACGCTCACCGCGCCGTTTCGTCCGCTGACTGATTTCGCGCCGCGGCGCAACGGCACATTCCTGCCGCTTAACGGCATGGCCGGCCGCGCTTTTGTGCGCCGGCTCGATCGGTCACGGCTCGAAGCCGAGATCAAAAGCCAATTTGCGGCCTTTCGCAGTGCTTTCGGCCGCGCCCCCGATTACGTCGACGGCCACCAGCACATTCACGTCTTCCCGCAAATCAGCGACGCGCTCCTACACGTGATCAAACGGGAAGCGCCGCAGGCGTGGCTGCGGCAATGCGGCCGGGCGACTTCGGCGCCGAAGAGCCTTGCCGACCCGAAAGGCTATATCCTCGACGCTTTGAGCGCGCGCTTGCGCCGGCTTGCTGCGCAGCACGGCGTGCGCACCAACCCGGCCTTTGCCGGGACCTATTCGTTTCGCCCCGATGCGGATTTCAGCACGCTCTTTGAGGAGTTTCTGGACGGACTGCCCGATGGCGGGCTCGTTATGTGTCATCCAGGAAAAGTCGATGAAGAATTGCGCGAGCTCGATCCGCTGACCGACTTGCGCGAACGCGAATATGCATTTTTTCTCGGCGACCGTTTTCCGCGGCTGTTGGCCGAGCGCGGTTATGCGCTTGCGCGCCTTGCTTAAATCACCACCACTTTGGTGCCGACCTTCACCCGCTGATAGAGATCGGTGACATCCTCGTTGCGCATGCGGATGCAGCCGGACGACACATTGGTACCGATGGTCCAGGGCTCGTTCGAACCATGGATGCGATACAGGCTGGAGCCGAGATAAAGCGCGCGCGCCGAGCGGATTGTCGATGCCGCCTGGCATGAAACGCGGCAGGTCGGGCCGCCGCTGGAGCATTTCCGTAGGCGGCCGCCAGTCCGGCCATTCCCGCTTCGCGGTGACAGTCTTGACGCCGGCCCATAAGAAGCCTGGCCGGCCAACGCCAATGCCATAGCGCAGCGCTTGGCCACCATCCTCGATCAGATAAAGAAACTTGTTTGCGGTATCGACAATGATCGTGCCGGGCGCCTCACGGCCAGGATAGGCGACCTCCTGACGGAGAAATTTGGGATCGACCGGATCGTTACGGGGATCGGCCTAGTTCGGCGCCGCATAGGCCTGTGGCGCATAGGCAGGCGACACGGTGCCGGGCGGTGCCGCGTAATATGCCGATTCATTCGGCCGAAATGCGTGCGCCAACATGATCGGCCCGGCGAAAATGGTCGCGAAAAAATCGTGCAGGCCGCGGTTTGGCGGCGCCGTCGTCCCAGCTGGCGACACGCCGTAAGTTTGTGCGGCGACCGCGGCCTCGTTTTGCGGCACGGTTGTTGAGCGCGCAGGCATGCTTTTTGGTGCGGGCTTTGGCGCGACGTTTCGTGCGTGGGCGACACGCTTGATCGATTCGCTGTGCGCCGATTGGCTCGCGCCGTCCGGCGCATAAGATGGCCGAAGCGACTGTGCCAGCGCCGAGTCCGAAAATGTGCCCGCCAGGATTGCTGCCAGGATTGCTGCGATCATTGCCGCAATACAGATGCGCCGCATGGCCGTACTCGTCGCACAGCGCCCGAACGCGCCGGCAGCCGCTCTGCGCGATCGCCGGATCGGGCTTAAGGAACGAGTACAGGGGCAAAGCTCGACTGTTTGGTTAACAAATCCAAGCGTCGCCGGATTTGCACCTCGCGCATCGAATTACGGTTGATTTTGCTTAAATGCTACGCGCTTCGAGCTAATACGGCTGGCGGATCAGCACGAAACAAAGAAGCGCAATCACGGCGAAAACCGCCACCAAAGCGAGCCCGATCGCGTCGGATGCGCGATCGGCGACAAAAGTGACGACCACCGGCGCCAGGGCTTGAACCACAAGAAAAGGACCGCCGATCCGGCCCATAAGCCGGCCGTAACCAGCGGCGCCAAACAAAGCGAGCGGGACCGTGCCGCGGGCGATGGTCAAAAGCCCATTGGCCATTCCGTACATAACCGCGAAGATCGCCGCCAACATTGCGGAAAACGGCAACAGCGCCAGCAGCACGAAAGCCGCGACCAACAAACCGACCGCTGAGCGCGCGACCCACAATGGATGCAGTCGCCGCGCAAACGATAATTCACAGATCCGCGCCAAGACCTGCGCTGGACCAAACAACATGCCGATCGCGACGACGGTCGCGGGCGCAAGGCCGAAGCGGTGGAAAATTGCAAGGAGCTGGGCTGAGAGCGCCGAAGGCACGAAGGCATAGGAAGCAAAGCCAGCCGCCACCAGCACAAAAGCGAAACCATGCGAGGGGACGAAGACTTTTGTCGGCTTGTCGGAGGGCGCGGCATGGCGTGAAGCGCTGCCGGCTTGCTGGCGTGGCAGCGCAAAGGCATGTAGCGGCGCTGCCAAGCCCGCCAGCAGTGCCGCATAGACCAGGTAAGCGCCGCGCCAGCCGACAGTTTGAATGAGAAATTGCGTTGCCGGCCAACTCACGGTCGAGGCGAAGCCGCCGGCGAGCGTGAGCACGGTGATCGGCGCGCGCGCCGCGCTGCCGAAGATTCGGCCGAGCGTCGCGAAAGCCGGATCATAGAGCGATGCCGCCATGGCAATGCCGATCGTGATCCAGGCGGCGAAGTAGCTCGCGACGCCGGGCGCCCAAACCAGAGCGAGGAGCCCTGCGGCGCCGATCACCGAGCCGACCGGCATCACCACATGGCCGCCGAAGCGATCGATCGCGCCGCCCACATAGCGGGCGCACAGGCCGCCGACGAATAATCCGACGGAAAATCCGGCCATGGCGAAGGACGGCGACCAGCCGTGATCGGCCGCGATCAGCGGCACCGTCAGCACCGGCGGGTAAAACAGCGCCCCCCACGACAGGATTTCGGTGAGGCCGAGCACGCTGACCGCGCGCCAGGGACCGAAGATGAATGCACCGGGGCTTGGCATGAGCGTCTGTCAGTCGGAGATACAGGCAGGCAAACAGGCGACAGCCGGACGACGATGTGAGGAGTCCGGAATCGTTATAACACCCGGATGT
>DASXJB010000124.1:0-15528 GCA_036497645.1 Xanthobacteraceae bacterium
CAACGGATGCAGTGAGCGAAAATCTTTCAACAAGTAGCGCTGCGCCTCCTTCAATGACTTTGGCCGCAGCTTTTTCGCCTGCCGCTGCAGATATTGGTGGGCGACGTGACGCAAGGTGATACGCGCCTTGGCCCGCTCTTCCGTCTTTTCGGCTTGCGGGTCGCCGCCAAGAATAACTTTGGCCATTATCTGTTTGGCTTTTTTTCGCGCTTGGTCGGAAGCCAAGTGCGCGGCATTGCCGATCGTCAGCTTGCGTTGAATGCCCGTGTAGTCGTAGCGGAAGACCCAGACCTGTTTTTTGCTGCCAGCGCGCAGCCGCAAGCCGAAGCCGGGCATCTCGTCGTCAAAGTAGATCTTGTCGGCTTTTCCAGAAGCGGCAAAGTCGGCCGCGATCAGCGGCAGATTAGCCTCGGTAAGCTTCATGGCGTCCCCCGAAATTGGCAGGCTATGGGCAGGCTTGGGGTGTCCCGCCGTGTCCCCCAATGTCATTAAAAATATCGAAGAAACCGCTGATTTGCAAGGGAAAAACGGTTCTTTGCCCACAACCCGCTTGGCTACCGCACTTTCGCTTTGAAAGCGCTGCGCCCGGGATAGGCTGCCTGTGCGCCGAGTTCCTCCTCGATGCGAAGGAGTTGATTGTATTTGGCGGTCCGGTCGGAACGCGCCAGAGAGCCGGTTTTGATCTGTCCGCAATTGGTCGCCACTGCGAGGTCGGCGATGGTTGAATCCTCCGTCTCGCCCGAGCGATGCGACATGACCGCGGTGTAGCCGGCTTTGTGCGCGGTTTCGACCGCGGCAAGCGTTTCGGAGAGCGTGCCGATCTGATTCACTTTGATCAGGATCGAGTTGCCGATCCCGTTTTTGATCCCATCCGACAAGCGCGCCACGTTGGTGACGAAAATATCGTCGCCCACAAGCTGACAGCGGTTGCCGATTTTCTGTGTGAGCTTCTTCCAGCCGGCGAAGTCGTCTTCCGCCATGCCATCCTCGATCGAGACGATCGGATAGTGCTCAACGAGGTGCACCAGATATTCGACCTGCTGCTCGATCGAGCGCGTTTTGCCCTCGCCCTTGTACCGATAGGCCTTATCGCTGAAGAACTCGCTCGAAGCGGGATCAAGCGCCAGCGCCACGTCCTCGCCGGGCCGATAGCCGGCCTTTTCGATGGCCGAAAGGATGAAGTCGAGCGCTGCTTCAGCGGACGGCAAGTTCGGCGCAAAGCCGCCCTCGTCCCCGACATTGGTGTTGTGACCGGCGACTTTAAGCGCAGCCCGCAGGGTGTGGAAGATCTCCGAACCGGCACGCAACGCCTCGGCGAACGATTTGGCGCCAAGCGGCACGATCATGAATTCCTGAAAATCGATCGGGTTGTCGGCGTGAACACCGCCGTTGACGATGTTCATCATCGGCACCGGAAGGAGACGCGCCGCAGCGCCGCCGACGTAACGGTAAAGGGGCAATCCATTGGCCATGGCCGCCGCCTTGGCGACAGCAAGCGACACGCCGAGGATTGCGTTGGCGCCGAGCCGGGCCTTATTCGGTGTGCCGTCAAGTGCGATCAGGGTTTCGTCGATCTTGATCTGCGCTTCCGCGTCCATGCCGCCGAGCGCGTACATGATCTCGCCATTAACCCCTTCGACGGCGGTCCGGACGCCTTTGCCCTGATAGCGCGCCTTATCACCGTCGCGCAGTTCAACCGCTTCGTGAGTGCCGGTCGAGGCGCCCGACGGCACGCCGGCGCGGCCGCGCGAGCCGTCCGCGAGCACGACGTCGACCTCCACGGTCGGGTTGCCCCGGCTGTCCAGTATTTCACGGCCGATGATGTCGACGATGGCTGTCATGCACGGTCCAAGCGAAATTTATAAGGAGCATCGGGCTGCAAACCTTGCGCGGCCCATGCGCTGCTGGGGCTTCTACAGGATCGAACCGGTCGTTGTCATGTCTGGAAAGACGGTTGGCGACGGACCAAGGGAAACTGGCCAAAAGGGGTGGATGCAGATGTTGCATTGACGTCTTCGGCGATAAAGTGACGGCCCGATAGAAAGGAGCCAAAACGGTTCACAATGACAAAACCGCCCCAACTCGGCCGCTCGGTCGCCCTCCCCGCCTCGCCGCGGGATGCGGTGCTTGACCGGGTGGCGAACCCGCATCCGGACAGCAATTATGTCGCGCGCTTCAGCTTTCCGGAATTTACCGCGCTTTGCCCTATTACCGGCCAACCGGATTTCGCAACGCTTGTCATCGATTACGTGCCGAGCCGCTGGCTCGTGGAATCGAAATCGCTGAAGCTATATCTCAACAGCTTCCGTAATCATGGCACTTTCCATGAGGATTGCACGGTCGCGATCGGCAAAAGACTGGTCGCGTTACTAAAGCCGAAATGGCTTCGCATCGGCGGCTATTTTCATCCGCGCGGCGGGATGCCGATCGATGTGTTCTGGCAAGCCGGGAAACTGCCGCGCGGCGTGTGGGCACCGGATCAAGGCATCGCCACCTATCGCGCGCGCAGCTAGCGAATGCATCCAATCGGTCTGTGCCTTGTCCGCTCCGCGCGATTCTGGCTAATTTCTTTTTCGGGACGGAATCTGGAAGGGCTTTTCAATGACAAACAAATCGGTCGCCACTGTCATGTTTGTGGCAGCTCTTGCCGCTGCATCGACGTCTCCGGCTATGGCGGCAAAAGATGCAAAAGCGACAAAGGCGAAGATGTCCGGCGCCTGCGCGCAGCAGAGCGGCCGCTGCGTTTCCGATTGCGATCAGTTGAATTGGTGCACGATGTATACTTGCGTAAACGGCCAATCGACCCCGGTACCGTTTTGGCGGTGCTTCCAGCCAAGCGGCTTGTGCCTCGCTCAGCACTGCTGAGAAAGCGAACCTGCTGAGCCTGCCCTCAATGCCCGTTCGGGGCGTAGCTCGTGATCGTTCTCGCCACTGGCATCGGCACGAGATGGCGCGGGATGATCACGCGCTGACCCTCCGAGAGTGGCGCCCGCACCGACATCGCATTGATTTCAGCGAGCGACCAAAGCGGCACGTGATAGGTCGCGGCCATCGATTTGAGCGTGTCACCGGCGTGCGCTTGGACCGGCAGGCCGGAATCCCACAGTTCGACCGCGGTATCGGCCGGCACCTCCAGGTGCAGGGGGACGGCTTCGCCCTGTGCTGCCGCCGGGGTCGCCGAAAGTTCCGCGATCTTGCGCACCAGCTGTTCCTGGATGCGTTCGGCTTTCTCGATATTGATATGGATGATTTCGCTGTGGTCCTTCAGGTTGAAGCTCGCGTAATGGCCGTGGAAGCGCGAGGCTTGCACGACATTGCCGCCGCCCATGATGTTCGATGATTGAAAGATGTTGATGTAACGCTCGACGTTTGGCGGAACATCGTCGGCGATCCGGGTCGGATCGTAGGTCACGAGCAGGCTTACCGGGATATTTTCGTTATTCAGCCGCTGGGCGAAGGCCAAGGCTGAGTCGCCGCCCATCGAGTGACCAATGAGGACGATCGGTGCTGGATCTCGCCTATAGTCTTGGATCGCCTGATCGACCGCGGCGCGCCATAACAAATAGGTTTGCACACTCGTGGCGATGCCGGCGTGCCGAATACGATCGGCCAAACTATCCATGCCGCGCGAATAAATCAGTCCGGCAACGCCGCGGAACAGATAGGCGCGGCCGCGCGGCTCGGCGATATCCTTGTCAGGCGGACGAGCCGGCGGCGGAGCAATATCGGCTGCGCTTGCGACCGCAACCGGCCGGGTAGTCGCCGCACGATCGTCGGCTCCGCCCTCAGTAGCGCCGGCGAACAGTGTATTGAGGGTCGCGGCGTCCCTTCGGTCCGAAGAAGCCGCCGCCGAGCCGGGGCTCGGCGCGGACGAGGAACCGCCGGAGAAGGACACAGCTGATGTGGTCTCGGGATCGAACGCGGCATAACCGCCGCAACCGCCGAGACAGGCTGTAAGCAACAAAACCGCGATGTGCGACCCTACTCGCCTGCGGCCTTGGATCATCTTGGCTGCAGCCGAAGGATGTCGTGACCCGAATAAGCCGGGCAATTCACCAAATGCACGCAACAGAGAGACCCACCCTACTAGTCCCGCGAGGACCTAAAGAGACCGCGAAATCCTTAATTTCCGCCGAATGAAGCTCCCCGAAATGCCGCTTCTGCGCCGCGAATTGAGCGCGCCGCCGGATTTTTGATGGCGAAATAACGGTCGAGGCCTTATCTGCGCTCGGCTCGATCTGCGCTCAGACCGCAATCACATGCTATGAACACCCCGCGATGAACCGCCCGCCCCGCATTTCTTTTGTCTCGCTCGGCTGCCCAAAGGCGCTCGTCGATTCCGAGCGCATCATCACCCGGTTACGGGCGGAGGGTTACGAGCTGGCGCGCCAGCACTCCGGCGCCGATCTCGCCATCGTCAATACCTGCGGTTTTCTTGATAGCGCCCAAGCGGAATCGCTGGCTGCGATCGGAGCGGCGATGGCGGAAAACGGCAAAGTCATCGTCACCGGTTGCATGGGCGCCGAGCCCGAAAAGATCACCGCCCAACATCCCGGCGTGTTCGCGATCACCGGTCCGCAACAATACGAAAGTGTGCTCGAGGCGGTTCATCGCGCGATCCCGCCGGCACATGACCCATACGTCGAGCTGATCCCGCCCCAAGGCATAAAACTCACCCCGCGGCACTACGCTTATTTAAAGATTTCAGAAGGTTGCAATAATCGCTGCACGTTCTGCATCATCCCGAAATTACGCGGCGATCTGGTGTCCCGGCCCGCCGGCGATGTGTTGCGCGAGGCTGAGCGGCTGGTGGCCGCCGGGGTCAAGGAGCTCCTCGTCATTTCCCAGGACACCTCGGCCTATGGGACCGACCTGAAATACGCGGCCAGCGGCTGGAAGGATCGCCAGGTGCGGGCGAAATTCCTCGATCTCGCCCGCGAACTCGGCGAGTTCGGTGTCTGGGTGCGCCTGCACTATGTCTATCCCTACCCGCATGTCGATGATGTCATTGCGCTGATGGTCGACGGCAAAGTGCTGCCCTATCTCGACGTGCCGTTCCAACACGCCAGTCCCTCAGTGCTCAAACGCATGCGCCGCCCGGCGGCGCAGGAGAAGACACTGGCGCGTATCCGGGCGTGGCGGCAGGCCTGTCCGGACCTGACTATCCGCTCAACCTTCATCGTTGGTTTTCCGGGCGAGACCGAAAACGATTTCAGCGAGCTGTTGGAGTGGTTGTCTGAGGCCGAACTCGATCGCGTCGGTTGTTTCCGCTATGAGCCGGTCGACGGCGCCGTCGCCAACGACCTAGCCGCGCCCGTCCCAGACGAAGTCAAAGAACAGCGCTGGCACCGCTTGATGGCACGCCAGCAAGCGATTTCACAAAAGCGGCTGAAGCGGAAGATCGGCAAGCGCGAACAGGTCATCATCGACGAGGTCGGACCCACTGGCGCGAAGGGCCGCAGCACGGCAGATGCCCCGCAAATCGACGGCACAGTGCACATCACGAGCCGTCGCCCATTGCGGATCGGTGAGATTGCGACGGTGCGGATTGAGCGCACCGATGCTTATGACTTGCATGGCGCGGTGGTGGGTTACTGAAATCCCGGCTCGGCGGAAAGCCTTCTAGGCGAGAACGCGTGCGACCGCTCCGGTCAGCTTGGCTAAGTCTTCCTCGGCAATATTGAAAGCCGGCGTCAAGTAGACGATGGAGCTGAACGGCCGGACAAAAACCCCTTCTTCAATAAACTGTTGCCGCAAGGCATTGAGATTTTCGATCCGATCGAGCTCAACCACGCCAATGGCTCCTTTTACTCGCACCTCCTTGACCCCGTCGAGCTTGCGGCATGGTTCGAGGCCGGTTCGCAGCAGCGCCTCGATTTCGGCGACCTGCGCCAGCCGTGGCTCGCGTGCGAAGAGATCAAGCGAGGCATTAGCGGCGGCGCAGCCGAGCGCATTGGCCATAAAAGTGGGGCCATGCATCAGCGCCTTTGCCGGATCGTCCGACCAGAAGGCCTCGAAGACTTTTCGGCGCGCTACCGTGGCCGCTAGCGGCAGTGTCCCGCCGGTCAATGCTTTGGACAAGGTAATGATGTCGGGAGCTACGCCTGCCTGCTCAAACGCGAACATGGTTCCGGTGCGGCCGAAGCCCGTAAAAATTTCGTCGAAGATCAACAAAAGCTCATAACGATCCGCGAGCGTCCGCAGCGTCTGGAGGACATGCGCGTCATGAAAGCGCATTCCGCCGGCGCCCTGCACCAAGGGCTCGCTAATGATTGCGGCAATACGCTCGGAATGCTCCGTCAACAGCATCTCGAGCGCCGCACTGCTTGCGTCATCGGCTGGTAGATCGAGGATGATCTGCTGCGGCAAGGCGCCGGCGAGCGTGCCTTGAAAGCCGCTCTCCGGATCGGAAATAGCCATGGCTCCACTTGTGTCGCCGTGATAGCCGCCTTTGAAGGCAACGATCCGGTCGCGACCAAAAATGCCGCGGTTGCGCCAATACTGCAGCGCCATTTTCAGCGCGACCTCGACGGCGACCGATCCGGACTCACTGAAAAACACACAATCGAGATTGCCCGGACCGAGCAAGCCGGCGAGACGACGAGCCAGCGTCAGAGCCTGTTCGTGCACCAGCCCGCCCAACATCACATGCGGCATGGTTTGGAGCTGGCGCTCGACCGCGGCGCGGATGTGCGGATGATTGTAGCCGTGGCACGCCGTCCACCAGGAGGCGATGCCATCGATCAATTCGCGCCCGTCGGCCAGCAGGATGCGGCAGCCGTGGGTCGCTTTGACGGCAAGCGGAAGCGACGCTGTTTTCATTTGTGCATAGGGCAGCCACAGGTGCTCCAGGTCGGCTTCGGACTGGGCGGGAATTAGCTCGGCTAGACCCTTGTTTTCGCTGGCATTGCCCGGCATTCGGCGCTTTCATGGAGCTGGTGTGGAAGGCCGTTTCGGTCGGCGCACGAGCGCGCCCGCGATCGGCTAACCCGCGTTTCGTGCGCTCGTCCTGTACGGCACATTGTGCCGTTCGGAAATGCTGAGGTCACGTTCGTTCAAATGGTAAGCGGGACCTGACATGCGTTCGCTCGATGGATTTGCCGGCGACAAGCTTGCCGCGCTCGAACGCGCGCAGCTTCGCCGTATGCCTGTGGTCACGACGCGCACGGGAATTTGGGCCGAGCGCGACGGCCGCCGTCTGCTCTCGTTCTCTTGCAACGATTATCTCAATTTCAGCCACCATCCCCAGATTATCGCCGCGGCCATCGATGCTATTAAACGATATGGAGTTGGCGCCGGCGCGTCGCGTTTGGTTACCGGCAATCATCCGCTCTACGACGAACTTGAAACACGGCTGGCGCGACTGAAGGGCAGCGAGGCGGCCTGCGTGTTCGGTTCCGGCTATCTTGCCAGTACCGGGATCATTCCGGCCCTGGTCGGCCCCGACGATCTGATCCTCGTGGATGAACTGGCGCATGCTTGCATTCATGCCGGCGCCAAATTGAGCGGCGCGCAAATTCACCTCTATCGCCACTGCGATCCGAGCCACGCGGAAACGATATTGGCGCAGCATCGCGTCGGCAAGAAACACGCGCTGATCGCTACCGATGGCGTGTTTTCGATGGACGGCGACATTGCGCCGCTCGCGGCGCTGTCCGAACTCGCCCGGCGGTTCGACGCTTGGCTTCTGAGCGATGATGCGCATGGGCTCGGGGTGGTCGGCGGCGGCCGTGGTTCGGCTTTCGTCAACGGCGCGGCGCGGTCTCCCATTAATGTACCGCTGCAAGCGGGAACGCTGTCGAAGGCCGTCGGCGCCTATGGCGGCTATTTGTGCGCGTCGCGGACCGTGATTGACCTCATGCGCACCCGCGCCCGCACCTTCATTTACTCGACCGGCTTGCCGCCTGCGATCGTTGCCGCTGCGATCGCCGCGCTCGAGTTGATCGAGCGCGATCCAGCCTATGCCGCCCAGCCTTTGCGCAAAGCGCGGCTTTTTACCCGCGCGCTCAATCTGCCGGAGGCGCAAAGCGCTATCGTGCCCGTCATTGTCGGCGATGCCGCAGCAGCGCTCGCAGCATCCGATCTTCTGCGAGAGAAAGGCTTCCTGGTTGTCGCGATCCGCCCGCCGACAGTGCCGGCAGGCACGGCGCGGCTGCGCTTCGCCTTTACCGCCCAGCATGACGATGCGGACATCGCGCGGCTTGCCGAAATCGTGCGGCGGCAGGTTTTGTTAAGGCGCTGATCCGGTGACCGCGATCTTCATCACCGGCACCGGAACAGAAGTCGGGAAAACCTTCGTCGCCGCGTCGTTGATCCGCCACCTGCGGCAGATGGGCCGCTCGGTCGAGGCAATCAAACCCGTAGTCAGCGGCTTTGATCCTGACCAGGCTGCGGCAAGCGACCCCGGCATTTTGCTCCAGGCCCTCGGTTATCCGGCAACCCCGCCCAATATCGAGCGCATTTCGCCGTGGTGTTTTCGCGGGGCGATGTCGCCGGATGCCGCGGCGCGGCAGGAAGATCGCCGCATCGACGTCGATGAGGTCGTAGCCTTCTGCCAATCGGCGATCAAGCAGCGGCAGGAGATTTTGCTGATCGAAGGCGTCGGCGGCATCATGGTGCCGCTCGACGAGCAGCGCAGCATCCTCGACGTGATGATGGCGCTGCAATTGCCGCTCATTCTGGTCGCCGGCTCCTATCTCGGTACCATCAGTCATACGCTTACGGCGCTCGACGCTTTGTTCCGCCGCGATTTGTCGGTTCTTGCGATTATTGTCAGCGAGACGCCGGGCTCGACCGTACCGCTTAAGGAAACCGTGGCCGCGATTGGGCGATTTGCCGAGCCGGTCATCGGACTGCCGCGCCAGCAGCTTGGACTGGGCGAGAAGCCGACCAGAGGCACGCTTGCCGCCTTCGATCGGATTTTTGGATCATCGTGAACGGCTGCTCGCTGCCTGCCATTAAGCGGTCCGCAGCAAGCTTCACTTTGCAAAATGGACCAGTGCCAGCGTTTCCATAGTGCCCTCGAGATTAAACAACGCGTGCAGCAGGAAGGTGAGCACCAGCGAGCCGCTGCGCCAGCGCATCCAGCCGAGAAAGAGGCCGACGACGAAGATCTGCAACACACCCGTCCAGTCATACTGGATGTGCAGCATTGCCCAAAGGATCGAGATTACAATGATTGCCGGCCAAACCGAGCGCGGTGAACGGACCCAACCGCGAAACAGAAAGCCGCGAAACACGGCCTCTTCGCCTGCAGGAGCGATCAGGATCGCCGCGGCAAACATCGGCGGAAGCCAGCCCGCCGCAGCCGCCGTCGTGAAGGATTGCAGTTGGAACGCGGTCACCATATCCCGGCCGGTCAAATAGAGCAGCGCATCGCCTGCTGCGATGAGCACCACCAAAGCGGCAATTCCGAACGCGAGGTCATGCGCCGCCGGCCACTTCAGGGCGAAATAGTCGGGCAAATCCGACCGTGCGAGCCAGACCGCAATCGCGAGCACGCCAATCGTAACCGGATTGGAGAGCGCGATGAAAATGGTGACCAGCACGCCGTCAAACTGCGTCTGCAGGACCGAATCCAAATCGCCGCCGCGCAGCCAGAGCAGAGCGCCAAAGCCGACGAACTGTCCGACCAGGAAGGCGACGATGCTCCAGCCCAGCGTCGTCCAATAACCCCAAATCTTCATGCGAACCGAAGGTTCATGCGGCACTGGGCATTACATCGGTGTCGATTACGGCACCAGGATCGATGATCCAGTCGTGGCGCGGCTCTCGAGGTTGCGGTGCGCTTTCACCGCGTCGCGCAGCGGGTATTTTTGGTTGACCGGGACCTTTACCGCTCCCTTGCCGACGACGTCGAACAAATCATTGGCGATCGCCAGCAGGTCTTGACGCTTGGCCGCGTAGGTATTGAGCGTCGGGCGCGTGGCATACAGCGATCCCTTGGTCTGCAGGATATTGATGTTAAAGGCGTCGACCTGCCCGGACGCGCTGCCGAAGCTTACGAACATGCCGAGTGGTTTGAGACAATCGAGCGACGCTGGAAACGTCGTTTTGCCGATGCCGTCATAGACCACTTCGCACATTTTACCGCCGGTGATTTCCTTCACGCGAGCGACGAAATCTTCTTCCCGGTAGAGGATCGTGTGATGGCAGCCGTTCGCCTTGGCGAGCGCGGCTTTGTCCTTGGAACCAACCGTGCCAATGACATTGGCGCCGAGGTGATTGGCCCATTGGCACAGGATCAGGCCGACGCCGCCGGCAGCCGCGTGCATCAACACGTTCATGCCCTTCTCGACCTTGAAGGTGCGCCGCAGGAGGTATTCGGCCGTCATGCCTTTGAGCATCATCGCGGCGGCCTGTTCGTAGCTGATATTGGACGGCAGCTTGACCGCGCGATCGGCGGGCACCAGACGCTCCGCCGCGTAACAGCCGAGCGCAACGACATAAGCGACCCGATCGCCGACCTTGAAGTCGGTAACGCCTGGACCAACGGCTGTCACCTCGCCTGCGGCCTCGTTACCGGCGACGAACGGCAAGCCGACCGGCGAGGGATACATGCCCATGCGAAAATAGGTATCGATGAAATTCACGCCACAGGCGTGTTGCTTGACGCGAATTTGGCCTTGGCCCGGAGCGCCAACCTCGATCTCTTCATATGTCAGAACCTCCGGCCCGCCGACCTTATGAACGCGCACTGCATCAACCATTGTTCTCTCCTGTGGTGACTTATCGCTCGTATATGGCTTGAAAATCGGGCGCGATCATAAGTGGTCGGCAGGCTCACGCAAGGCCAGGTGACAAGGCCATGTGACAAGGCGATGTGACAAATCCATGCGCGGGCGTCGCGCTCATGGATGGTGACGCCGGAAAAATCCGATCGCGACGAAATAAATCGCCAACGCGCATAGCGCGGCGCCGATCCACAGCGGCGGGTTGAGATCTTGCGCAACTGCCGCGAGGGCCAGCATCGCCCAAGCCGCGAGCGCCACGGTCGTGACGCCGCGCAAATGCGCGATGCGCAGGGGATGAACGACGTGAAATGGCACGAATGTCAGCACCGCCAGCGCGACGATCGCAGCCGCCCCCGCCCAAGGTTCAGGCTTGAGGATGAACAAATAAAACGCGGCGACATTCCAGAGCGCCGGGAAGCCGCGAAAATAGTAGTCGGACGTTTTCATCAGCCGGTCGGCGAAATAGAGGGCGCCGCTGACGACAATCAGGAGGCCGAGCGGAACAGCCGCCGGCTTCGGCAACAGTCCGCTCGCCGCCAGGGCATAGGCGGGTACAAAAACATAGTTGAGAATGTCGACAACCAGATCGAGGACGTCACCCGACCAGCGCGGCAACAGCTTGGCGACTTGCAGCCGCCGCGCGAAAGTGCCGTCGATGCCATCGATGCCCAGTGCAATCCCGAGCCAGACGAACATCACCGCCCATTGGCCGTTCACCGCGGCGGTCAGCGCCAGCAAGGCGCAGCCGGCGCCGCAGGCGGTAAATACGTGCACGGCGAAAGCTGCGGCGCTGCGTGCCGGATTTGCCGGTTCGTGAGGAGTATCGGAATCCATGTCTGGAGTTTACATGTTAAGTTCAAGATCGCATCCAAATTGCTTGCGCAAGTTGTTTGGGATCTTGGACCTTTTGAGCGGGGTACGGATGCGCAGCTTCTCTGTTATGGCGGGACCGCGATGAAATCCACCTTCACCGCCCAAGTTTTCACCGCCCAAGTCGCGGTTATCGGCGCCGGGCCGGCCGGGCTGGTCACCGCGGTCGCGCTGACCGCCGCCGGCGTCGACACGCTGCTCATTGCGCCGCCGGCGCAGGCCGATCATCGCACCACGGCGCTGTTGGCCGGTTCGGTGACGGCGCTCGACACTTTGGGCGTCTGGCAAAGCTGCGCGCGGCAGGCTGCGCCTCTGAAAAAACTGCGCATCATCGACGATACGCGGCGGCTTTTTCGCGCGCCCGAGGTTTTATTCACCGCCGCCGAAATCGATAGCGAGGCATTCGGCTACAATATCGAGAACCGTTATCTCATCGCGGCATTACAGAGGCGCGCCGCTGCCCTTGATTTGCGGTCGATCGCAGCGCCGGCGCTGACGATCGACAACGAGGATTCGGCCGTCACCATCAGGCATGCCGACGGCGAAACGCGTGTGCAGCTTGCGATCGGCGCCGACGGTGCGCGCTCGATCTGCCGGACAGCCGCCGGGATCATGACGCGGCACCGCGCTTATCCGCAGGCCGCGCTCACGCTCAATCTTGGGCATGCGCGGACGCACGACGAGACGTCGACCGAATTCCATACCGAGGAAGGTCCATTCACGCTGGTTCCCCTTCCCGGCCGCCGTTCGAGCCTGGTCTGCGTGGTCGCGCCGGAGCACTGCGAGGAGCTTGCGGCCATGGACGATGCGGCACTGTCTGCCGAAATCGAGCGCCGCGCTCATTCGCTGCTCGGGCCGATGACCGTCGGAGCTGGACGTGGCGTATTCCCGCTTGCGGTGGAGACCGCCGACGGTTTTGCCCGCAATCGGATTGTGCTCGTCGGCGAAGCCGCGCATGTCGTGCCGCCGATCGGCGCGCAAGGACTCAATCTCGGGATTCGCGATGCGGCCACCATCGCCGAAATCGTGGCCGATGCGCGCCAGCACGGCGACGATGTCGGCGCCCCTGACGTACTCACGCGCTATGACACGGAACGGCGCGCCGACATTGTCACCCGCACGCTCGCGGTCGATCTTTTGAACCGCAGCTTGCTTTCGGACTTTCTTCCCGCGCACGGCGCGCGCGGGTTGTCGCTTTACCTCGTCGACCGCATCGGACCCTTGCGCCGCGCCATGATGCGCGAAGGCATCACGCCTGTCGCGTCGCAACCGAAACTAATGCGCGGCGAAATGGTATAGGTTTTGCGGCGTAACGACATGACCGCTCCGAGCCGGATTTGGCGATGAAACTGCCGCGCAATTTTTTCAAGCCACTTGCGATTGGTGCGCCGGCGCCGCTGCGTGAATTGCCGCTGCGGTTGGAGCGGATGATCCATTTCGTTCCGCCGCACGTGGAGCAGGTCCGCGCCAAAGTGCCTGACCTCGTTTCTCAGGTCGACGTCATCCTCGGCAACCTCGAAGACGCCATTCCCGTCGACGCCAAGGAGGTGGCGCGCGCCGGCTTTATCACCATGGCGCGCTCCTGCGACTTCGGCGCCACCGGGTTGTGGACGCGGATCAACGCACTCAACTCGCCGTGGGCGCTCGACGATGTGACCGAGATCGTCGCCGCGATTGGAGCCAAGCTCGACGTCATCATGCTGCCGAAGGTCGAAGGACCATGGGACATTCATTACCTCGATCAGCTTCTCGCCCAGCTCGAAGCCAAACACCGCGTCGGAAAGCCGATCCTGATCCATGCTCTCATTGAAACCGCCGAGGGCGTCAACAACGTCGAGTCGATCGCGGCCGCATCGCCGCGCATGCACGGCATGAGTCTCGGTCCGGCCGATCTCGCCGCATCGCGGGCGATGAAGACGACGCGAGTCGGCGGTGGTCATCCGGACTACAAGGTTCTGGCCGATGCCGGCGCACCCGACGCGCCGCGACCGGCGTTCCAGCAAGATCTATGGCACTACACGATCGCCAAAATGGTCGATGCCTGCGCTGCCGCCGGCATCAAGCCGTTCTACGGCCCGTTCGGCGATTTTTCCGACGCCGCCGCCTGCGAAGCGCAATTTCGCAACGCCTTCCTCATGGGGTGCGTCGGCGCCTGGACGCTACATCCAAGCCAGGTGCCGATCGCCAAGCGAGTGTTCTCGCCTGAGCCCGCCGAGGTGGCCTTCGCCAACAAGATCCTCGCCGCCATGCCCGACGGCAGCGGCGCGGTGATGATCGACGGCAAGATGCAGGACGACGCCACCTGGAAACAAGCCAAGGTCCTGGTTGACCTCGCAAAACTAGTCGCGCAAAAAGACCCCAAAATGGGCAAGCGTTATGGACTATGAACAGGCATTTAGCGTGGCGTTGCATTCCCGCCCCAGTCGGGCTGTAAATAATTTCGCGTTATGAGCACGATTCGCAACGCGAAGTATCAGATCGGCCAAGTTGTCCGCCACCGCATCTATCCGTTCCGCGGCGTGGTGTTCGACATCGACCCGGTATTCGCCAATACCGAGGAATGGTACCAGGCGATCCCCGCCGAAGTGCGTCCGCACAAGGACCAGCCATTCTATCATCTGTTCGCCGAGAACGACGATACCGAATACGTCGCTTACGTCTCGGAACAGAATCTGCTGCCGGACACCAGCGGCGAGCCGGTGCGCCATCCGCAAGTCGCCGAAGTCTTCATCAAAGACGGCAAAGGCGGCTATCGTCCGCGCGCCGCACTACGGCACTAAGGCTGCGGCACTAACGACGCGACGCTGCCACGCTGACAAACCTGCGCGGCGCCAATCGCGGCGATCGGAAGGCATTGTGCGAGTGCGCGCAGGCCGACGCGGTCGCTTGCTTTAAGGCTTGCCGGAAGCTTGCGGCGCGGGTGCCGGCGGCGCGGTGGATGATTGCGGCTGGCCCTGCTGGTTTTCCAGCTTCTTGCGCGCTTCATCAGCGCGGCGCTGCAATTCGTCCTGCAGCTTCTTCTGCTGCTCTTCGAACACCTTCGGATCCGTCGGCGGACCGTCATAGGCCTTGGCGAAATCGGCAAGCGGCAGGACCAGGCTGATCGGCTGGCCGGTCGAGTTGATCGCCTGGATGACGAGCCCCTGCCCCTTCTTCAGTTTCCCGATCAGGTCGCCGGAGGCGTCGTAGTCAGCCATGCAGCCATTGGTGAAACAAATAACGTAGGGCGCCGTCATCGGCTGGTTCTGATCCACGATCACGCGCGTGCCGTGGACGAGTTGCATGCCGAGCGGCAGCGTGACGCGGAGAAGTTTTTTCGGCTCGCCCTCGGGCTCGATCAGCACGGCGGCGACCACCGGCATGCCCGACTCGATGCGCGCATCCTTGCCGGTGAAGCAGACCTGCTTGGCGTTGGGTTCGTTGTTCTGGCCCTTGAGGCAGAACTTGGTCCACGGCGAATAGATCAGCTGCACCTGCTGCTGCTGATCGCCTTGCGCCGGCGCCTGCTGCTGCGCTTCCGGCGCGGGCGCGGCTGGAGCTGCAGGAGCGGCGGGCTTCGCCGGCGCCGGCTTTTTCGCGGGCGCGGCCGGCTTCGCCGCCGGAGCGGGCGCAGGCGCGGTGGGCTGCTGAGCGAATGCCGAGCCGGCGGTCAGCGCGAGCGCAGCCGCAATCACGCTGAGGCTTGCGAGTTTGGCGATGGCGGCGAGCATCCGGCTCGCCGGCTGCGCCGGCGCCGACGCGTTCGAGTAAGTCATGCGATGCAGTCCCTTTTTGCTGCTGCCGGCTGCAAATCGTTCAATACGAAATCGATTTGCCTGGTCAGACGTGTCGATCGAGTGTCGCGGCTAGAGCCGATCCGTTTTCCGCGCCGCGCGGGCCCCCAACTGACGGTCAATCGGCGCAGATTACGGCAACACCGTGGCCC
>DASXJB010000125.1:0-13697 GCA_036497645.1 Xanthobacteraceae bacterium
GACGCCAAGGCGCGCCTCGTTCATCATCGTGAACATCGCCTGCAAGCCGCGATTGGCCTCGGACACGAGCCAGCCGGTGGCGCCGTCGTAATTCATCACGCAAGTGGCATTGCCGTGAATGCCCATCTTCTCTTCGATCGATCCGCAGGTGACGCCGTTGCGCGCGCCGACGCCGCCGTCTGGAGCCGGGAGGAATTTCGGCACGATGAATAGCGACAACCCGCGCGTGCCGGCCGGCGCGCCGTCGATGCGCGCCAGCACCAGATGGACGATGTTTTCCGCAAGATCGTGCTCGCCGGCGGAGATGAAAATCTTGGTGCCGGTGATCTTGTAGCTGCCGTCGCTCTGTGGTGCGGCGCGCGTGCGCACCAGGCCGAGATCGGTGCCGCATTGCGGCTCGGTGAGGTTCATCGTGCCGGCCCATTGGCCGGACACGAGCTTCGGCAGATAGAGGTTTTTCTGTTCGGGCGAGCCGTGCACCGCGATGGCGGCGGCGGCGCCTTCGGTGAGCGCCGCATACATGCCGAACGCCATATTGGCGGCGGAGAAAAACTCGCTGACCGCCTGATTAATGACGATCGGCAAGCCCTGCCCGCCGAATTCAGCTGGCGACGAGACGCCGATCCAGCCGCCTTCGGCGAGCTTTTTATAGGCGTCCTTGAAACCGCTCGGAGTGGTGACGCTGCCGTCGGGATTGCGGCGGCAGCCTTCCTTGTCGCCGACGCGGTTGAGCGGCATCAGGACCGCTTCGGAAAACTTCGCTGCTTCCGCGAGCACAGCCTCGACGACATCCGGCGTCGCTTCGGCAAAACCGGGCAAATTGTTGTAGCGATCGAGACGAAAGACGTCGCGCAACAGGAATGTCACTTCGTCGACCGGGGCTTTGTAGACCGGCATCAGCGCCTCTAGCGGATTTGCGGTTGTCCTTTAGGCCACCTGCGGCCTTGCCCTGGATGGACACCGGGGTCGGCTGCGGCCAAACCCTAGCCGATTTACACCGCTGCTACGACGGTGAAATGGCGAGGCCGGACCATAGCTTGCCTGCTCGCTGCGGTGGTCCGCGGCGGCCCGTAATTAACCGCTTGTTTACAGTAATTCCGGAAAAGTCGGCCGAGGACAGAAGACCGCGCCCTCCGCTTGCTGTCGAGCGGGCTTCGGTAGAGACCGGGGCGATCCACGTTCCTCCCGAAGTGGTTTTGCGCCCGATGAAATCCGGCGGTCCGTGGAATCTCAGAGGCCTTCGCCCCGAAACCGTGGCGGCGGCCCGCGAGGCCGCGCGGCGATCTGGCGTCTCGGTTGGCGAGTGGCTCAACGAACTGATCGAACAGAGCGACGATTATGGCCGCGCCTCGCTGCGGCCAGCCGATCATTCCGGCGAGGACTATGGCTGGCCCGACGAGGCGGCGCAGGATGATTACCGCCACCGCGCCAGACCGCGCCCGCCGCGGCGCGATTACGAATACGACGATGACAGAGCACCGGCGCGCGACTCCGTCCTGGCGCGCGACGAACTGAGCGACGTTCACGCCCGACTCGACCGGTTGACCGATCAGCTTGAGCAACTGGCGCGCGGCAAGCCGGCACTGCGGGGTGCGCCGGTGCAGCCGCGGCGCCACTTGCGCCCGGACGGCGCTCTTCCCGGCGATGAGGCCACTGCCCACGCCGCTGACACGCCGGTTTCCGGCGCTTCAGATCAGCCGGATCTGCCATCGCCAGCGACCGCGCCGCAGCTTGCGGCCGGGGCAGCCGAACCCGAACAGCCGCTGGAATTTCTGGAGCTTGAGGAACAGTTGCGTCGTATCACGGCGCAGATCGAATCGCTGCGATCGACCGGCCTCGACAAAGTCATCGCCGTATTCCGCGGCGATCTTGCCGAGATCAGGCGCCAGCTCACCGAAGCGCTGCCGCGCAAGGCAGTCGAGTCGCTCTGCGTCGAGGTCGAGGCTCTGGCGCGACGCATTGATCGCTCCCGCGAGCGAACCGGCGACTCGGACACGATCGCCGGAATCGAGCGCGGACTGGCCGAGGTCCGCGACGCATTACGCGGCATGACTCCGGCCGAGAACCTGGTCGGCTTCGATGAAGCGCTCAAGGCGCTGGCGCAGAAGCTTGACCTGATCGTCGCCAAGGAAGACCCGGCGGCGCTGCGGCAACTTGAAACCGCGATCGGCGCGTTGCGCGGCATCGTCTCGCATGTCGCCTCGAACGATGCGCTCAACAAGGTGGCCGAGGATGTGCGCAATCTCGCCGCCAAGATTGACAATCTTGCCAAGGGCGCGGCCAGCGGCCAGGCGGTTTCGGCGCTCGGAAATCGCATCGATACGCTCACCGATGCGATTAACGCTTCGGCCGAGGTCGCCGCGCCGCGCGGCCTTGAGAAGCTTTCGTCCGAAATCATGGAGAAGCTCGAATCGGTTCGGCTCACGACCGATCCGTCGGCATTCAAGCGCCTTGAGGAGCGAATTGCGCAGCTGATCGGCCGGCTTGACGCCTCGGATGCGCGGCTTGGCAATCTCGCCACGGCCGAGCGCGGCGTTACCGACTTGCTCGTGCATATCGAGCAGCTTCGCGGCGCGGAGGCCGCGCCCGCGGCGGGTGCAAGCTCGCGACCCGCGGTCGCCGCGATTGCTCGCGATGTTGCTGAAATCAAGCGCAGCGAGCAGCGCACCCAGGACTCGCTCGAGGCCGTTCATGGCACCGTCGAACAGGCGATCGGCCGTCTGGCGATGATCGAGAGCGATATTCACGACGCCGCCATGCGTGCGCCGCGCAGCCAAATGTCGGCGCAGCCAGCCGCCGAGAAGGTGCAGCCGGCCGCGGCTGCACTGCCGCCAGCCGGCGGACCCACGGCATCGGCGGAGCTGATCGCGGCGGCCGAGCGGCAAGATTTCATCGCGGCGGCGCGGCGCGCCACCCAGGCTGCCACGGCGTCAGCGAGCGACGATGAGAGCCGGTCCAGGTCGCGGCGGCGACGACGGTCGCGCAGCGGCGCGAGCGGCGAAATGCCGGAGAACAAGGCGGCGCGCCTGCGCAAACTTTTGGTCGCGGCTGGCATCGTGCTCATCACCGTCGGTTGTTTGCAGATCGCCTTGCACATCTTTCAGGACAGCCGACCCGCCGGAGACGCGTCGGCGCCGTGGCAACGCCCAGCGGAGCCGGCCGCTCCGCCCGACATAAAACCGAACGCGGCACAGCCGCACAGTGGATCACTGCAGCCCATCGGCAAGCCCGAACCGGCGCCAGCCGCCGCATCCGGACCGACGCCACTGGTCGCGCCAGTTCCGAGCGCGGCACCGGACGTCGCCCCGGTTGTGGCCCCGCTTGTGGCCCCAGTTGTGACCCCAAGCGGAAGCTCCGGCGGGCAACCATCGCAAAATTCCCCGACCGAGCCCGCTGCACAGCCGATAGCTGCGCCGAATGCGCCGCCGAGCGCCGCACCGCCTATCGCTCCGAGTGCCGCGCCGACTGTTACGCCTGCGCCGACGGGGCCCGCGCCGCAATCGCGATCGCAACCGCTATCGCCCAACGCTGCCGATCCCACCGGCTCACTGCCGCCGCCTCCGATGCCCTCCATTTCGGCGCCGCCGTCGCCGTCAAATACCGCGGCAATGAGTGCTCCCGAGCTCTCGATCGACACGTTGCCGTCAGCGATCGGCGGACCGGCGTTGCGCGCTGCTGCGATCGCCGGCGACATGTCGGCGCAATATGAAATTGCGGTGCGCTTTGGCGAGGGCCGCGGCGTTGCGCGCAACGAACGGCAGGCGGCCTATTGGCTCGAACTCGCGGCCAAGCAGGGGCTGGCGCCGGCGCAATTCCGGCTCGGCGGCTATTATGAAAAAGGCATCGGCGTGAAGAAGGACCTCGCCGCGGCGCGCGACCTTTATCTCGCGGCGGCCACAAAGGGCAACGCCAAGGCGATGCATAATCTCGCCGTGCTCTACGCCGACGGCGTCAACGGCCGCAGCGACTACCACACCGCGGCGCTTTGGTTCCGCAAGGCCGCCGATCGGGGCATTACCGACAGCCAGTATAATCTCGCGATTCTCTACGCGCGCGGCAGTGGCGAACCGCAGAATTATGCCGAAGCCTACAAGTGGTTTGCACTCGCCGCGAAACAGGGCGATGTCGAAGCCGAGAACAAGCGCGACGACGTTGCGGCGCAGCTCGACGAAGCGACGCTGGCCGCCGCGGATCTCCTGGTGAAAAGCTGGAAACCCGAGCCGCAGCCGGACGAGGCCATCAAGGTCAAAGCGCCGCCGGGCGGCTGGGACGCTGCCGTACAGCCGCCGAGACCGAAGCCGCGTATAAAAAGCGCAGATCTCGCCGGGCCGGATTCAAAGACAAATTAATTTTTCAATCCGCGATGCAGCGCGCTGCAGGAATGGCGTAAAGCCGTCCGGCGCCGAGCAGATGCGCGGTAAACGACAGCGCCCCGAATAGAGCGACAAAGGCGCGGTCGCGAATATTGAGTCCGCCGGCATAGGCACCGAATGCCGGCATCACCATCCGCTTGGCGTCGGCGGCGAAGCAGCGCCGCGCCACGCCGCGGCCGCGCTGCGCGACTCGCGCGCTCGGATGCAAATGGCCGGCAATCTCTCCGTCGGCGCCGTGCGGCGATGGCTGGTGGCGAAAGATGAGCGAGCCGATCGCAAGCTCGGCGACGACGCGGCCGCCAACGCCCTGCGGCGGATCGGGATCGTGGTTGCCGGCAAGCCACAGCCAATCACGGCCGCGCTGCAAGGCAGCGAGCGCCGCGCGCGAAACTTCCGGCATGCGCGCCGGGCCGCCGCCGTCATGAAAGCTGTCGCCCAAAGCCACTACCAGAGCGGGGCTGTAATGTTCGATCAGCTTCGCTAACCGCGCCAGGGTGGCGGTGGTGTCATAGGGCGGCAACAGCACGCCGCGCGTCGCAAACGCCGAGCCCTTCTCAAGGTGCAAATCGGCGACCGCGAGCAGCCTCTCATCCGGCCAATAAAGCGCGCCTGCCGGATCGGCGGCGAGCGTCGCGTCGGCGATGGCGATCTCATGCCCGGCGCACCCGCGAGCCGGTTGAAATTTCGGAACCGGGTCGGCGCGGCGCACCGAATGACCAGCTGAACGCGGAGCGCTCATTGCATGGCCTCCTTCACCAGTTCGGCCTCGGTCTCGGCGAGCAGGTCATCGGCGGCCTCGCCATAGACCTGCTCGCGGCCGATCTCCAGCATCACCGGAACGGCGAGCGGAGAGACGCGATCGAGCGCCTTATGCACGATTCGGCCCTTGATGCGCGAGAGCATTTCGCCGAGCCGCCGCACGTCGAGGAGGCCGGTCGCGGCATCGGCGCGGGCGGCGCGCAACAGGACATGATCGGGCTGATGGCTGCGCAGCACGTCGTAGACAAGGTCGGTCGAAATCGTCAGCTGGCGGCGCGATTTTTCCTGGCCCGGGAAGCGCCGCTCGATCAAGCCGGCGATGATCGCGCAATTGCGGAAGGTGCGTTTCATCAGCGCCGATTCGGCAAGCCAAGCTTCGAGATCATTGCCGAGCATGTCCTCATCGAACAAAGCGGCGAGTGAAAGCTCGCCCTTCGATATCCGCGCGGCGAGGTCGCCTAGCCCCCAGACCGCCAGCGCATACTCGTTGGCAACGAATCCCAAGGGGCGCAATCGCGCGCGTTCGAGACGGCGCGTGAGCAGCATGCCGAGCGTCTGATGCGCAAGCCGGCCCTCGAACGGATAGCAGATCAGGTAATTCTTATTGGCGCGCGGAAAGGTCTCGACCAAGAGTTCGCGCCGGCCCGGCAGCTGCGATCGCCACTTTTGAATCTCGAGCCATTCACGGACCTGCTCGGGCAGGGCGCGCCAAGCCAGCGGATCGGAAATGATTCCGCGCACGCGGTCGGCAAGATAGGTCGAGAGCGGAAATTTGCCGCCCTCATAGGCGGGCACTTTCGGATCCTCGGCGGTGGTGCGCGAGACATAAACCTCCTCCTCGACCATGGCTTCGTATTTGAGAATTTCACCGGCAAACACGAAGGTGTCGCCCGGCACCAGCGTCTCGATGAAATATTCCTCGATCTCGCCGAGAAGCCGCCCGCCGCGCGGGATGAGCTTCGAGGCGCGCGAACGAAGGAGCCGCACTTTAAGCATGTCGGCTTCGACGATGGTGCCGACGTTGAGCCGATAACGCTGCGCCACAATCGGATGTGCGATTCGCCAGCGGCCGTCCTTGCCTTGGCGGATGCGGGCGAAGCGTTCGTAGGCTTTGAGCGCATAGCCGCCGGTGGCGACGAAATCGACCACGGCGTCGAAATCGCCGCGAGTCAATTCCGCATAGGGCGCCGCCGTTGCGACCTCGCGGTAGAGTTCATCAGCGAGGAACGGCGCGGCGCAGGCGCAGCCGAGCACGTGCTGCGCCAGCACGTCGAGCGCGCCGATGCGCGAAGCCGGCGTATCTTGTGCATTTTCAGCGACCGCATCGAGCGCGGCGCGGCATTCCAGCACTTCAAAGCGGTTTGCCGGGACGAGCACGCCCTTGGACGGCTCGTCCATGCGGTGATTGGCGCGGCCGATCCGTTGCAACAGGCGCGAGGCGCCCTTCGGCGCCCCGACATTGATGACGAGATCGACATCGCCCCAATCGACGCCGAGATCGAGTGAGGAGGTGCAGACGACCCCGCGCAACCGGCCCGCCGCCATGGCGGCTTCGACCTTGCGCCGCTGCGCCACGTCGAGCGAGCCGTGATGGAGCGCGATGGCGAGATTGTCGTCGTTGAGATGCCACAGATCCTGGAAGATGCCTTCCGCCTGGCTGCGGGTATTGACGAAAACCAGCGTGGTGCGGTGCGTCTTGATGAGCGCATAAAGTTCGGCAAGCGCATAGCGCGCCGAATGGCCGGCCCAGGGCAGGTGCTCGTCGCTATCGAGCATCGTCACTTGTGGCGCCGCGCCGCCTTCCGCCACGATCAGATCGGCGTGCGCCGGCCCGTGACGCTGCGGCACCATGAAACGGCAGAGATCGTCTGGCTGGGCGACGGTTGCCGAGAGGCCGATGCTGCTCAGCTCCGGGGCGATGCGGAACAAGCGGGCGAGCCCGAGCGACAGCAAGTCGCCGCGTTTCGAGGTGACCAGCGCATGCAGCTCGTCGAGAACGACGCGGCGGAGCGTCCCGAACAAATAGGGCGCATCGGCGGACGCCAGAAGCAGCGCCAGTTGCTCCGGCGTGGTCAGCAGCATGTCCGGCGGCTGCCGGCGCTGCCGCTGGCGTTTTGAGGCCGGCGTGTCGCCGGTCCGCGTCTCGATGCGGATCGGCAGCGCCATTTCCGCAACCGGAATTTCAAGGTTCCGCGCGACATCGACCGCGAGCGCTTTCAACGGCGAAATGTAGAGCGTGTGCAGACCCCGCGCGCGGGGAGAGGGTGGCGAGAACCGCAAGTTCGAACCGGGTGAGGGGGCGTGTTGGTCCGGCAAAAACCTCGACGCCCCCTCACCCGCCACACCTTCGGTGTGTCGACCTCTCCGCGCACGCGGGGAGAGATAAAGCGCACTCAATTCGACCAGGCTCGGCAAGAAGCCGGCCAGCGTCTTGCCACCGCCGGTCGGCGCGATCAGAAGCGCGGAACGGCCGGCCTGCGCCTTTGCCAGGAGTTCGAGCTGATGCGGTCGTGGCGTCCAGCCGCGGCTGGCGAACCAGCGCGTAAATATTTCCGGAAGGAGCGGCGGATTGCGGTCGAGCAAATTCACCTCGGCAGCCTAGCCGGGACGGCGAGCGGCGGTCGAGCAAGGCTCGGCCGGTGCCGCTGGCGTAACAATGCTCATGTGCGCGCCGAAATTGCGACGATGACAAGGCCGGCCACGGGCGTGGCCTTCTCGGTACGGATCGCCGCTTGTTCGAGGGCGAGCAGCTCCAAGCCGGCGACGGCCATGGCATCGCGCAAATAGCGCTCGCCATGCGCAAAGCGCAGCGTCGGCAATAGCGCGACGCCGGTGCCAGAATGCGTCTCGACGGTGAACGCGGCGACGCCGCGCGGCGCCAGCACGCGGACGATATCGACGAACAGCGGAGCGAGGTCGTTGACGTAACCGAACACGTCGGCCGCGAGGACCAGATCGCATTTCTCATCCTCGGCGATTTCATCAGACAGAAACGCCGCCAAATTGCCGACGACGAGCCGATCATAATCGCCTTTGGCTTCGGCGCGGGCGATCATCGCCGCGGAGAGATCGACGCCGACGAGCCGGGCGGCAAAGGGGCGAAACACCTGGCCAACGAGCCCGGTGCCGCAACCCAGATCGAGCAGCGATTCAAACCGCATCGGACGCCCCAGCGCCTCCAGCGCGGATTTCACCGCGTCGCGAAGGAACGCCGGGCCGCGATAGTGCAGATGTTCGGTCAGCGCGGCGTCGTAGCGGCCGGCATATTGGTCGAACAGCCGCCGCACATAGGGCTCGGTCATCGCCGGCGTTCTCGCGCCGGCACCGAGTCGCGCCAGCTGCAGCCGTGCGCCGTGATAATCGTCCGGATCGGCGCGGCTCGCCGCACGGAACGCGGCCACAGCGCCGTCGTGGTCGCCGAGCCGGTCGCGGATGGCGCCGAGCGCGAACCAGGCGGTGGCGAAGCTGGGCGCAGCCTCGACGGTTTGCATCAGAACATCCGCTGCGGCGGCAAAATCGCCGCGGCCGGCGAGCTCGACCGCGGCCTTGTAACGGCGGTCGCTGACAAGGTCGCCGGAGGATACAAACAATGGGCCACTATTGGGACCGGTATCGGTCATGCAAAACTCTTGGAACGCTCGCGCCGGGTTCGATCGTGATTATTTATGACTTGTGATCCGACCTGAAGACATTCTCGTCCCCTCGCCGTCCGGCGTTTGCTGCAAACGCGGCGGATTCCACATCGACCCGACCCGGCCGGTCGAGCGCGCGGTCATCACCCATGCCCATTCCGATCACGCCCGCGCCGGCCACGGCGCCGTGTTGGCAACGCAGGAGACGCTCGACCTGATGCGGTTGCGCTATGGCGAGAATTTCGCCGGCGCCACGCAGGCCTTGGCTTACGGCGAAACCGTCAATCTTGCCGGCGCGAAGATTATGCTGCACCCCGCCGGGCATATCCTCGGATCGGCGCAGGTTGCAGTCGAAGTGGATGGGTTGCGCGTGGTTGCCTCCGGCGATTACAAAAATACCACCGATCCGACCGTCGATCCAACCTGCGCGCCATTCGAACTCGTGCGCTGCGACCTTTTCATCACCGAGGCGACGTTCGCACTTCCGGTGTTTCGTCATGGCGAGCCGGACGCCGAGATTGGCAAGCTTCTGCATTCGCTGGCGCTGTTTCCCGAGCGCGCACACCTCGTCGGCGCTTATTCGATCGGCAAAGCGCAGCGGCTGATCGCGCTGCTGCGAAAAGCGGGCTACGGCGCGCCGATTTATCTGCACGGCGCGATGGACAAAATCACAAACTACTACGTTGAGCGCGGCATTGCGCTCGGTGAGTTGCGGCTCGCGCGCGGCACCACCAAGGCCGATCTCGCCGGCACGATCACGATTTGCCCGCCTTCGGCTTTGAACGATCTGTGGACGCGGCGCTTTCCCGACCCCGTTGCCGCTTTCGCGTCGGGCTGGATGCGGGTGCGCGCCCGCGCGCGCCAGCAGGGCGTCGCGCTGCCGCTGGTGATTTCCGACCATGCCGATTGGGATGGACTGACCGTTACCATCGCGGCAACCGGCGCGGGCGAGATCTGGGTCACCCATGGCCAGGAGGACGCGCTGATCCATTGGTGCGCCACGCAAGGTTTGAAGGCGCGGCCGCTCGACATCGTTGGCTACGGTGACGAGGAAGGCGATGAAGGCGGCGAAGACGCGTTATGAATCGTTTCGCCGAGCTGCTCGATCGCCTCGCCTATGAGCCGAGCCGCAACAACAAGCTGCGGCTGATGATCGATTATTTTCGCTCCACCGCCGATCCGGAGCGTGGCTGGGCGCTCGCTGCGCTCACCGGCGGGCTCAGCTTTCCGCATGCCAAAGCCGGTCTGATCCGCAGCCTGATCACCGAACGAACCGATCCGGTTCTGTTCGAGCTCTCTTACGATTACGTCGGCGATCTATCCGAGACCGTCGCACTGATGTGGCCGACGAAGCAATTTCCCTCCCCCCTTGTGGGGGAGGGTAAGGGAGGGGGGTCCACTGGTGAAGCGCAAGTGCCGATCATTGCGCTGTCCTTGCCGACCCCCACCCCTCACCCCTCCCCACAAGGGGACAATCTCACCCTCACGCAGGTCATCGAAACCTTGGCGAGGCTGGGCAAGGCCCAATTGCCGCAGCAGCTGGCGCGCTGGCTAGATGCGCTCGACGAGACCGGCCGCTGGGCGCTGATCAAGCTCGTCACCGGCGGCTTACGGGTCGGCGTGTCGGCGCGGCTGGCCAAGGCCGCGGTCGCCGCGCTCGGCGACAAGGACGTTCACGACGTCGAGGTGATCTGGCCCGCGCTCAGCCCGCCCTACCGCGAATTATTTTCCTGGCTGGAGGGGCGCGCTGACAAGCCGGCCAGCGGCGATCCGGCACCGTTCCGGCCGCCGATGCTGGCGCATGCGCTCGATGATGCGGATCTCGCCGCGCTGAACCCGGCCGACTTCATGGCGGAGTGGAAATGGGACGGTATCCGCGTGCAGGCGGTCGCCGGCAGAGAAGACAACCCCGACGGCAGGCTGGTCGCGCGGCTTTACTCGCGCACCGGCGAGGAAATTTCGAAGAGCTTCCCCGATCTTCTTGAGGCACTGCGCTTGCCGGGCGCGGTCGACGGCGAACTTTTGATCATGCGCGATCGCCGGGTGCAGACGTTCAACGTGCTGCAGCAGCGGCTCAACCGCAAAACCGTTACCGCCAAGCTGATGACGGAATTTCCCGCGCATCTGCGCGCCTATGATCTTCTGGCCGACGGCGAGGAGGATTTGCGCGAGCAGCCGTTTGCCGAGCGGCGGGCCCGGCTCGAACGCTTCGTTGCGCGGCTCAACGATGAACGGATCGACTTGTCGCCGCTCATTGCATTCCGCGGCTGGGACGAACTGATCGCGGCGAGAAAAAATCCCAGCGCGGCCGGCGCCGGTCCCGACGCCGCGGCGGTCGAAGGCGTCATGCTCAAAGCGCGCGCCGCGCTCTATTTGCCGGGCCGGCCCAAGGGCCTGTGGTGGAAATGGAAGCGCGATCCCTTCATCATCGATGCCGTGTTGATGTATGCGCAGCGCGGGCACGGCAAGCGCTCGTCCTATTATTCCGACTACACGTTCGGGATCTGGACCAAGGGCGAGGACGGCGACGAGCTGGTGCCGGTGGGCAAGGCCTATTTCGGTTTTACCGACGAGGAGCTGTTGCAAATCGATCGTTTCGTGCGGCGAAACACGATCGAGCGGTTCGGTCCGGTTCGCGAGGTCGTTCACGAACCTGATCGCGGCCTCGTTTTGGAAGTGGCGTTCGAAGGCCTGCAGCGATCGTCGCGTCACAAATCGGGTCTGGCGATGCGATTCCCGCGCATCAACCGGCTGCGCTGGGATAAGCCGCCGGGTCAGGCGGATCGTCTCGATCGGCTGGAAGCATTGCTCGACCGCATCGAGCGGGGCCATTTGCAGGGGCAGATCGCGTGACCCGCCGAAGCGCCGGGCGCACTGCCGCCCTCAGGCTCCGCCGCGGGCGCCGAAGCAATCTTGACGCCTTGGTAGCGCTCGAACACGAGATCTTTAACAGCCGGCTTTTTGCCGGGCATCTCATTTCGCGTGCGAGTTTTCGGCGGCTGCTCACTTCACCGAGCGCAACCTTTATCGTCGCCGATGCCGGCGCGCAGATTGCCGGTTATCTACTCGTTCTGTACCGCGCCAACTCTCTTGCCGCGCGGATATATTCGATCGGTGTCGCTGCCCTCTTCCGCCGGCGCGGATTAGCGCGAAAGCTGGTCGCGGCGGCCGAGAAGGACGCCGCCAGACGCGGCCGCAAAGCCATGCGGCTCGAAGTGCGGGCCGACGATCGAGGAACAATCGCGCTTTACGAGTTATGCGGTTATCATCGCGTCGGGTGCGCGCCGGGGTATTATGGGGGCCGCATCGACGCCCTCCGCCTTGAAAAGGCGCTCGGCAAGGAACCGCGCCAACCTTCATGAGTCTTTTACGTGCAGTCGCCATTCTCTCCAATTCCCGCTATGACCACCGCGTGCCGCGCCTGACATCAACCGCATGATCGGTCTCACGTCACATGTTGGCTTCGACCTGAAAGGGGCCCGCCCATGACCGGCTGGGTCATCCTTGTCGATCAGTCCCGCGACCTGCCGAACGCCGAGACCCATCACAAGGTCATCACCACAAGCGAGTATCTGGCGCGCCCGCGCCTGTTCGAGGTAGGGCGGCCGAAGCTCGTCAATCTCGCCCGTTCCTACGCCTACCAATCGAAGGGCTATTACGCCTCGCTGTTGGCGGAAGCGCGCGGCCACCGCGTCGTGCCCACCGTCGAGACCATGCTCGAATTGCGCGAACAAAAGCTCTACGAGCACGCGCTTCCCGACCTCGAGGAAGAGCTGAATCGCTGCGCCCGGCGCGCCGACTTTCAATATGAGGGCGAGTTTAAGCTCTTGGTGTGCTTCGGCATCGCCTGCGACGACCGCTTCGAGCCGTTCGGCCGGCTCTTATTCGACTGGTTCCGCTGTCCGGCCCTCGAAGTGATTATCGAGACCGGCGGCAAGTGGCTCTCCATCGACCGCATCCGGCCGCGCGCCATCACGCGGCTCGCCAACGGCGAAGCCGAATTCTTCCGCGAGTCCTTGCACAATCACACCAAGCGTGAATGGCGTGACCCCAAAGCGCGCTCGGTCGCCAAATACGATCTCGCGGTGCTTTATGATCCGAACGAGAAGACCGCGCCGTCGTCGCCCGATTCGATCAAGCACTTTGTCCGCATCGCCGAAAAAATGTCGGTCGACGTCGAGCCGATCACCAAACGCCAACTCGCCGAGCTGGCCGAATTCGACGGCCTGTTCATCCGCGAGACCACGTCGATCGACAACCACACCTACCGTTTCGCGCGCCGCGCCTGGCAGGAGGGCATGCCGGTCATCGACGATCCGATCTCGATGATCCGCTGCACCAATAAAGTCTTTTTGGTTGAGCTGTTGCAGCAGAACCAGGTGCCGACGCCGCCCACCGTTATTCTCGCCGAGGACACCGACTTCGATAAAGCGATCGACGAGCTCGGTTTGCCGCTGGTCGTGAAAATTCCGGACGGTTCGTTTTCGCGCGGCGTGCACAAGATCGCTTCGCCCGCCGAGTTCAACCGCATCTGCGACGAACTGTTCGAGGAAACCGATCTACTTTTGGCGCAGAAATTTCTGCCGACCGACTTCGATTGGCGCGTCGGCGTTCTCGCCGGCGAGCCGCTATTCGTCTGCCAATACCGCATGGCGCGCGGGCATTGGCAGGTCGTGAAATACCGGCCGGACGGCTCCTCGCACGAAGGCGGCTTCCGCGCTTTCGGTCTCGACCAGGCCCCGCGCGAAGTCATCGACATCGCCGTGCGCGCGGCGCGGCCGATCGGCGACGGCTTCTATGGCGTCGACCTCAAGCAAACCGAGAGCGGCATTGTCGTGATGGAAGTCAACGACAATCCGAGCTTGGAACACGGCATCGAAGATTCGGTCGGCAAGGACGAAATCTGGATGCGGCTGCTGCGCTGGTTCATCGA